>NZ_KZ984655.1 GCF_003574465.1 Methylobacterium crusticola
GCTGCGGGAATTGCGCACGCTCGGCCTGATCGGGCTCAAGCGCCGCACGATGACCATCCTGGATGTGGAGCGGCTCAAGGCGTACTGCGGCTACAATCCCAACTACCTCCACCTCAAGAACGCGCGCTGGAGCGAGCGCCGGAGCGTGCCATGGCTGAGCAGCGGCCATGGAGGCTAGGAGTGGACAAGCGTCGCAATGTCGAGACGCTAGTGGTGCTGCAGTCGATCGCCGTCGACACGGGCAGCCCTGACCGCGAGGGCAGGCTGGTAATAGCCAATGGGCTTTTGGTCGGGGTTCTGGTGCGCCTCGACACACCCGAGCACGAAGAGGAGCGGAGCAACTGGTTCTTCGAGGCCGGCCTTGGCCGGCTGCAAGGCTTGCGAGCGCCTACTTTCGACAACCTGGAAGCCGCGACGCGCTGGGTGCGAAAACACCTGAAGCCCTAGCCTCAAGGCATCATCCCTGCACGGCGGGGACGCGGGGACGCAGGGCAGGCAGCGGTTACCTAATTGATAGGCCCAGGTGGGCAGCAACCGTGCTCGCACGGGAACCGGTCATCTTGATAGCCTGGCGAAGCTCAGCGTCGGAGATACCGAAGCGGTGGCTCCAGTAAGCGCGGTCCTGCGGGCAGTAGAGGTCAATCTGCTGGATCGGACGACGAGCTGTGACGCTGTTGATGGAAGTCATTTTTAATCCTCGCAGAAGATATGTCGATGGCAGCGAATGCCTTCTACGAGCACCAGCGCATCAGGACAACGCGGGTAACGCGGGAAAGTTCGTTTCCAAGGAGGAGAGCCGGGAGCTTTGATCGGACAACGCGCTCCGCTGTCATCGGCCTGTGGCAACCCGCATGGGCTGAAGGTGGAAGCTCATGCCGCCCGGCTCTCCAGGTCTAACCTTGGATGCGCCCGCGTCGCTGCAGCCTGGCAGCCTTGCTCAGAACGCGTGAAAGCTGCTCGACCGAATAAGGCTTCTGCAGGAGCTCGAACCCGTGGTCGCTATCCTGCGCTAGGACATGGCTGTAGCCGCTGGTCAGCACTACCGGCAGGCCGGGATACAGTCTCCGGATCTCGCGCCCAAGCTCGACCCCGTTCATGCCTGGCATGACCACGTCCGAGAACACCACGTCGTAGCTGTCGGGCTTCTCAGCCAGCGTTGCCAGGGCCTCATCGGCATTCGCGACCCAGTGCGTGCCGTAGCCGAGCTCCTCCAATGTCTGAGTCGAGAAGCTGCCGACTTCCCGGTTGTCCTCGACCACCAGGACGCAGATGCCGCGCCCGTCGACGACCGTGTCGACGGGCGTCGGATCCTCGATTTTACCTATGCTCTTCTCCGCGCGCGGCAGGTACAGCGCGAAGGTGGTGCCCCGCCCCAACTCGCTCTCGACCATCACCTCACCGCCTGATTGCTTGGCGAAGCCGAACACCTGGGAGAGGCCGAGCCCGGTGCCCTGCCCGACGCCCTTGGTGGTGAAGAAGGGCTCGAAAATCCGGTCGAGCTGGTCTGCCGGTATGCCCGATCCCGTGTCGGTCAGCGCGAGCTTGACGAAGTCCCCGAGTTGCGGCGGATGCAACCGTATCGCGGGCATGCGGCCTACGGCCTCCACCGAGATGTAGAGGCGTCCCTCGCCGTCCATGGCGTCGCGGGCGTTGACCGCCATGTTCACAAGGGCGGTGTCGAACTGGCTCGGGTCGGCGCTGATGTGGCACGGCTCGTCACCGACATTGATCGAGACCATGATGCGTGCGCCGGTGAGAGTCCCCACCATCTCGCCGATGGCCTTCACGCTCTGGCCCGCGTCGAACACCTCCGGCCGCAGCGCTTGGCGACGCGCAAAAGCCAGGAGCTGTCCGGTGAGCTTGGCCGCCCGCTCCACGGTGTCGGAGATCGCCCCAATGTAGCGGTCGCGCCGATCTTCAGACAAACCGGGTCGTTTCAGAAGGTCTGTCGATGATTTGATGACGGTTAGCAGGTTGTTGAAGTCGTGTGCCACACCGCCAGTCAGTTGACCCACGGCTTCAAGTTTTTGCGCTTGCCGAAGCTGCTCTTGAGCCGCCGCAAGGGTCGCTGCGGCCGATTTCTCGGCCGTCACATGCCGGCCGCTCGCGTAGACCAACCCATCCTCAGGCGCTGTCACCCACGAGATCCAGCGGTAGCTGCCGTCCTTGTGCAGGAGACGGCTTTCGTAGACCGGGAGCACGTCGGTCGACGCGATGGCCAGGGCTTCGTTGGTGCCTTGATGTTCGTCCGGGTGGTTGAAATCGAGGTGGCTGCGCCCGATCACCTCGTCTGATTGCCAGCCCAAGATCGTGGTCCAGGCCTCGTTGGCGGCCCGGATAATCCCGTTTGCCTCTACCACGACCTGCAGGTCGCGCGAATTCTTCCAGGCACGGTCCCGCTCGCGCGTACGCTTCTCGACCTGCTGCTCGAGGGTGTCATTCAGGCTTCTCAGAGCGTCCTCGGCACGCCGGGTCTCGGTGATGTCCCGCGAGATGGAGAGGATACGCTCGGGCTTGCCATCGGCATCAAAGATGGGCGTGACCTGCACGTCCCAGTATTTCGGGGTGCCCGCCATCGTGCTGGCTGGCCCTTGAAAATGCCCAGAACGGCCGGCCCTAGCGGCCTCAACGGCAGCCTTCGCATCTCGGTTTCCGGGCTCTTGCCAGAAATCCGGCCAAGGGCAGCCTCGAATAGCGTTGAAGTCGCTCACCTCCATGACGCGCTGACCGCCCTCGCTCATGAAGGTGAGTTTGCCGTCGAGGTCGAGCACCTTGATGCAGTCGTTGCTGCTGGCCAGAACGCGCCTGTTGAACTCCTCACTCTCGCGTAAAGCCGCTTGGGCGTGATGTGTCTGGGTGACGTCGTGACCCTCTACGAAGATACCAGTTATCTCACCTGCATCGTCACGGATCGGCTCGTAGATGAAATTGACGAAGCACTCCTGTACGGCGCCGGACGAGCGTTGCAGCCGGATCGGTACATGATCGGCGATGTAGCGCTCGCCTGTCGCAAAGACCCCATCGAGCAGCTCGAAGAAGCCCTGTTCCCTGACCTCAGGCAAGGCATCACGTGCCGATAGCCCAATGATCTCCCGTTTGCCGACGAGGCGGAGATAGGCTTCGTTGGTGAATTCGAAGACGTGCTCGGGGCCTTGCAGAATGGCGATGAAGCCTGGCGCTCGCTCGAACAACTGCCTCTGCCGCGCGGTCTCGGCCGCGAGCTGCCGATCGGCCATCACTTGGCCGGTCATCTCCACAGCGGTGAGGTAGATGCCGGCGGTCGTGCCGTCACCTGGGATGGGAGAGAAGCTGTAGGACCAGAAGGTCTCCTGGAGCCGACCATCGCGGCTCATTACGAGCGGCTGGTTGTCAATCACGAAGCCTCGGCCAGTCGCGATCACCGCTTCAGCCTGGGGCGCGAGTCCGTGCCACATCTCAGGCCAGACTTCGCTCATGGGACGCCCCAAGGCCCAGGGGTGTCGCTCAGCGAGAAAGGGAGCGTAGGCATCGTTGTAGAGAAGGCGGAATTCAGGGCCCCAGTACACCGCGCTGATCGCAGGCGAGCCGAGGCACATCGAGACCACGAGCTGCAAGGCTTGCGGCCAGGTCGATGCCGGACCCAAGGGCGTTGCGGACCAGTCATGCTCGCGGATGAGCTGACGCACATTCCGGTCCTCTAACAAAGAGGCGGCTGCGCGTCGGTCAGGCATCAGGCTGGGCTTGGGTGGGCGACGACGTTTCGGACCCTGTATGGCCGCTTGGCACAATGGCCGGGCCCGCCATGGCCGCGCCTGCTATTGCCTCATCGCGCTCAAGCAGCCGCAAACCTGCGCGAACGACCTCGCTCACGCTACCGAAGCGACCGGATTTCAGCCTGCCCCGAACGAAGGCTTCCTGCTCCGGCGTGATGGAGACGGTGATCGTCTTGCGTATTGCCATGCTCTGTTCATAGCGGGTTCGTACAAACTAATACACCTCAAACGACGCTATCAGCCTTCAGCTGAGACGGCAGGGCACGTCCCAACAAGCTCCTTATCGCGCCTCTCTCTGCGCAGACCTTTCCAATCAGTCGGACGATAGATATCAACAAAGCGACCGTTTTCCTTACATATCTGAGAGGGGCCTCAGCTGACGCGCTTGACGCAAGAGTGCCGGCACGTCGTCGATGTCAGGAAAACGTGGCAGGAAAACTACTGCCAGAAATACCCTCCCGTGGCACTACCCTGACATGCTCATCGGCTACGCTCGCGTCTCCACCACCGACCAGAACCTCGACCTCCAGCGCGACGCCCTCGCCAGCGCCGGCTGCACCCGCACCTTCGAGGAGAAGAAGTCCGGCAAGGCCGGCAGCAAGCGGCCCGAGTTCGAGGCGGCGCTCGCCTACCTGCGCCCCGACGACGTGCTGGTGGTCTGGAAGCTCGACCGCCTCGGCCGATCCCTCGTCGAGATGATGCGCACCATCGACACCCTGCGCCGCCAGGGCGTCCACTTCCGCAGCCTCACCGAGCAGTTCGACAGCGACACCGCCCACGGCCGCTTCGCCCTCCAGGTGCATGGCGCCATGGCCGAGTACTTCCTCGACCTCAACCGCGAGCGCACCGTGGAGGGTCTCNAGCGGAAGGCCTGAAGGCAGCCGTGGCGCGGGGGCGCAAGGGCGGCCGACCAAGGAAGCTGTCGGAGGCGGACCTAGAGGTGGGTCGCGCCCTGCTGGCCAGCGGCACCATCACGGTGGCGGAGATCGCCAAGCGGCTGGGTGTCAGCCGGTTCACCTTCTACAGCTACTTTCCTCAGGCACGCGCCCGCAGCCAGCTGGCGAGAGGCTGAGGCCGATGCCGATCCGCCCGGAGAACCGCTACTTCTACCCCATCGACTGGGTGCAGCTCTCGGCAGCGATCCGTTTCGGACGGGCCCAGGGCCGCTGCGAGGGCTGCGGCCGGCCGCATGGGCAGCTCGTTTCGCATCTGGGCGACGGGCGCTGGTGGGACACGACCGAGAGCACCTGGCGCAGCGGGCGGGGACGCCGCCTGAAGCTGGCGGCACCGGAACAGCTGCCGGCCGGTACCGAGGTCCGGGTCACGCGTGTGGTGCTGGCCTGCGCCCACCTGGACCACGATCCCGGCAACAACGATCCGGCCAACCTGAGGGCGCTCTGCCAGCGCTGCCACATCCTGCACGACCGGCCCGAGCACCTGCGCCAGCGCTGGTACACCTACCGGCTGCGCAAGGCGCTCGGCGACCTCTTCCTCGGCCGCTACCCGTTCCGGCACTGAGATCCAGCATGGCCTCCCAGCAGAGCACGGTGGACTTCATCCTGGAGCAGGCCGGGGCGGCGGGCGCGCTGTAGACGCGCCGAATGTTCGGCGAGTACGCGCTCTAATGCGACGGCAGGACGGTCGCGCTGGTGTGCAACGATCAGCTATTTCTCAAGCTGACCGAGGCAGGCCGGCGCCAGCGGGTAGGGTGTGGCTGCGATGCGTCGCTCGCACCGCCTCGTTCACCTCACCGGACGCCGTGCCCTCGCTTCAGAGGGATCGCACTGCACCACTTTTGGTTGTGTTTTCGCGCAAATCACGCCAGCGTTGCATGGTGGCCCTTCACCATGCGGACGAAACATAGCTGTCTCCGCCTTTTCGGCGGGTTGCGTTGTGCGCTGCAGCGTGGGACACAATCTTCATGCACAGCCGCGATGGCGTCGCGGTCGTGCTAGCCCTCTTTGGGCGTTTCCTCCCTAGACTTCGGGCCGCTCGCAAGGGCGGCCTTTTTTCTGCCTAGAGTTCAAGGTCCTAGCGTTCGGGCCTGCTCCTCACAAGCACAATTGTGCGCCAGCCGCGGGCAGGTGGCACTTTCCTGCTCAGTTCCCAGATGCCGGGACAGCGGCTGAGCGCGGTGCGGATTTAGTCCGCATCGTGGACCAATCCGGGCACGGCGATACCCGCACGGTGGCCAGCTACATCTGGCGGGCGATTGCTTATTACTCAAATACCCACTGCCCTTGCAAAAGCACGACCGGCGAGAATCACAAGCACCAATCCTGATATAATATTAATATATCTCACAGCTTTGTTGTTCAGGTACGTGCGCAGCGCTGCAATAGCAGCGCTTAACATGCACCACCAGCTTAGAGCACCGCAGAACTGGCCCGTCAGCACCAACCAAGCATCAGAATAAGCATTCACACTTCTCAATGCTGGCATCACTGTTGAGAGCAGGAGCAGGGTCAATGGATTAGCGAAGCCCACCATTAGAGCTGTGGCGAAATACGCCGTCAGGTCGCTGCCCAGACAACGCGCTCGTCCCCGAAATTGTACAAGCGGCAGATCACGGCCAATAAGCGCCATGGAAATCCGGAAATGCATCCGGCGCCGCGAAACCCGCACCGCAAATATGAACAGCAAAGCGGCTGAGAGCAGGGAAAGAGCGCGGGCTTGCGCATCTGTCCAGGTTGAGGCTGGAGTCTGCAAGCAGCCCAGCACGACCCCGCCCCAGGTTGTCTGCACCAGGGCTGCCCCGAGCCCGGTCACGACACCAGCGCCGAAGCCGCTCGAGAGCGTGCGCTGGATGCACAACACGCCCATCGGTCCGACCGGCGCGGCAACGGCGAGACCGATGCCCATGCCGGCCGTGATTGATGCGGGCAAGCCCTCCATTGCCCAGACCTATTGTGAGCACAATCTCGCGGCCCTTATGCGCCGCCGTGGAGCTGTAGAGGCAGGAACGACACGCTGTAATCATCTATTTGAATGGTAAGCCAACGCTGCAGGCAGACGCCATCAGAGGTTTCAGCATGCCATCATGGTGCAACCCAGCAGCACGCCACTCGGACCTCAGCCAGCTTTGGTCATCGCTCGCCCGGCCTGCATCGACAAAGTCCGATGTGTAGCAGCAAGGGCCGCTGAAGGCGGCCTTTCGCCGTTCAACCTCGAATATCTTGTGAGGGACAAGCGACAGAACCGCTGTCCTTATTTTCCTGCGGGTGAACTCTCCCGTGCGTTCCTGTAGTATCCCTGCATGTCCACCCGACGCAGATCCGGCGAAACCCTCCTCTGGGCACAGCGCATCCGGGCCCAGGAAGCCGGCGCCCCCTCCGCAGCCGCCGACCGGTACGAGGCCGAGGCGCGCGCCTCGCTCGATCCCGCCACTCCCCGCACGGCCGGCGGCGAGCTCGTGCCCGCCGATGACTTCGTCTCGACCACCCTGCCGGCGATCCTCGACACACTCGCCAACCCCGACGCCGTGGCGGCCGACGCCAGCCGCGACCGGCTCGACCTTGCCAAGGAGGCCGGCTGCCTGGAGATGGCCCTCGACACAGCCGACACCATCCGAGCCTCCGACGGGCTCGAACGCATGCTCGCCCACCAGCTCGCCACCGCCCACGTCGCCGCCATGAAGGCAGCCGCCGTCATGCAGCAGCACCTCGAGGAGGCCAGCCGGACGCTGGGGCCGAGCCGCCAGGCGGCGTGCGTCGAGGCCGAGCGGATGGCTCGCGCCTACGCCCGCCTGACGGGGTCGTTCCAGGCCGGCATGCAGACCCTGCAGCGGGTGAGCTCGGGCGGCAGGCAGGTGGTGGTCGTGCAGCACAACCACATCGGTGAGGGCGCTCAGGCCGTGGTAGCCGGCAGCGTGACCAGGGGGTCTCCGGCGCGCCAGCGGGGGGGTGAAGGCAATTTCAGCCGACCGACCTCATGAACCCGGTTGGCGTGCCGCCCTCGACAAGGCGCGTCAGGCGCCCCGGTGTGGAGCGCGAGCCCGATCGGGGTTCGCCTGTGAGGCGCCAGCGATGCCGAACGGTCGCTGCTACAGGCATGGGGGCGCCAGCACCGGCCCGCAGACGCCTGAGGGGCTGGAACGGGCCGCGCGGGCGAACTGGAAGCACGGGCGGTACTCAGCCAAGGCAATCGCCTTCAGACGCATGCTGGCGCGGACCGTGCGGGATCTGCGGGCCGCGACGCGGATGGTCGAGGAGCAGTAGCGTCCGACCCCTGCTCCTAGCGGTCGAGGCGATCGCGATGCGTCGCGAGGTGCGGGCGCTGATCCGAGAGTGTCGAGACACGTTGATAGGTTGATCAT
>NZ_KZ984656.1 GCF_003574465.1 Methylobacterium crusticola
ATCGAACGATGGTTTTGTTAGACGCTCTTAGTTTGCCGATCGGCACCTGAGCACCTGACGCGGCAGGACGTAAGGCATAGCCGCCTGACCAACAGGCGCTTCGTCCCCTGTTGCGATGAAAACATGCCGCGTTAGAATGCCGATAAGCGTCCCGGCAGAACATCTACCGCGCAGGCGCCGCTTGCTCTCTATTGAGAAATCTCGGGAAATTTGGTCGGAGTGGCAGGATTTGAACCTGCGACCCCCACGTCCCGAACGTGGTGCGCTACCAGACTGCGCTACACTCCGAACTGCCGGCCTCGGCCGACGAGGGCGCTTATAGCGACGGGGCTGGCGAGCCGCAAGCCATCGCCGTGCCGATGGCCGAGTTTCTTCGCGGGCGCGAGAACGGGCGAGCTCGCGGGACGTCGCGCGAGCGCACCTGCGCGGCGCCTTTTGCGCGGCGCCTCCCTGCGCGGCGCGTCTTGCGCGGCGCCTCTTGCGCGCTGCCGGCGCGGCGCGCGAATGCGGGTGCCCTCAGTGCCCGCCGCCGAGGTAGGCCGCGCGCACCTGGGGGTCGTCGCGCAGCTCCGCGGCCGGGCCCTGGAAGCGGATGCGGCCGTTCTCGAGCACGTAGGCGTGGTCGGCGACGCCGAGGGCCGCCATGGCGAACTGCTCGACGAGCAGCATCGTCACGGCCTCCTCCTTGAGGCGGCGGATGATGCGGAACACCTCCTCCACGAGCTTCGGGGCGAGGCCCATCGAGGGCTCGTCGAGGAGCAGGATCTCCGGCCGCAGCATCAGGGCCCGGCCCATGGCCAGCATCTGCTGCTCGCCNGTGCCGGCGAGCTGCGTGCGCCGCTCCTTGAGGCGGGGAAACAGCGTGTAGGCCCGCTCGCGGTCGGCCCCGACGTCGCCCTTGGGCCGCGAGCCGGTGAGCCGCGGGAAGGCGCCGAGGGTCAGGTTGTCCTCGACCGAGAGCGTCGGGAACACGCGCCGGCCCTCCGGCGAGTGGGCGAGGCCCGAGCGGGCGACGTCGTGGCTGTCGAGCCCGCCGATCTCCCGGCCGTTGAGGCGGATCGAGCCCGCCCGCGGCTTGATCATGCCCGAGAGCGCCCGCATCGTCGTGGTCTTGCCGGCCCCGTTCGAGCCGATCAGGGTCACGACCTGGCGCTTGGGCACCGTGAAGGTGAGGCCGTGCAGGACCTCGATCTGGCCGTAGCCGGCCGACAACCCGGTGACGTCGAGCATCTGCGCTACTCCGCCGCGTCGGCAACCGGGCTGCCGAGATAGGCTTCGATGACCTTCGGGTCGGCCTGCACCTCGCGGGCGCCGCCCTCCGCGATCTTGTGGCCGAAATCGAGCACGCTGACCCGGTCGCACAGGCCCATCACCACGTCCATGTGGTGCTCGATCAGGATCACCGTGATGCCGGCGTCCCGGATCTTGCGGATGATCGTCGTGAGGTCGGCGATGTCGGGGGCGGTCAGGCCCGCCGCCGGCTCGTCGAGCAGCAGCAGCACGGGGTCGAGGGCGAGGGCCCGGCCGATCTCGAGCAGCCGCTGCTTGCCGTAGGGCAGGTTGCGGGCCTCGACCTGGGCGAGGGCCGCGAGGCCCACGAAGTCGAGGATCGCCATGGCGCGGGCGCGGGCCTGGCGCTCCTCGCGGCGCCGGCGCGGCGTGCCCAGGATCGCGTCGAGGAGCGTGCCCCGGAAGGCGTGGTGGAGCCCGACCAGCACGTTCTCGAGCGCCGTCATCTCGCGGAAGAGCTGGACGTTCTGGAAGGTGCGGGCGACGCCCGAGAGCGCGATCTCGGAGGGGGTGAGGCCGTCGAGGCGCCGGGCCTCGCCGGGGCCGGCCGCGAGGGTCACCCCGCCGGCGGTGGGCCGGTAGATGCCCGTGAGCACGTTCATCATCGTGCTCTTGCCCGAGCCGTTCGGCCCGATCAGGCCGTGGATGGTGCCGGGCGCGACCGCGAGGTCGACCTCGTCGAGGGCGCGCAGGCCGCCGAACTGCATCACGGCCCGGTCGACCGTCAGGAGCGGCGCGGCGCCGGTGCGGCCGCCCTTGCGGATCAGCGCGTCGCCGGTGGCGCTGAGCGCCTTGCCCTCGCCGGTGTGGTGGGGGCGCAGGACGGGCAGCAGCTCGCGCAGGAAGCCCACGATGCCGTCGGGCAGGTAGTAGACCACGAACAGGATCATCAGGCCGAAGACGCTGAGCCGGTAGTCGGTCACCGACTGCATCAGGAGGGTGGTGGGGAAGAACGCCAGGCACAGGACCACCGGGATCAGCACCGCGACGCGGTTCTCCTGCCGGCGCAGGACCGCGACCGCCCCGATCACGAGGGCGACGGCGGCGATGATCCCCGCCATGATCCGCACGAGCTCGATGTCGGCGAGCACGTTCGGCATCATCACGATGATGGCCGCCCCGATCAGGGGCCCGGCCCGGGACTTGCGACCGCCCATGGTGACGGCGAGCAGGAACAGCACCGTCAGCTCGAAGCCGTAGGAGTTCGGCGCGACGTAGCGCTCCGACCAGGCGAAGAGCGCGCCGGCGAGGCCCGCCAGCGCCGCCGAGATCACGAAGGCGTAGACCTTGTGGCGGTAGACGCTGACGCCCATGCAGTCGCAGGCGATGGGCGAGTCGCGCAGGGCCTCGAAGGCGCGCCCGAAGGGCGAGCGCACCACCCGGTTGACCACCAGGATGGTCAGGAGCAGGCAGGCGCAGACGAGGTAGTAGAACTCGAGCCGGCGCCCCGCCGCGCCCCAGGGCGCCTGGAGGCCGAGGAGGGAGAAGTCGAGGACGCGGGCCGGCGGCAGGGTGATGCCGAGCGGCCCGTTGGTCAGCTCCGTCATCTCGTTGATGAAGATCTGCACGATGGTGCCGAAGGCGAGCGTCACCATCGCCAGGTAGGGGCCGCTCACCCGCAGGGCCGGGATCGCGAGCAGGAGCCCGAAGGCCGCCGTGACGCCGACGCCGGCGACGAGCCCGGCCCAGATCCCGAGCTTGAGCTTGAGGAACAGCACCGCCGCCGCGTAGGCGCCGACGCCGAACAGCCCGGCATGCCCGAGGCTGACCTGGCCGGTGTAGCCGACCACGATGTCGAGGCCGAGGATCAGGATCGCGTAGATGGCGATCACGATCAGCAGGTGGACGTAGTACTGGCTCGTGACGACGTGCGGGAACGCCGCCAGGAACAGGACGAGGAGCGCGGCGCCGAGGAGGCCCGTGAAGCGGCCGAGGCCCGTGGGCACGGGCGCGGCGGCTTCGCGGGCGAGGGCGGGCGCGGGGGCGGACGGCGCCATGGCGTGATGAGACCCTGGAGGAGGAGAGTGGCGCGCCCTCGCCCTCCCGGCCGGGGAGGGGGCGGGCGGCGGCGGAGGATCAGACCTTCTTGATCACGGCCTTGCCGAACAGCCCGACCGGCCGGATCGCCAGCACGGCGAGCAGCAGGATCAGGCCCGGCACGTCCTTGTAGCCGGTCGAGATGTAGAAGCCCGTCAGGGTCTCGGCGACGCCGAGGATCAGGCCGCCGACGATGACGCCGAGGCCGGATTCGAGGCCGCCGATGATCGCGACCGCGAAGGCCTTGAGGGCGAGCACCGAGCCCATGGTGGCGCCGGTGAGCGTCACCGGGGCGACCAGCACGCCCGCGAAGGCCGCCGTCATGGCGCTGATCGAGTAGGACAGCGTGATGACGCGGCGGGTGTTGATGCCCATCAGGCCGGCGGCGTCGATGTCGTTCGAGGTCGCCACCACGGCCTTGCCCCAGATCGAGCGCCGGTTGAACAGCTCCACCGCCAGCATCATCAGCAGCGCGCCGGCGACGATCATCAGCTCCATCGGCAGCACCCGGACGGTGCCGAAGGTGAGGGCTTCCTCGGGCAGGGGCGAGGGGAACTTCAGGTCGTCGCGGCCCCAGATGTTCTCGGCGACGTTCTTGAAGATGATGCCGAGCGCGATGGTGGCCATGATCCACCCGTACTCGGACTTGATCTTCACCGCCGGCCGCACGCCGAGGCGCTCGACCACCGCGCCGAGGGCGAAGCCGAACACCAGCACGAGCGGCAGCATCAGCCAGTAGCCGGTGAACGGCACCAGCGTCAGGCCGAACAGGGCCCCGAGCATCAGGGCCTCGCCCTGGCCGAAGTTGAGGGTCTTCGAGGTCGCGAAGGTGAGCTGGTAGCCGAACGCGATCGCCGCGTAGATCATGCCGACCGCGACGCCGCTCGCGATGAGTTGCAGGAGGATGTGCATGGATGGGCTTGGGACCGTCGGGATGGGAGGGCCCGCGCGGGGCGCGGGCCCGGTCGGTCAGTTCGAGGCCTTCTCCTTGACCCGGACGACGCCGGCGTTCCTGGCGTCCTCCTCCTTGGCGTAGACGATCTTGCCGTCCTGCACCTTGCCGAACACCACCATGTTGCGGGTGACGGCGTTGTGGTCGGTCTTGGTGAAGGGCTTGTCGTAGGTGGTGACCACGCCCTCGACCTTGGTCTTCAGGTCCTCCAGGGCGGCCCGGACCTTGGCGCCGTCGGTGCCGCCGGCCTGCTTGATCGCCGCCGCCAGGAGGTAGACCGAGTCGTAGCCCTGCGCGCCCGCCACCGGGGTCGGGATCTTGTTGACCTTGAAGGTAGCGTAGTAGCCGTCGAGGAACGCCTTGCGCCGGGGCAGGGTCTTGTCCTCGATGAAGGTCTGCGGCATCACCACGCCGTTGCCGTTGGCCCCCGCGATGTCGATGAAGCTCTGCATCGAGGCCGGCCACGAGGTCACCATCGGCACCTTCCAGCCGAGCTTGGCCATGCCGTTGGCGATCTGGGCCAGCTCCGGGCCGATGCCGTAGGCCAGGATCACCTCCGCGCCCGCCGCCTGCGACTTCAGCAGCTGGGGCGTCATGTCGACGTCCTTGATGTTGAACTTCTCCACCGTGACCGGCGTGACGCCCTTGGCCTTGAGGTACTTCTCGAGGTCCTCGCGGCCGAGCTGCCCGTAATTGGTGGAATCGGCCAGGATCGCGATCTTCTTGTAGCCGCGGGCGATCGCCTCGTCGGCCATCATGCCGGCCTGGAGCACGTCGTAGGCCGAGGTGCGGAAGACGTAGTTGACGTCGTAGTCCGGCGGGTTGAACTGGTTGGTGATGACGGTGCCGGTGGCGACGTTGTTGATCACCGGGATCTCGGCTTCCTGGTAGAAGCGCTGGGCGGCGAGCGCCACGCCGGTGTTGATGAAGCCGAGGGTCGCGACGACCTTCTCCTTGTTGATCAGCTCCTGCGCCACCTGGGCGCCGACCTCGTTCTTGGCCTCGTCGTCGCGCTCGACGAGCTGGATCTGGCGCCCGAGGACGCCGCCGCTCTTGTTGATCTCGTCGGCGGCGAGGCGCACGCCGTCGCGCATCGAGACGCCCATCGAGGACGAGCCGCCCGTGTAGGGGCCGGTGACGCCGATCTTGATCGGGTCGGCCGCGTGGGCCGGAGCCACGATGGCGGTGGCGCAGACGAGGGCTGCCGCCAGGGCGCCGAGAGAGAACCGCATGGAGAGCTTCCTCCGAAGATCGCTTCTTGGTTGATTGACCGCCGCTCGCCGGCGCAGGGCCGCGATATGACGCGGGCGGGGCGGCGTTGTCGATTGATTCTTTAGAATCATGGCGGGGGGCCGCAGAATCATGGCGGGGGCCGCACCCGCCCCCGGCCTCCGGCCCCGCCCGGGCCGCCCGGGACCTCACGGCACCCGCTCGTCCCGCTCCGCCGCCTCCCGGTAGCGCGCCGCGTCCTCGGGGAGGAGGAGACGGTCGCGCACGAGGGCCTCGGCCGCCCGTGCCACCGCGGCCCCGTAGGCGGACCGGTCCGGGTAGCGCTCGGCGATCGAGGGGCGGGGGTCGCCGGCGGCCTCGCGCTCGGCCCGGGTGCGGGCGAAGGGCAGCCAGGAGCCGTCGCGGTCGCAGAGCTCGCCGGCCGGGTAGGGGGCGGCGTAGAGGTTCCAGCCCGTGTGGGTGGCGAGCGGGACGGCGATCTCGGGCAGGCGGATGCCCGCGAGGTCGTTGCCGTCGGCGTCGGCCTTCGGCACGAGCGGCCTGTATTGCGGCCCGGCCTCGGGCCGCGGGTCGACGGCGTCGGCGAGGCGGACGAAGCCGTTGGCCTCGCGCGCCACCGCGAGCCCGGGCAGGGCCGGGAAGCCCGTTGCCCCGGGGGGCACGAGCGTGCCCTCGGCCAGGGTCGGCACCCGGCTCGGCGGCGGGGCGACGCCCCGGGTCACCCACTCGTCCAGGGCCACCAGGAGGGCGCGCAGCACCGGCGCGGGGCTGAGGGGGTTGCGCGGGTTGGCGCAGGTGCCGCGGGTGGTCGGCTGGCCCGGGCGCCCGTAGTGGAACCCGCTCGCCACCAGGTAGGCGCGGGCGCCCTCGGGCAGCGGGGCGTCGCGCTCGCCCAGGGGATCGGTGGTCAGGAGCGAGGCGCCCTTCTGCCAGAACTCGGTGGCGGTGTTCACCTCGAGCAGGAGCGGGTCGAAGCCGTCGCCCCGCAGGAGCGCGCCGCTGGCGCCCGTCACCGGGTCGCGCAGGCGCGCGGCGGAGAACGGGAAGGCGTTCTCCGGGTAGAGGTGGTCCTCGTGCTGGGTGTTGGTGCGCGAGGGCTGGCCGAAGCGCGCGTTGAGGAAGATGCCGCCGGCGCCCGCGATGTGCGACAGGACGCCGTCGAAGACCCGGCGGCCCTCCTCGTCCTGGTTGAAGCCCTGGCGGATAAAGTCGCGCAGGTAGCGCCCGCTCTGCGACAGGCCGAGCGCGAGCGCGTGCCGGAGGCCGGGCGTCGGGTTGCCGCCCGCGGCCTCGGCGTGGCGCAGGTACGCCACCACGTCGCGGGTGGCGGCGAAGCCGATGCCGAGCACCTTGGGGGCCGTCGCCTCGTACGTGAAGGTGTAGAGGTCCCCGGGCGCCGGCCTCGTGCCGTCGGGCAGGAGCCTGAGCGTGCCCGGATCGCCGTAGGCCCAGCCGCTCGCCGGCACGGGCACGGGCGGGTCCGCCTCGCGCCGCCGCACCGTCAGGCCGGCGCCGGCCTGGTCGGCCCGGGCCGCCTTGAAGGTGAGGAAGAACGGCGCCTCCGGCGGGCCGCGGGTGGCGCTGACGAGCTCGTCGCGCACCCGCGCGACGATCGGCCGGCCGTCGCGCGTGGCCACCGGCACGGTGATCCCCATGCCGCCGTTCTGCCGCAGGGCGTCCGCCTCCCAGCCGGACCAGACCAGGGTGTGGCCCCGCCGCAGCGGCAGGGCGGTGCCGGCATCCGTGAGGCTGCGCGGGTCGTTGACCGCCTGGCCGGCCTGGGCTGGCGCGTCCAGCACCCAGTTGAACAGGAACTTCCGCCCGCGGTTGGGCGCCTCGTAGAGCAGCACGCCGCTGCCGCGCCCGGGCTCCATCGGGCGCAGGATGAACAGGTCGGTCTCGTACTCGACCCGGCCGCGGGCGTTGCGGGGCGCGAGCGCGAGGTCGGCGATGCCGGCGTTGCGGGGATCGTCGGGATCGAGCTCGCCCCTGGCGCTGCCGATCACCCGCTCGTAGGGACCGGCCGGCCCGAAGGACGCGCCCCCGGCGAAGGGCTCGACGGCCCTGATCGCGACGGCGGTGACGCGCGCCGCGGCGGGCTGCGCTGCCGGCAGCCAGACGAGCGCGGCGAGCGCGGCCAGGATCGAGCGCATGGTGCCTCCCCGCGGCGCCGGCCCGTGCGCGGCCGTTCGCCCGACCCGATCTTGGCCCCGAACGCCCCGGGAGCGCGAGGGAAAACGCGCGGACCCGGCCCGCGGCACGGGCGCGCCGCCCGGGCCTCAGGCGGCCCTGCCGCGGGGAGGCGCGGCCGTCCGGGCCGTTTGCGGGCCTCAGGCGGCCTTGCCGCGGGGCG
>NZ_QOWC01000293.1 GCF_003574465.1 Methylobacterium crusticola
GCCGCCCTGACGGGCGCTGGCGCGGGTTTCGCCGCGACGCCGCGGGCGGGCGCGGGTTTCGCCGTGACGGCGCGGGCGGGTGCAGGCTTGGCCGCGACGGCGCGGGCGGGCGCGGGCGCCGTCTCGGCGGGCCGGGCCGGCGGATCGGTCCATGGTCGCGCGTCCTGCTGCGCGAGCGCAGGCGGAGCGCTGAGCACGCCGAGCAGGAGGCCGAGTCCGATGCGCTGGCGCACTCCGTCCAACATGGCTGCACCTCCGGCGAGGCCCCGACCTTAGCCAGCGGACCCGGCGGCGTCCACGCGTGTGCAACAGAAAATTAAGCATCCGCCGCATCGGCCGCACCGCCGGCCCCGCGCGCCGCGGCCGGGCGGGCCCTGCGCGGCGGCGCAGGCTCTGACGGGCATGCCGGGTGCGCGGGACGCCCCGTGCGGGAAAGACGGGTGCAGCCGAAGTCGGGGCCGCCGGATTATCGAAGAGCGGGCTGCGGGAAGCGGGAGAGGCCAATTCCCTGGAAGGTGACGTGTCGTCTCGCGAGCCGCGTCCGCGATCCCGGAAACTGCCATTCCCCGAGGGAAGCCGGGAACGAAAGATTCGCACGTTTCCGGCTCGCTCCGGATCGCGTCGTCGCCCGGAGGAGAGAACATGCGCGCCAGCCTTCCCGCCAAGGGCGCGGCGCTCGGCGGCCTCATGGTGCTCATGGCCCAGCCGGGTCCGAGCTGGCACGGCGTCTGCGCCGGGGCGGCGGGCCTCGTGGGGTTCAGCGTCCTGGCGCTCGCCGCCCGGTCGAAGCCGGCCCCGGCGAGGAGGCCGCAGCCGCAGCCGCCGGGGCCCGCCCCGGCGCCGGAGCGACCGAGCCCGTTCGAAGGGCTGCGGGAGGGCGCGCTGGCCCCCGGGCCGCACGCCTCCCTCCTGATGCCGGTCGCCGCGATGACGCGGCGCCCGCCGCCCTGACGCGGACCGAGCCCGCGTCCCGGGCCGGCCCGGGCCCCTCCCGCGGCGACCGCTGTCGGCCGGCACACGGGCGGGCCGGGCGCCGGCCCGGGGCAGCGATCCGCCCCTGCCCGGCGGGGCGGCTCCTCGCCGGCATTGAATCCGACCGCGGCGGGCGGGTAGTGGGTTGTGGACCCGGCCGCGTCCCGCGCCGCGCGGGGTCGGGTGGCGGACCGGGCCCGCCGGCGGCGCGGGATCGATCGGAGTGGCAGGGTGCATGGTGGCGGTGCGAGGGGAGAGCCGGGTCGATGCCCCCGCTCCGGCGTTCCGGGTCCGGGCGAGCCGGAGCCTGGCCGATTTCGCCGAGCACTGGCCGCGCAGCGACCGGGTCGGCGCGGCCCGCTGCCACGTCTTCCAGTGCGCCGACGTGCTCGAGGTCTGGCTCGCGACGATCGGGCCGGCGCGGCGGGTGCGGCCCTGGTTCGTCGGCGTGTTCGACGGTCTCGACGCGCCGGTGCTGCTCCTCGCCCTCGGCATCGAGCGGCGCTGGGGCGTGCGCGTGCTGGCCTTCCTCGACGGCGGCGTGGCGGATTACAACCTGCCGGTCCTGTTCGAGCCGGCCGCGGGCCTCGATGCCGCCGAGGCGGCCGGGATCTGGGCCGCCGTCGTGGCGGCCCTGCCGGCCTTCGACCTCGCCCTCCTCGACAAGATGCCGGCCGAGGCCGGGGGCATCGCCAATCCGCTGATGCATCTTGCCGCCGCGGCCCGGGGCGAGGCCGGCCACGTCATGCGCCTGCCGGCGTCCCGCGCCGAGCTCGAGGCCCGGATGCCGCGCCGCCGCAGCCGCGCCCGCCATCGCAAGCAGCTCGAGAAGATCGGCCCGGTCGCCCTGATGGTGGCGCGGACGCAGGCCGAGGCCGAGACACTCCTGGCGAGCGTCCTGCGCGACAAGTCCCGGCAGCTCGCCGAGATGGACGCCCCGGGCTTCCGGGACCGGCCGGGGCTGCGCGCCTTCTACGCCGCGGCGACCCGGTGCCTGCCGCGACCCGCCCCCGCGCACCTCTCCGCCCTGACGGTGGGCGGCACCCTCGCGGCCTGCCACTGGGGCCTCGTCTTCGAGGGCCGGTTCTACATGCTCGTCACGGCCTACGCGGACGGCTGGCAGCGCTTCTCCCCGGGCGGCCTCCTGCACGACGCCCTGATCCGCTGGAGCCACGAGGCCGGCCTCTCCTCGTTCGACTTCGGCATCGGCAACGAGGCCTACAAGGCGGAGTATTGCGACGCGACGCTCCCCCTTCACCGCGCGACGATCCCGACCCGTCCCCTCGGCCACGCCTGCATCGCCGGCTACGCCGTCGCGTCGCGCCTGCGCGCCCTGTTCGCGCGGCTCTCGAGCCTGGCGCGCCCGCGCCGCGGGGGCGAAACCGTCCGGGATCGGGACGCGGGCTGACCCTCCGGCAGCGGGATCTTGTGCCGTTCCGGCACGATCCGGGGCGATCGGCCCGCGGGACGGCGGCCTGCTGCTTGCGTGCGGGATCGCAACCAAGGGCTGCGTTTAACCCGGATGCCCGGCTTGGTCGCAGAGCCGGGGACCGAGGAGCGGCCGCCATCAGACCCGGAGGCCGGTCATGCCCACCCTTCCGCTTCCGCTCCCGCAGCCGCTCGGACCGGCCCGCGCCCGCGCCGAGGCCGGGCCGGCGCGGGGCCTGCGCACGGCCTGGCTGCGCGAGCGCCGCACCGACATCGGCCTGCGCCGCGACCTCCACGTGCCGCACCCCTCGCCCGAGGCGGCGATCCCGATCAGCGTCCGCGAGGCCATCGCGAGCGACGCCTCGGCGCAGATGTTCTCCATCTACCAGCCCGGCCTGACGCCCGAGGAGCGGGAGGCGATCGCCCTGCGGCGCGCGCAGCTGCGGGCCGGCATCGCGACGGGCTTCGTGGCCATCGACGGCCGCAGCGGCGCGCCCTGCCACGTGCAGTGGCTCCTGGGGGCCGACCAGAACGCCGAGATCCAGGCCCTGGGGGCCTACCCGCTCCTGGAGCCGGGCGAGGCGCTCCTGGCGGGCGCCTACACGCCGGTCGCCTACCGGGGCCTCGGCATCGGGGCGGCGGCGACGGCCCTCATCGCCAAGCGCGGCCTCAACCGGGGCGCGCGCCACATCCTGACCTTCGCGGGCGGCCAGGCCCTGCGGGAGTGCGAGCGGGCCGGGTTCAGGCCGGTCCTGGAGCGCCGCATCGACAGCTGGTGGTTCGGCCTGCGCCCGCGCGCCACCTTCGCGGCCCTGCCGGACGCGGGTGCCCCGTCCCGCTGAGGCGGGGCCCGCGCCTTGCGACGCTCCCCCGCGGTCACACCGGGAGGAGGCGAGCTTGACCCAATCCGACACGAATGGTGCTGCCGCGGGCGTGCCGGCGCCGCCCCGCGTGCCAGGGGGGAGCAGGCTGCGCAGCGCCGCCATGGTGCTGACCCTCGCGGTCGGCATCCCGGCGGTGCTGGCCTGGTTCGGCCTCGTCGGCTGGGGCGTGCTCTGGCTCGCCCGCAACGCGCTCGCGCTCTGAGGCGGGGCGGGCCGTCCCCGGCGGGACGCGGGCGTCGCCCGGGCGGTCCCTCTCGGGGCCGGTTGCTGTATCGTGGCGCACGACACGGCCCGCTCCCGCCCCGGCGGGGCCCCGGGCCGCCGGCCTGACGCTTCGGGAGCCCCCATGCTCACCATCGACCTCAACTCCGACCTCGGCGAGGGTTTCGGCGATTACCGCTGCGGCGACGACGCCGCGATGCTGGAGGTCGTCACCTCGGCGAACGTCGCCTGCGGGCTGCACGCCGGCGACCCCGAGATCATGGCCCGCGCCTTCGCCATCGCGCGCGAGCGCGGCGTCGCCGTGGGGGCCCATCCGGGCTATCCCGACCTCTACGGCTTCGGCCGCCGGGTGATGCCGTTCACGCCGGCCGAGGTCGAGCGCCTCGTGGCCTACCAGGTCGGGGCCGCGCAGGCCCTGGCGGCCTATGCCGGCCACCGCGTCACCTACGTCAAGGCGCACGGGGCCCTCGCCAACCTGGCGGCCGCGGAGCGCGACGTGGCGGACGCCATCGCCCGCGCCGTGAAGGCGGTCGATCCGGGCCTGTCGCTCCTCGCCATCGCGCTCACCGCGCAGGTTCCGGCCGGCGAGGCGGTCGGCCTCGACGTCCACCAGGAGATCTTCGCCGACCGCGGCTACACCGAGGCCGGCCACCTGATTCCCCGCGGGCAGCCCGGCGCCATGGTGGTGGACGAGGACGCCGCCGCCGACCGGGTCCTGGCGATGGTGCAGGAGGGCGCGATCATCGCCGCCAGCGGGCGGCGCCTGGCGACGCCGATCCGCTCGGTCTGCGTCCACGGCGATTCCGCCCACGCGGTCGCGACCGCCCGCGCGGTGCGGGCGCGCCTCGAGGGGGCGGGCGTGCGCCTCGCGCCGTTCCGGGCCGCCGCGTGATGGCGGCCCCGCGCCTGCGCGACGCCGGCGAGGCCGCCCTGGTGGCCGAGTTCGGCGACACGGTCGATCCGGCCATCAGCGACCGCGTGCTGGCCCTCGACGACGCCCTGCGGGCGGCCGCCCCGGAGGGCCTGCGCGAGACCGTGCCGACCTACCGCTCGCTGATGATCCACTACGACCCGCTCGTCCTCGACCGCGAGGCGCTGGCGGGCCGGGTGCGCGACCTCGCCGCCCGGCCGGCGGCGGGCCGCCCGGGCGCGGCCCGGTGGACCCTGCCCTGCTGCTACGACCCGGTCCTCGCCGAGGACATCGGCGCGGTGGCGCAGGCGACCGGCCTCGCGCCCGCGCAGGTCGCCGCCCTCCATGCCGGAGCGGAGTACCGGGTCTACATGTACGGCTTCGCCCCCGGCTTCGCCTATCTCGGCGGCTTGCCGGAGGCCCTCGCGGTCTCCCGGCGGGCGACGCCCCGGCCGCCCCACCCCCCGAACGCCCTCCTGATCGGCGGCGGCCTCGCGGCGGTCGGCACCTTCCCGATGCCCACCGGCTGGTACGTGGTCGGGCGCACGCCCGAGCGGCTCTACGCCCCGGGCCGCGACGCGCCGTTCCCGGTCGCGGTCGGCGACACGCTCCGGTTCGCGGCGGTGGACGCCGCCACCTTCGCGGACCTCGACCGGCGGGCCGCCGCCGGCGAGGCGGTGGCGACCCGGGAGGCGGCATGAGCGCGGCCTCCCTCAGCATCCTCTCGGCGGGGCCGGGGGCGACCATCCAGGACGGCGGGCGCCACGGCTACCTGCGCTACGGGATCACCGCGGCCGGGCCCATGGACCCGCTCGCCCACGCCACCGCCAACCGGGCGCTCGACAACGAGGCGGGGGCGACCGCGATCGAGATCTCCCTCGGCGGGATCGAGCTCACCGCCGAGGGCGGCCCCGTCGGCGTCGCGCTCGCGGGGGGCGACATGCGCCTGAGCCTCGACGGCGCGCCCCTGCCGCCCGCCGTCGCCGTCACCCTCGAGCCCGGCGCCGCCCTGCGCGTGCGGGCCGGGCGCTCCGGCGCCTGGACCTACCTCGCGGTCGCCGGCCGCCTCGACGTCGCCCCGATGCTCGGCTCGACCGCCACCCACACCCGCTCGGGCTTCGGCGGTCTCGAGGGCCGAGCCCTGCGGCCCGGCGACCGCCTGCGGGTCGCCGATCCCCGGCCGGGCCCGGCCGAGCCGCACGCCCTCCTGGCGCCCTGGCTCGACCGGCCGCCGGAGCGGATCCGCGTCGTGCTCGGGCCACAGGACGACTTCTTCGCCGAGGACCAGGTCGCGGCCTTCCTGTCCGGGCCCTGGACCGTGACCCCCCGGGGCGACCGCATGGCCTGCTTCCTCGACGGCACGCCCCTGCGCCACGCCCGCGGCTACAACATCGTCTCGGACGGCATCGCCATGGGGGCGATCCAGGTGCCCGGGGAGGGACGCCCCATCGTCCTCATGGCCGACCGGCAGTCGACCGGGGGCTATCCGAAGATCGCCACCGTGATCGGGCCCGACCTCGGCCGCCTCGCCCAGGCCCAGGCCGGGACGCGAATCGGCTTCCGGGCCGTCACCCTGGCGCAGGCCGTGGCGGCCCGCCGCGCCGAGGCCGAGGCCCTGCGGCCCGCCGTGGCGCGCGAGCCCCTGCGGCGCACGGAGTTCACGGCGGAGTTCCTGCTCGGGCGCAACCTGATCGGCGGGGTGGTGGACGCCGGCGCGTGATCCCGCGGGCGGCTCGCCCCGCGGACGATCCGCCGGACCCCGCGTCGCGCCGCCTCAGGGCGCCTCCGCCTTGAACTCCCCCTCGATCCGCAGGGTCACCTCGTCCCCGAGGGCCGGCAGGAACGCGCCGAGGCCGAATTCGGAGCGCCGGAGCACCGCCCGGCCCTCGAAGCCCACCGTGTAGCGGCGGTCGAGCGGGTGGAGGCCGGCCTGCGTGAAGGTGGCGTCGACGACGACCGGCCGCGTCACGCCCCGCAGGTCGAGGTCGCCCTGGATCCGGGCCGTCGTCGGGCCGGTGGGCTCCACCACCCGGCTCGCGAAGGTCGCGGCCGGGAACCGGACCGCGTCGAGGAAGTCCGGGCCGCGCAGGGTGCGGTTCAGCTCCGCGTCGAGGGCGTCGAAGCCCTCCGCGCCGATGCGCGCCGTGACCCGGCTCTGCGCGGGCGTCCTCGGGTCGAGGTCGAGGGCCGCCGCGACGCCGGTGATCTGCCCGTAATAGGTCGAGTAGCCGAAATGGCTGAGCGACCAGGTGATCCGGCCGTGGGCGGGATCCAGGACGTAGCGGCCCGGGCGGACCTGGGTCGGGTCCGTCACCGGCGCCGTCGGAGGCGCGGCCTCCTGCGCGGAGGCGGGGGGTGCGAGGGCGAGGCAGAGCCAGGCCAGCGCGGTCGCGCGCTGCATCGGGTCACCTTGTGGGTCGGGGCGGCGGTCGATATGGGCCGGACCTGATCCCATGAACCGCCGCCGCGCTCAAGGTTGGGCGCGGGCCCCGGCGGACGATCCGAGAGACGGCGACGCGATGATCGGCAAGCTGAAGGGGGTGGTGGATTCCTACGGCGAGGACTTCGTCATCCTCGACGTGCACGGGGTCGGCTACGTGGTGCATTGCTCGGCCCGCACCCTCCAGCGCCTGCCCGCGACCGGCGAGGCGGCGGAGCTCGCCATCGAGACGCACGTGCGCGAGGACATGATCCGCCTCTACGGCTTCCGCTCGGACCCGGAGCGCGAGTGGTTCCGCCTGCTCCAGACCGTGCAGGGGGTCGGCACCCGGGTGGCCCTCGGCGTGCTCTCGGTGCTGGAGCCCGGGGATCTCGCCACCGCCATCGCCACCGGCGACAAGGGCTCCGTCGCCCGCGCGCCGGGCGTCGGCCCGCGCCTCGCCGCCCGCCTCGTGGCCGAGCTGAAGGACAAGGCGCCGGCCTTCGCGCCCGTCGACCCGGCCCTGATCCAGCTCACCGGCGCGGTCGAGGCCCGCACGGCGCCCCAGCCGGTGGCGGACGCGATCTCGGCCCTCGTCAACCTCGGCTACCCGCAGATCCAGGCCTCGGCCGCCATCGCGGCCGCGCTCCAGGGCGCGGGCGATGGGGCGGAGGCCAAGACCCTGATCCGGCTCGGCCTGCGCGAGCTCGCCCGCTAGCGGCCCCGCCGACGGACCGGCTGCCACGCGCCGCCGGCCCCGGGCCCCGGCGGGGCGCGCGGTCCCTTGCGGCTCGCCGCGACCCGCGGGCCGGCCTCAGGCCCGGAAGTCGAACACCGCCGCGCCGGCGCTGCTCTGGGCGGGGCTGCCCCCGCCGGCGCCGTAGCCGCTCGCCTGCTGGCGGGATTGCAGCGCCTGCAATTGCTTGATGAAGCTCGAGAGGGCGCTCGCGCCGGTGCCGCCCGCGGCGCCGGACGCGTCCGCGCCGCCCGGCCCTTGCGCGCCGCCC
>NZ_QOWC01000294.1 GCF_003574465.1 Methylobacterium crusticola
CACGTCACTGGGGCCTGAACCCCGGGAAGACGATGGAGGGCGGCGACCCGCGAGCCAGGAGACCTGCCGTCAGTCGTGGTCACACGCGAGCACGTCGGGCGGGGTGTCCTGGCGGGTGTCGAGCGGACGCGATGCGGCCGCGCGGCGATCGTTCGCGGTGACGTGCCACACCGTCGCGCCGTCCCGCATGCCCTCCCCCTCCTCTCCAGGCCCCCTCGACCGGTCGCGCCCGCGCGGCCGGCCGCGCACCGGATCCCGGAGCGGCGGGCGCTTGAGATGTAACGTTATTACGTTGCATTCATCCGGCACTCGGCTACGGGCGGGCGACGCCCGCATCGGAACTCCCCCATGCCCACGCTCCGCGGCCCCGGCCGCTCCGTCCTCGCCACGCTCCTCCTCGCCGGGATACCGGCCGAATCCCGCGCCGACGACCTCGCCCTCGACGTGATCGAGGTCGCCGGGCGCGGGCGCGAGGGCCCGCCCCCGGGCCTCGCCCTGACGACGCCGGCGCGCTCCGGCAGCCGCCTCGGCCTCACCCCGATGGAGATCCCGGCCAGCATCGACATCATCTCCGGCGAGACCATCCGCGAGCGCGGCCAGAACACCGTCGAGGAGGCGGTGACGCAGAACGCCACCGGCATCACCAGCATCGCGGCCCCGGGCAACGGGAACCTCGCCTTCACGAGCCGGGGCTTCGCCGGCTCGGGGTCGGTGCAGCAGCTCTACGACGGCACGCGGCTCTACGTCGGGGCCGGCACCGTCACGTTCCCGTTCGACACCTGGTCGGCGGAGCGCATCGAGGTGCTGCGCGGGCCCGCCTCCGTGCTGTACGGCGAGGGCGCCATCGGGGGCATCATCAACGTGGTGCCGAAGAAGCCGGTCTTCACCGCGCTCAACGAGGCCCGGGCCGCGCTCGGCTCCGACGGCGTCGCCCGCCTGGCCCTCGATTCCGGCGGCCCGGTCGGCGAGGCGATGGCCTATCGCCTGAACCTCAGCGGCAACCGCGCCGACGGCTGGGTCCGGCCCGACGGCGACTTCCGCAACCTCGCGGTCTCGGGGGCGCTGACGCTGCGGGCCGCGCCCGACCTCAGCATCACCCTGTCGCACGACCTCGGCTACAACGAGCCGACGCGCTACTGGGGCTCGCCCCTCGTCGGCGACCGCGTGCCCGACCGCATCCGCTTCAGCAACTACAACATCCAGGATTCGCGCATCGCCTGGCTCGACAACTGGACGCAGCTGCGCACCGAGTGGAACCCGAGCCTCGACGTCACGGTGCGTAACGTCGCCTACCGGCTGACCTCGTCGCGCCACTGGCGCGACGTCGAGCAGTACACCTACCTGCCGGCGAGCGGGCTGATCCGGCGCGACGACTACATCGAGATCCGCCACGAGCAGGAGCAGGTCGGCAACCGCCTCGACGTCACGGCCCGGACCGACCTCCTCGGCCTGCGCAACACCGTGCTGGTCGGCTTCGACGTCAACCACGTGGCGTTCCGGCGCGACAGCAACACGCCCTTCGGCGGCGAGAGCACGGTCGATCCCTTCCGGTACGCCCAGGGGCCCTTCCTCAACCTCGCCGGCACCCGCACCGACATCCGCTCGCGCCTGGCGCAGGCGTCGGTCTTCGCCGAGGACCGGCTGGAACTGTCGCCCCAGCTCGCCCTCGTGGCGGGCCTGCGCTACGACGCCCCCACCCTGACGCGGGTCAACCCCCTGTCGGCGACCGGCTTCACCAAGGACTTCGACTCGTTCAGCTACCGCGTGGGGGCGGTCTACAACCCGGTCCCGGACCTGTCGCTCTACGCCCAGTACGCGACCGCGGCCGATCCCCTCGGCAGCCTGATCACCACCAGCGTGGCGCAGGCGCAGTTCGCCCTGGCCAAGGGCGAGCAGGTCGAGGCGGGCGTGAAGGGCCTGTTCGCGGGCGGGCGGGGCGAGTGGACGCTCGCCGCCTACCGGATCGTCAAGACCGACCTGCTGGTGCCCGATCCCGACCGCCCGACGGAGCTCGCCCAGGTCGGCGGCCAGTCCTCCCGGGGGATCGAGGCGGCCCTGTCCTTCGCGCTCTGGGAGAACTGGCGCATCGAGGCCAACACCGCCCTGCTCCAGGCCCGCTACGACGCCTTCGCCCAGAACCTCGACGGCGCCCTGGTCTCGTTCCGCGGCAACGTGCCGGTCGACGTGCCGCAGCGCGTCACCAACGTCTGGCTCTCCTACGCGTTCGCGCCCGGCTGGGTGGCGCGGGTCGGCGTCAACGACGTCGGCCCGATCTTCAGCGACTTCGCCAACACCGTGCGACGGCCGGGCTACACGCTCCTGAACGCCAGCCTCGACTGGCAGGTGACCCCGACCTCGCGCCTGTCGCTGCGCGGCTACAACCTCACGGACGCGCTCTACGCGGTCTCGGGCAACACCAACTCGTGGCTGCTCGGGCGCCCGCGCTCGGTCGAGGTCGCCTACCACGTGACGTTCTGAGCCGATGCGCCCCGTCTGGAAGCGCCTGAAGCGGTGGCTGCACTTCGGCCATCGCTGGCTCGGCATCGCGGCCGGGCTGTTCTGCGTGGTCTGGCTCGCGTCCGGCCTGGTGATGCTGGCCTGCGGCTTCCCCACCCTGACGGAGGCGGAGCGCCGGGCGGCGCTCGCGCCCCTCGCCCTCGACGCGGTGCGCCTCGGGCCCGAGGAGGCCCTGGCCCGGGCCGGGGCCGACGCCTTCCCGGCCGGCCTCACGCTGTCGATGCGCGGAGCCGAGCCGGTCTACCGCATCGTCGGGTGGGACGGCCGCCTCCAGGCGCTCTCGGCGGCGAGCGGGGCCCCGGTCGCGCCGCTCGGGCCGGCGGACGCGCTGGCGCTCGCCCGCCGGCACCCGGCGGCCCGGGCGGCGACGGACCGGGGCGCGGTCACCCGGGACCAGTGGACCGTCACGGCGCGCTACGATCCCGTCCGGCCCTTCCGGGTCGTCGCCCTCGGCGATCCCGCCGGGACCGAGCTCTACCTGTCCGTGGCGACCGGGGAGGTCGCCCTCGACACCACCCGGGCGGAGCGGACCTGGAACTGGCTCGGGTCCGTGCCGCACTGGATCTACCTCACGCCGCTGCGGGCCCGGGCGGCGCTCTGGCGCGACGTGGTGCTGTGGGCCTCGGGCATCGCGCTCGCGGCGGCGGCGAGCGGGTACGCCCTCGGGCTCCTGCGGCTGCGCCGGGGCCGCCTCACGCCCTACCGCGCCTGGACGGCCTGGCACCACCTCGCGGGCGTCACGGGCGGGGCCGTGGTCGTCACGTTCCTGCTCAGCGGCTGGCTCTCGGTGAACCCGAACCGGTGGTTCGGCCCGCGCTCGCCCGACGCGGCGGCGCGGGCCCGCTACGCCGGGCAGGCCGCGCCGCGCTTCCCCGTCGGCCGGGAGGGCCTCGCGGCGGGGCCGGAGACCGTCGAGCTCCGCTTCTCCTGGATCGGGGGGGCGCCGCTCGTGGTGGCGGTGGACCGGTCCGGCGCCCGCCCCTGCTGCGGCACCGGGCCGACCCCGGCGGCGATCCTGGCGGCGGCGGCCGGGCTCGTGCCGGGCGCGGACCTCGTGGCGACGGAGCGCCTCGCGGCGCCGGACGCCTACTGGTACGACCGACACGGCGCGCCGCGCCTGCCCGTGCTGCGGCTGGCCTTCGGGGATCCCGCCGCGACGTGGTTCCACCTCGACCCCCTCACGGGCGAGGTCCTCGACCGCAGCGACCGCAGCACCCGGGCGCAGCGCTGGCTGTTCGACGGCCTGCATACCCTGGACGTCGGTCCCCTGGGGCGCCGCCCGGGCGCCCGGATCGCGCTCGTCGGCGCGGCGAGCGCGCTCGGCCTCGTGGTCGCGGTGAGCGGCGTCGTGCTCGGCTGGCGGCGCCTGCGCCGCAGGTTCGCCTGAGGCGGACGCCTCGACCTTCACGAAGCCTTCACCATGTTCGCAGGCGGGCCTTGCGGTGTGCAGCCCGCGCGGGGCCCGCGGCAGCGTCGAATCGGCCCCGGCCTCGACCCCCGCCGCGCCCCGGATGCTGAGGAGACGGCGCCGGCCGGCCCCGCCCGCAGGACAGCGCTACGATCCTGCATCTACTTTAAGTTGCATTTTTTGTGATTTGCACTTCAATGACCGATCGGGAACCGCCCGGCGACCCGCGCAAGCTTCGTCATCCCGTCCGGACATCAGGCTTGTGCAACGCTATACAATCTGGGACCCAGCCTACAGCTAAGCACTGACGCAAATAAGTCTCGACCGGCTGATCCACCGTCACTTCGGGTCTACGCTGTTTGCGTGAAATGGGTCGGGTTGATTCAGGACCCGATAACTTTCAGGGCGCAAAATCCCGTGATCGATGCGGCTGGACGAGTGGCGGATGACCCTGCGCCTCATGCATTTCCCCCGGTTCCTGGCCCAGCGCCGCAGCTCGGTCGTGATCGGGCTCCTGGTGGTGGTGCTGCTGTGGATCGGCGTGGCGGTGAAGCATCGTGGCGACCTGCGCGACGCGCAGCAGGATACGGAGCGCACGAACCACAATTTCGCGATGGTGTTCGAGGAGAACGTCCTGCGGTCGATCGGCGAGATCGACAAGGCGCTGCTGTACATGCGCCGGAGCATCGAGACGCGCAGCCGGTCCGAGGATTACGGCACGATCGCCAACACCACGGACCTCCTGAGCGAGATCATCGTGCAGGTGGCGATCATCGACGCCAAGGGGATCATGCGGGCCACCAACGTGGGCCCGCAGCCGCCCCCGCCGACCGACCTCAGCGACCGGGAGCATTTCCGGATCCACATCGAGAGCCCGGAGGACCGGCTCTTCATCAGCCGGCCGGTGATCGGGCGGGCGAGCGGGCGCGTCTCGGTCCAGTTCAGCCGCCGCTTCCTCGGCGTCGACGGACGGTTCGGCGGCGTCGTGGTGGCGTCGCTCAACCCGAGCCACCTGACGCGGTTCTACGACAAGATCGACCTCGGCTCGCCGGCCTCGATCTCGCTCATCGGCAGCGACGGGGTCGTGCGCTCGAGCGGGGGCGTCGGCGGCGGCTTCGCGGTCGGCGCGGACCTGACCCGGACCGAGCTCTACGAGAAGATCCGCACCCGGCGCTCCGGCACCTTCGAGATGGAGAGCCCGGACGGGGCCGAGGGCCGCCTCGTGACGGTCCGCAACGTCCGGGACCAGCCCCTCTGGGTGAGCGTGAGCGTGCCCCGCAACGACATCTCCAAGGACGCCCGCGCGACGCTGCGGATGGACGCCCTGGTGGCCGCCATCCTCACCCTCCTCGTCGGGGTCGCCGTGGAGACGCTCCTGCGGATCGAGGCGAAGCGCTCGGAGGCGGAGGCGCACGTCGCGCGCCTCGCCTCCCAGGACCCGCTCACCGACCTGCCGAACCGGCGCGTGTTCCGGGCCACCCTCGAGACCTTCGCGGAGGCGGGCCGGAGCTCCGCCGACCCCGAGCCCTACGCGGTGCTGTTCCTCGACCTCGACCGCTTCAAGCTCGTCAACGACACCCTCGGGCACAAGGTCGGCGACAGCCTGCTCCAGGCGGTCGGCGGGCGCCTCGGCGGCATGCTGGAGGACGGCCAGCTCCTCGCCCGCCTGGGCGGCGACGAGTTCGCCATCCTGGCGCCCGGGCTCGCGGACCGCGCCGTCCTCGACGCCCTGGCGCGGCGCATCATCGAGGTGATCGCGCCGCCCTTCGAGGTCGGCGGGCACCAGATCCGCGCCGGCGTCAGCGTCGGCATCGCGGTCGGCCCGGCGGACGGGGCGAGCGCCGACGACATCCTGATCGCCGCCGACCTCGCGCTCTACGCAGTGAAGGCCAGCTACCGCGGCACGCACCTGTTCTACGCCCGCCACATGAGCGAGGGGTTGGAGGAGCGCCGCCAGCTCGAGAGCGACCTGCGCCGGGCGATCGAGCGCAACGAGCTCGAGATCCACTACCAGCCCTCGATCGCGCTCCAGACCGGGCAGATCGCCGGGTTCGAGGCCCTGGCCCGCTGGACCCACCCGGTCCGCGGCAGCATCCCGCCGTCGCTGTTCATCTCGATCGCGGAGGATTGCGGGCTGATCCACACCATCGGCGAGTGGGCGCTGACGGAGGCCTGCCGGCAGGCGGCGACCTGGCCGCACGGCCTCAAGGTCGCCGTCAACCTCTCCCCGGTGCAGTTCGCCGGGCCGGGCCTCGTCGGCATGGTCGGGGGCGTGCTCGCCAGGACCGGGCTGCCGGCCGGCCGCCTCGAGCTCGAGATCACCGAGCAGATGCTGCTGGAGAGCAGCGAGCAGACCCTCGCCATCCTGCGCGACCTGAAGGCCCTCGGCCTGCACATCGCCATGGACGATTTCGGGACCGGCTACTCCTCGCTCAACTACCTGCGCAGCTTCCCGTTCGACCGGATCAAGGTGGACCGCAGCTTCGTCACCGGTCTCGGCACCGGTGCGCAGCACACCGCGATCGTGCGGGCGGTGATCGACATCGCCCGCAATCTCGGCATGCGCACCACCGCGGAGGGGATCGAGACGCCCGAGCAGCACCGCCAGCTCGCCGCCCTCGGCTGCGACGAGGTGCAGGGCTACCTGTTCAGCCGCCCGGTCCCGGTCGCGGAGGTGCGCCCGCTCATCGCCCGCTGGCGAGTGAACGGCTCGCTCGCCGCCTGAGGCCCTCCGCCAGAACGGCGAGGCGCGGCGGCGTGCCGTTGCGCCGCGTCGCGGTCTCGTACCAGAGGAGCAGGGCGCCGGCCGCCACCACGATCCCGGCCCCCACGACGAGGTGGGCGTCCGGCACCTCGCCGAAGGCCAGGAAGCCGAGCCCGATGCCCCAGACCAGCATCAGGTAGTAGAAGGGCGAGACCGCCGTCGCCGGGGCGACCGCGAGCGCCCGCGTCCAGAGGTACTGCGCGCCCACGTTCGAGCCGCCGAGCAGGGCGAAGAGCGCCGCGTCGGGCAGGCTCGGCCAGCGGAAGCCGAAGCCGAGCAGCCCCGCATGGGCGACCGCCATGGTGGCCATCTGCCAGATCAGCAGGGTGCCGGCCTTCTCGGTCCGGGTCATGCTCCGGACCGCGACCGTGACGGTGCCGTACATCACGGCGTTGCCGAGGGCGAACAGGGCGCCGACCTGGAGCGTGTCCGCGCCCGGGTGCGTCACCACGAGGACGCCGAGGAAGCCCGCCAGGAGCACGCCCCAGCGCACCGGGTCGGACGGCTCGCGGTACCACAGGATCGCCACCACGGCGGCGAAGAGCGGGGCCGAGAAGCCGATGGCCGTGACCCCGGCGAGCGGCATCAGGCCGAGCGCCAGGACGGTCAGCGTCTGGGAGACCGCCTGCGACAGGCCGCGGGCCACGTGGGCGCCCGGGCGCTTCGTCCGGAAGATCGCCAGGCCCGTGCCGGGCAACAGGAAGGCGCAGACGAGGCCGAACGCGATGGAGGAGCGGAAGAACATCACCTCGCCCACCGGGTAGTGGCCGACGAGGTGCTTGGAGAAGGCGTTCGACAGCGTGAGCAGCACCGTCGCGCCGATCATCAGCCCGATGCCGAGGGGCACGTTGTCGATGCGGCCCAGGGGCAGGGCCGGGGACGCTTGCGGCCGGGGCTCGACGGGGGACGTCGCGGCGCTCGTCATCGGGGTGTCTCCGGAGGCGCGGATCGGTCGGGTGCCGGGAGGGCGAGCCCGCGAGGGGCTCCGCCGCAGGGGGTTCAGGCCGCGGGCTGCAGCGCGGCCTCGGTGGTGATGAACCACGGCTT
>NZ_QOWC01000295.1 GCF_003574465.1 Methylobacterium crusticola
GGCGCCTCGGCGTTCCCCGGCGGGCGCTGCCCGGCGCCGGGGCTCCCCCGCGCCGGCGGCCGGGCCGGGACGGGGCCCTCGCGGGCGGTCTTGCGCAGGCGCTTGCGCAAGCCCTTGCGCAGGCCCGCCCCGTGCGCCACCTCCGGGGGCGTGACCCGAGCGAGAGCGTAGCGCGTGACGACCCTGACCAGCCTCGCCGCGCGTGCCGGCTCCGTCGCCAAGTCCCTGGCGGAGGCCTCGAGCGACCTCCTGGTCCAGCCGACCGTGCGCCTCGGGGTGACCGGGCTCGCCCGCTCGGGCAAGACCGTGTTCACCACGGGGCTCATCCACCAGCTCACCGGCCTCCACCCGCTCCCGGCGCTGCGCGCCTCGCAGGAGGGCCGCCTGCGCCGGGCCCGCCTCGTGCCGCAGCCCGACGACGACGTGCCGCGCTTTCCCTTCGAGGAGCATTTCGAGGCCCTCACGGCGGAGCGCCGCTGGCCGCGCTCGACCGACCGCATCAGCCAGCTCCGCCTCGCCGTCGACTACGAGCGCAAGGCGGGCTGGCGCAGCGGCCCGGCGAGCCTGATGGTCGACATCGTCGACTATCCGGGCGAGTGGCTCCTCGACCTCGCGCTGATCGAGCAGACCTACGAGGGCTGGTCGCGGGAGACGATCGCGGGGGCGCAGCGGCCCGGGCGTGCCGCCATGGCGGCGCCCTGGCTCGACGCCCTGCGCCGGCTCGACCCGGCGCAGGCCCTCGACGAGGTGGTGGCCGAGCGGGCGAGCGACGGCTTCAAGACCTACCTGGCGGCCGTGCGGGCCGGCCCCGAGGCGGTCGCCACCACGCCGCCCGGGCGCTTCCTGATGCCGGGCGACCTCGCGGGATCGCCGGCCCTCACCTTCGCGCCGCTGGCGCTCGCCGGAGAGCCCGCGCCCGACAGCCTCGGCGGCCTGATGGAGCGCCGCTTCGAGGCCTACAAGGCCCGGATCGTGGTCCCGTTCTTCCGCGAGCACTTCCAGCGCATCGACCGCCAGATCGTCCTCGTCGACGTGCTGGCGGCGGTCGACGCGGGCGCCGCGGCGCTCGCCGAGCTCGAGGAGGCGCTCGACCGGGTGCTGATGAGCCTGCGGGTCGGGCGCAACTCCGTGCTGTCGCGCCTGTTCGCCCCGCGGGCCGACAAGATCCTGTTCGCCGCCACCAAGGCCGACCACCTCCACCACGCCAGCCACGACCGCCTCGACGCGCTCCTGCGCCTCCTCGTCGCCCGCTCCATGCGCCGGACCGAGGCCGCGGGCGCCCGGGTCGGCACCGTGGCGCTGGCCTCCGTGCGGGCGACCCGCGAGACCCTGGTGCACGAGGGCGCCGACACCCTGCGGGCGGTCGCCGGCACCCCGGAGGCCGGCGAGGCGATCGCCGGCGAGGTCTTCGACGGCCGGACCGAGGCGGCGATCTTCCCGGGCGAGCTGCCGGAGCGGCCCGAGGCGGTGCTGGAGGGGGCGGTGCCGCCGGGCTCGCTGCGCTTCCCGCGCTTCCGGCCGCCCCCGGTGTCGCGGGACGCCCTCGGGCGCCCGGGCCGCCTGCCGCAGATCCGCCTCGACCGCGCCCTGCAATTCCTGATCGGCGACCGCCTCGCCTGAGGTTTCCCATGACCCAGAGCCCCCAACCCCGGGCCTTCCGCCTGCCGCCGGCCGGCGCCGCGGCGGGCGACGCCGCGGCGGACCCCGCCGCGCCCGGCGCCGAGACCGCGCTGCCCGCCGGCGTGCGCGTGGTGGACGAGCCCTTCGAGATCGTCGAGGCCGCCGACGGCGTGCCGGTGCCGGTGGCCCCGCGCCGCCGCGCGCCCTGGTCGACGCTGCTCCTCTCGGCGCTCGGCGGCCTCGCCTCGCTGGCGGTCGGGCTCGGGATCGAGCGCCTGGTCGCGGCCCTCTTCGCCGCCGCGCCCTGGCTCGGCGCCGTGGCGCTGGCGCTCCTCGCGCTCGCGGGCGTGGCCCTCGCGGCGATCGTCTGGCGCGAGGTCGCGGGGGTGCTGCGCGAGCGGCGCATCGAGACCATCCGGGCCGCCGCCCTCGAGGCCCTCGCGTCCCGCGACCACAGCGCCGCCAAGGCGGTGGTGCGCGACCTCTCGGGCCTCTACGCGGCGCGGCCGGGCGTCGCGGCGGCGCGGGGGCGCCTCGACGCCCTCGGCGACCAGATCCTCGACGTCGAGGACCGGATCGGCATCGCCGAGACCGAGCTCCTGGCGCCTCTCGACCGCGCCGCCAAGGGCGCCATCGCGGACGCCGCCAAGCAGGTCTCGGCCGTCACCGCCCTCAGCCCGCGGGCGATCGTCGACGTCGCCTTCGTGCTCTTCGCCGCCGCGCGCCTGCTGCGCCGGATCGCCGCCACCTACGGCGGGCGCCCGGGCTTCTTCGGCTTCCTGCGGCTCGCCCGGGCCGCCCTGGCGCACCTCGCGGTGACGGGCGGGGTCGCGGTCGGCGACAGCCTCGTGCAGCAGGTGCTGGGCCTCGGCGTCGCGGCGCGCATCTCGGCGAAGCTCGGGGAGGGCGTGCTCAACGGCCTGATGACCGCCCGCTTCGGCCTCGCGGCCCTCGCGGTCTGCCGGCCCCTGCCGTTCACCCGCGAGCCGGTCCCGCGCCTGGGGGACGTCGCGGGCGAGCTCCTGCGGGGCGGGGAGGCGGAGGGCTGAGCGCGTCGGCCCGGCGGGCCGCGCCGGCCCGCGGAGGACCCCCTCAGGTCAGCGGCAGCCCGACGTAGTTCTCGGCGATCACCGTCTGGGCGGCCTGCGAGCCCCGGATGTAGGCGAGCTCCGCCACCTGCATCCGGCGGGCGAAGGGGTCCATGTCGGGGAAGCGGTGGGTGAGGCCGGTGAACCACCAGCTGAAGCGCTCGGCCTTCCAGACCCGGGCGAGGGCCCGCGCCGAGTAGCCGTCGAGCCCGGAATCGTCCCGGTCGCCGTAGTGGCGCCGCAGGGCGTCGGCCAGCATGGCGACGTCGGAGACCGCGAGGTTCATGCCCTTGGCGCCGGTCGGCGGCACGATGTGGGCGGCGTCGCCGGCGAGGAACAGGCGGCCGACGCGCATCGGCTCGGCCACGAAGCTGCGCAGGGGCGCGATGCTCTTCTCGAACGAGGGCCCCCGCACCAGCCCGGCCGCGGCCTCGGGGCCGAGGCGGGTCGCGATCTCGTCCCAGAACCGGTCGTCGGGCCAGTCGTCGATCCGCTCGTCGAGCCCGACCTGCACGTAGTAGCGGCTGCGGGACTCGGAGCGCATGCTGGCGAGGGCGAAGCCGCGCTCGTGGTTGGCGTAGATCAGCTCGTGGTTCACGGGCGGAACGTCCGCCAGGATGCCGAGCCAGCCGAACGGGTAGACCCGCTCGTACACCTTCAGCACGTCCGCCGGCATCGCCGCGCGGCCGACGCCGTGGAAGCCGTCGCAGGCCGCGATGAAGTCGCAGGAGAGGCGCTGCGCGACCCCGCCCGCCACGTAGCTCACGCTCGGGCTCGAGCCGCCGAAATCCTCCGGGCGCACGTCCTCGGCCTCGAACACGATGCGCACGCCCCGCGGCTCGGCGGCGTCGAAGAGGTCGCGCATCACCTCCTGCTGGCCGTAGACCGTGACGGCGGAGCCGCCGGTCAGCGCCGCCATGTCGACCCGGAAGACCTCGCCGTCGTAGGCGAGGTTGGTGCCCGTGTGGACGAGGCCCTCGGCGCGCAGGCGGGCGTCGAGGCCGAGCTCGGCCATGAGCGCGACGGTGCCCTGCTCCAGCACGCCCGCCCGCACCCGGCCCTCGACGTAGTCGCGGGTGCGCCGCTCCAGCACCACCGCGTCGATGCCGGCCCGGGCCAGCAGGTGGGCGAGGAACAGGCCGGCCGGGCCGGCCCCGATGATCGCGACCTTCGTGCGCATGGATTGCATCCTCCCTGGGGCGCCGTCCCGGCGAGAGGCTGCCCCCAGGGGCTCCTCGCGCGGCGGCTCACATGCGGGGAGCCTGGACGCCCGGGGCCGCGATGGCGATGGACAGGGCGTGGAATAAGTTGGATTCCTCGCTCGTATCCCCGCCCGCGGAGACAGGCCCGGCGATGGCGCCCGATTCGTCCCAACTCCCTGCCGTGCCGCACTTCTTCCTCTACGGCGAGGCGCCCCGGGACGCCGACGAGCGCTTCCTGCACCTCGAGGCCTTGGACGATCGCAGCCGGCCGAACCGCTGGACCATCCGGCCCCACGTCCATTCCGACCTGCATCAGGTCCTGCACGTCGCCGAGGGCGGCGGCGCGATGCGGGCCGAGGCCGAGGCGCTCCCGTTCGCGGGCCCCTGCCTGCTCGCGGTCCCGGCCGGGACCGCCCACGGCTTCCGCTTCGCTGACGCGACCGTCGGCGTCGTCCTGACCCTCTCGGACCGCTACCTGCGCGACCTGTGCCGGCGGGAGCCGGATCTCGCCGCCCTGTTCCGCGCCCCGGCGGCGCTGCCCCTGCCCGAGCCCGGCCCCGTCGCGGAGGCGGTGGCCGAACTCGCCCGGGAGCTCGCCTGGGGGCTGCCCGGCCGGCGCGGGGCGATCGAGGCCCACCTGATGCTCCTCCTGGTCGCGGCCCTGCGCCGGCTGGAGGCGGCGCGGGGCCCCGCGCCGCCGCCCGGACCGCAGGCCCTGCTGGCGGCGCGCTTCCGCGAGGCGGTGGAGACGCATCACCGCCGCGACCGCCCCCTCGCCGCCTACGCCCGCGACCTCGGCGTCACCGAGGCGCGGCTGCGCGCCGCCTGCCGGACGGCGGCGGGGACGAGCCCGGCCCGGATGATCCGCGAGCGCCGGCTCCTGGAGGCCAAGCGCACGCTGCTCTACTCGGACCTCAGCATCGCGGAGGCCGCCTACAGCCTCGGCTTCGCCGACCCCGCCTACTTCTCGCGCTTCTTCACCAAGGGCACCGGGGAGTGCCCGCGGGCGTTTCGCGACAGGCGCGGCGCGGACCGGGGAGAGGCACCATGACCAGGATCGAGGGTTCGGGCGGCCGGGGCGGGGTCACGCGCCAGGGCTTCCTGCACGGGGTGCTGGCGTCCGCGGCCCTGGGCGGGCCCGCCGCCGCGGCGCCGGGGGCGGGCCTCCAGCAGCGGCCGATCCCGGCGAGCGGCGAGACCCTGCCGGTGATCGGCCTCGGCACCTGGCGCGGGTTCGACGTCGGCGCCGCGCCGTCCGAGCGGGCCCCCCTGCGGGAGGTGGTGGCCGCGCTCCTCGACGGCGGCGGCCGGGTGATCGATTCCTCGCCGATGTACGGCCGCTCCGAGGCCGTGACCGGGGACCTCCTGGCGGCCGACGGCGCGCGCGGGCGCGCGTTCGTCGCCACCAAGGTCTGGACCCGGGGCCGGGAGGCCGGGATCGCCCAGATGCGGCACTCCCTCGCGCTGCTGCGCACGGAGCGCGTCGACCTGATGCAGATCCACAACCTCCTCGACTGGCGCACGCACCTGCCGGTCCTGCGCGACTGGAAGGCGCGCGGCCGCATCCGCTACCTCGGCGTCTCGCACTACACCGAGAGCGCCTACGGCGAGGTGGAGGCGGTGCTGCGGGCCGAGCCGCTGGACTTCCTCCAGATCAACTACGCCCTCGACGACCGGGCGGCGGAGCGCCGGCTGCTGCCGCTCGCGGCCGAGAAGGGCGTGGCGGTGCTGGTCAACCGGCCCTTCGGCGGGGGCGGCCTGCTCCGGCGCCTGCACGCCAGGCCGCTGCCGGACTACGCCGCCGGCCTCGGCTGCGACTCGTGGGCCGGGATCCTGCTGAAATACGTGCTCGGCCACCCGGCCGTCACCTGCGCGATCCCGGGCACCGCGCAGGCCCGCCACATGGCCGAGAACCTGCGCGCCGGCACCGGCCCCCTGCCGGACGAGGCCCTGCGCCGGCGCATGGCCGCGGACCTGCCGGCATGAAGATCGCCCGCCCGGCGCAAGCTTAAGCTGCCGGTCCCGGGCGTCTGATACTGCAAAGCTCAAGCTCCGCCGTCGGTGAGGCCGGAATTGTCCTCGGGGGTCGAGCGGAACGTCTCGCCTTATTGCTGCCCCGTCTTCGTGGTCCAAGCCCCGATCCACATCGATTCACGTCCAGACCGGGCCTCCGCGGGCCGGCTCCGCGCTGCGGACGGACGTCGCCCACACTTCAAAGAGGGGATTCCATGCTCAAGTCGGTCGTCGCAGCACTCAGCCTGAGCGCCGGATTCGTCGCCGCGGTGCAGCCGGGCGCCGCGGAAGACCGCAGCTACAACGGCACCTGGTCGGTGCAGCTCGTGACCGAGTCGGGCCTGTGCGACAGCCGCTACACCGTCGCCCTGGCCATCCGGGACGGCGACGTGCGGCTGGCCGCGACGGGCGAGGGCGGCGCCACCGTCAGCGGCCGGATCGGGCAGGACGGCAGCGTCGGCCTGAACGTGCGTCGCGGGAGCGCGAGCGGCGCGGCGCAGGGCCGGCTCCAGGCGAATTCCGGCTCCGGCACCTGGACGGTCTCCTCGCTCTGCACCGGCCGCTGGACGGCCCAGCGCCGCTCGACCCGGGTCGCGCAGGCGGATTGAGCCGGGGACGCTCCTCCCCACGGCCGCGCGGCGCGATCCTCCGGGACGACGGGACCGGGACCCGCGACGGACCGGCCGGGATCGCCGCGACCTGCGGCGGGTCCCCCGGGGCCGCGGCCCCGGCGGCCTCACGGGCCGCCCGCCCCGGCCCGGGCGCCCGACCGGCTCCAGTGCTGGGCGTGCACGGTGCTGATGATCCCGGAGGCCCAGATCAGGCGCCGGTCCGGCATCAGCGGGGCGTTGTGACTCGCGAGGTGGTAGGCGCCCCGCCGCGAGCCGCGCAGGAGCTTCTTGAGGTAGCGGTGCCCGTCGGGAGTCGCCACGGCGGCGTAGAGGTCCAGCAGCCGCTCCGGGCTCTCGCCCGCCTCCGCGCACAGCACGATGTCGTCGGGCTCATACTTCGGGTACATCGACACGCCCGCGACCCGGAACGCGATGGTGCCGTGCGGGACCCGGAACGGCACCGCGATCCGGAACAGGTCGCCGCCGGGCCCGACCTGCTCGTCCCCGGTCTCGATCAGGCCGCCGGCGCTGATCACCCCCTTCACGGCCACGACCTGACCCTCGTCCGCCGCATCCGGCGCCTCGTCGTCCCCGAACAGGATGCCCTTGGCGCTGACCCCCACCCCGTCCCGGCGGAAGCGCGCGGCGTAGCGCTCGGCATCGTCCTGCCCGATCGTGCGCGTCCCGGCCTCGTGGGCCCGGTAGGTGCTCTCCGGCCAGGCGTTGCGCAGGGCCGCGTCCCGCGCCGAGCGGTAGCCCGCGGCGATGCGCGCCTGCCGCAGGCGCTCGCCCTGCTCGGCCCGGATCCGGTTCTCGTCCATGCGGATCACTTGAACGACACGTCCTGCCACTTGAGGTATTGATCGCGTTCATTACATCATGTAGCAACCGTCTCAGCAAGCGATCCTTGCGGCAGCGGGATGCGTCGCGAGATCATCCCGACCACTGCCGCAAGGGGAGACCGGTCCCGGCCCTGTCGTGGGAGTTGCCGATGTCGCCCCATCCTCCTGCCGCGCGCCGCGGCCCCGCAGGCCGCCGCGGCCCCGACGGCCGCCGCGGCCCCGCTGGCCGCCGCGGCTCCGGAGCGCCGCCC
>NZ_QOWC01000296.1 GCF_003574465.1 Methylobacterium crusticola
GGGCCGCCCATCGGCGCATGCGGGCCGCCCATCGGCGCGCCACCCGCCTGCGCGCTGCCGCCCGGGTGCGCGCCGGGGCCGACTCGGTCACCGGGGCCGGCCTGGGCGGTCGCCCCGGCCGGGGCCGGGACCGCGACGCCCGCGCCCTCCTTCAGCTGGCGCAGGGCCTCGTCCGGCGTCGGCAGGTCGGCGGCGTAGATCAGGCGCACCAGCGCCATCTCGGCGGCCGCGAGGGGCCGCGCCGCGACCTGGACCTCGGGGATGGCCCGGAGCAGGATCTGCCAGGCCCGGGAGAGCGCCCGCACCGAGAGCCGGTCGGCGAAGCCGCCGCCCCGCACCCGCTCGGCCTCGCTGAGGGCGGTGTCGGCCCGCGCCGTCTCGGGCGCGACCTTGAGGCGGGTGACGAGGTGGGTGAACTCCGCGAGGTCCGAGAGCACGACGCCCGGGTCGGCGCCGGCCTCGTACTGGGAGCGCAGCTCCCCGAAGGCCGCCGGCACGTCGCCGCGCATCGCGGCCTCGAACAGGTCGATGATCCGGGCCCGGTCGGCGAGGCCCAGCATGTCGCGCACCGTCTCGGCCCCGACCCGGCCGGCCCCGTGCGCGATGGCCTGGTCGAGGAGCGAGAGCGAGTCGCGCACGGAGCCCTCGGCCGCCCGCGCGATGGCGGCGAGGGCCTCGGCGTCGGCCGCGACGCCCTCGGCGTCGCAGATCCGGCCGAGATGCGCGATCAGGGCGCCGGCCTCGACCCGGCGCAGGTCGAAGCGCTGGCAGCGCGACAGGATGGTGACCGGGACCTTGCGGATCTCCGTGGTGGCGAACACGAACTTCGCGTGCGGCGGCGGCTCCTCCAGCGTCTTCAGGAAGGCGTTGAACGCCTTCTCGGACAGCATGTGGACCTCGTCGACGATGTAGACCTTGTAGCGCGCCGAGACCGGGGAGTAGCGGATGCCGTCGATGATCTGGCGGACGTCGTCGATCCCGGTATGGGAGGCGGCGTCCATCTCGAGCACGTCGATGTGGCGCGATTCCATGATCGCGGCGCAATGCAGGCCGAGGCCCGGCATCCGGATCGTCGGGCCGGCCTGCGGCTCCCCGTCGAGGGCGTAGTTGAGGCCCCGGGCCAGGATGCGGGCGGTGGTGGTCTTGCCGACGCCCCGCACGCCGGTGAGCATCCAGGCCTGCGGGATGCGCCCGGCCTCGAAGGCGTTGGCGAGCGTGCGCACCATCGCGCCCTGGCCGATCAGGTCGTCGAAATCCTTGGGCCGGTACTTCCGGGCCAGCACGCGGTAGGGCGCGGCGGCGGGCGCGGGCGCTGGCGCGGCGAACCCGGGGAGGCCCGGCTCGTCGGTCGAGGGCGTGCCGGAGGTCTCGTCCATGCGGTCGCGGGTTCGGAGAGGGGCCCCCGGCGGGGGCGCGCGCACTCGTGAAGAGGTGCTGGGTGGGAGGCTGGACGAAAACCCGCTCGGTCTCGTTAGGGCTGCTTCCTTCCGGACCTGACCCGGTTGGCGAGTGAAACGTCCCTCGCCAACCTCCCGGCGCCTATATGGCGGGACGGATCCCGAAACGCAAGCGCCGGACCGATGCGGCGCCGGCCCGGCCGGTGCAGCGCCGGGCCCCGCGCCCCGGCCCGGACCGGGGGGCGGCGCCGGGGAAAAGCCGATCGGCACCAGGGTCTTGGGCCGCCGGACCCGCTGCCCGGTCCGCCCGCGCACGCCTAGGCGCGCTCCTGCCCGCTTGGCCGGGCTTCACCCGCCTGGCCGGGCTCCGCCCGCCTGACAGGCGTCGCGCCGGCCTGTAAGAGCCTGATCGCCGAATAGCGCCCGGAAGGTCCCGATGCCCCGCCGCCCCCGCCTCGCCGCCGCCGCCCTCCTGTCGGCGCTCCTCGCCTCCTCCGCCGGCGCCCAGGAGGCCGCCTACGGGCCCGAGCTGGAGGGCTTCGACTACCCCTACCCGGTCCAGCGCCACGCCTTCCCGTCGCAGGGGCAGGAGGTGTCCATGGCCTTCATGGACGTGCGGCTCGAGCGGCCGAACGGGCGCGTCGTGGTGCTGCTCCACGGCAAGAACTTCTGCGCCGCCACCTGGGGCGACACCGCCGCGGTGCTGGCCGGCGCCGGCTACCGGGTGCTGGCGCTCGATCAGGTCGGGTTCTGCAAGGCGAGCAAGCCGCAGGGCTACCAGTTCAGCTTCGCCCAGCTCGCCAGCAACACCCGCGGCCTGCTCGCCGCCCTCGGCATCCCCCGCGCCACGGTCGTGGGCCACTCCATGGGCGGCATGCTGGCGGCCCGCTACGCCCTGATGTTCCCCGAATCGGTGGAGCAGCTCGTGATGGTCGACCCGCTCGGCCTCGAGGACTGGCAGGCCAAGGGCGTGCCCTACCAGACCATCGAGGCGGCCTACGCCGACGAGCGCAAGACCACGGCCGCGCGGATCAAGGCCTACCAGCTCAAGTTCTACTACAACGGCCAGTGGAAGCCGCACTACGACCGCTGGGTCGCGATGCAGGCCGGCCTCTACGCCGGCCCGGGCGCCGAGCGGGTGGCCTGGAACCAGGCCCAGACCTCCGACATGATCTACACCCAGCCGGTGGTGCAGGACCTGCCGCGGCTGCGCGTGCCGACGGTCTTGATGGTCGGCGACAAGGACCGCACGGCGCCGGGCGCCGGCCGGGCCGCCCCGGACGTCGCCGAGACCCTCGGGCGCTACGACCGGCTCGGGCCCGAGGTGGCCGGGCGCATCCCCAACGCCCGGCTCGTCGTGTTCCCGGGACTGGGCCACTCCCCCCAGGTCGAGGCGCCGGACCGCTTCCACGAGACGCTCCTCGGCGCCCTCGCGGAGCGCTGAGGCGGTCCCGGGGCCCGCGGCGCCGCGCCCGGGGACCGCCGGGCGGGCGCTACGAGGACAGGTCGGTCCGGTAGAGCATCTTGCGGAACGCGTCGCAGACATGGGCCTCGGGCGACTCGTCGAGGACCGGCAGCCCCGCCGCGTCCGGGTCGGCCGACCCGGCCAGCTGCTGCGCCGCGAAGGCGGCGCCGGGGGTCCCGATCATCAACTCCTCGACCGAGTCGAGCAGGACCCGGACCTCATCGCCCCCGAGAACCTTCGCGCGGTGCAGCGTGCGGATCAGCTGCGTGGCCAGCGTCTCGAGGGCGACCAGCCGGTCCTCGATTTCCTGCGTTCCCATGATGCACACTCTGCTCCGCCGCGCCGGGCCCGCGCCCAGAGCAGCACGGCCCCGGGAAGATTTTGCAACCGGGTTTCGTGGCATTTGAAGCAACGGGCGAAATCGCAATCAGCAGTCAGTAGACCGCGGCCGTCGACCGGGGCAGACGGGAGCCGTGCGCCCGGACCGGACGCGATCGCCGCATTTGCGTACGCCGCGTTAAGACTCTGGAGCGATCATCGCGTGCTGGAAACCTTGGCGGTGCAACCGTTCTGGCGCTCTGGAAACTCTACCAGAAATTCCGGTGACGACGTGCGAAACGATCTTAAGTTGCATGGCGAGCGAGGCCCGGCGTCGGACACCTCGCCGGCCCCGCTGCGGATCAACGGGCGCTACCTCCTGCCCGGCGGTGCGGAGCATGCCTGCCAGGCCCGCAGCCTCTCGCCGGAGGCCGCCGAGGTGCTGGCGCCGGTTTCCGGCCGGCCGGGGGACACGGTCACGGTCTACCTCGACGACGTCGGCGCGCTGACCGGCGTGATCCGGGCCGTGACGCCCCGGGGCTTCAGCATGACGGTCGAGGTGGGGCGCGAGCGCCGCGCCCGGATCGCCGCGCGCCTGGAATGGCTCGCGGGGCGCGACGGCGGACCGGCCGACCAGCGCGACAACCTGCGCATCGTGCCCACCGCGACGGCCGTGACGGTGCGCCTGCCCGACGGCGCGGCCGTGCCCGGCACCATCCTCGACCTCTCGATGAACGGCGCCGCCGTGGCGGTGGTGGCGCGCCCCTCCGTCGGCAGCACCGTCACGGTCGGCAAGCGCTTCGCCACGGTGGTGAGGCACATCGACGAGGGGATCGCGGTGACGTTCCGCCTCCCGTTCCGGCCGGAGACCTTCGGCCAGCACGTTGTGCTCTGAGCGGGCGCAGCCCGGCGCGCCGCCCCCGGCCGGCGGCATCCCCCCGCAGGCGAGAGCCGGCGCCCGCACCCGGCCCGGAACGATAGTGCCGGTTGCGGCAAGATCGACGCGGTAAAGTTCAGGACGGCGCCGGACGAGCGCCCGTCGTGGCGGGTGGAGGCGGGCTTTGCCGCCCGGTCCCCGCCGGTTTAATCAAGCTCTAACAAAAACGACCTATGCAGGGCGCCCAGTGTTTCGGTCACGACCGGCCGGAACGACCTCGATGGGCGCGTCATGAAGATCTCAATCAAGCATGTTCTTGCCGGCACGATCCTCGGCCTCATGCTTTTCGTGATGATCCAGGGCGTCAACAGCATCGGCCGGCTGAGCGCCATCCAGGCCAGCATCACCGAGATCGCGCAGGACCGGATCCCCGCCTCGAACATCATCAACCAGATCAACGCGGAGACCCTCGGCTACCGCATCAGCCTCTACCGCTTCGTCGCGACCTCGAGCGACGATGCCGCCTACGAGCGGAACGAGCAGGCCCTGACCGACAGCCGCAAGGTCCTGATCGACCTCCAGGGCCGCTACGAGGCGCTCGTCGGCGCGTCGGCCGAGCGCGGGACCTTCGACCGGTTCGTGGCCCTCTGGAGCCGCTACCTGCAGAACGAGAAGAGGGTGACCGGCGCCATGGCGGCCGGCGACCAGGCCGCGGCCCTCGCGGTCCTCACGGGCCCCGAGATGGTGACGCTCAACGCGGACGCGACCGGCGCCCTCATGCGGATCGTCGCCATGAACGCCGAGACCGCGGTCAGGGCCGCCGAGCGCAGCCGGGACACGGCCGCGGCCGGGATCCTGGCGGCCTACCTCGTGGGGGGGCTGGCGGTCGCGGCCTCGGTCGCCGCGATCCTGTTCAGCCTGCTCGGCGTCGCGGGCCCGATCGAGCGCATGACCGCCGCCATGCGGGCGCTGGTGAGCGGGGAGACCGGGGTCGCCGTGCCGGGCAGTGGGCGCAGGGACGAGATCGGCGCCATGGCGGAGGCCCTGCAGGTGTTCAAGGACACCCTCCTGCGCGCCCGGGCCCTCGAGGCGGAGACCGCGCAGGCGCGCCTCGCGGCGGAGGAGCAGCGCAAGGCTGGCATGCGCCAGATGGCCGACGGGTTCGAGCACGCGGTCGGCGGCATCGTCGGCTCGGTGACCGCGGCGGCCGGCGACCTCCAGGCCACGGCCCAGCGCATGGCGGGGCGCGCGGCCGCGACGGCGGACCAGTCGACCGCGGTCGCGGCCGCCGCCGAGGAGGCGGCCGCGAACGTCGGCACCGTGGCGGCGGCGGCTGAGGAGCTCGGCGCGTCGGTGCAGGAGATCGGCCGGCAGGTGAACGGATCGGCCGGCCTCGCCCAGTCGGCCGCCGCCGAGGCGGCCGAGACCGCGGCCCTGGTGGAGGAGCTGAGCGCCGCCGCCGCGAAGATCGGCGACGTCGTGGCGCTGATCTCGACCATCGCCGGGCAGACGAACCTGCTCGCGCTCAACGCCACCATCGAGGCGGCGCGGGCCGGCGAGGCCGGCCGCGGCTTCGCGGTGGTGGCCGCCGAGGTGAAGAACCTCGCCAACCAGACCGCGCGGGCGACGGAGGAGATCGGCGGGCAGATCGGCCGCATCCAGGGCTCGACGCACCAGGCGGTCTCGGCCATCGGCGGCATCACTGGGCGGATCCAGGAGATCAGCGCCGTGGTGACCTCCATCGCGGCGGCCGTGGAGCAGCAGGGCGCCGCGACGCAGGAGATCGTCCGCAACGTCTCGCAGGCCGCGGTCGGGACCGGCGAGGTCACGCGCAACATCGCGGGCGTGGCGGGGGCGGCCGACGACACCGGCGCCGCGGCCGGCCGCGTGCTCGACTCGGCCTCCGACCTGTCGCGGCAATCGGGATCCCTGAACGCCGAGGTCGCCCGCTTCCTCGCCACCGTGCGGGCGGCCTGAGCGGCCTTCCGGCGCGCCGGGGCCTTTGTCCGCGGGCCGACATCGGGCACAACACCGCGCGGGCAGCCTGCCGCGCGCCGACCGGCGCGGGCCGACGGGGTGCAGCGCTCCGGGACGGGGTCGTCCCGGGGGGATCCGGTTCGGGAGGACGCTCATGGCCGCGCGCATCGCCCCCGTCGCCCTGGGGCTGACGCTCCTTGCCGCGACCGCCGGCAGGGCCGCGGAGATCCGGGTGATGAGCGGCGGGGCGCCCCGCGAGGCCCTGGCCGCCCTCGTGCCCGAATTCGAGCGCCGGACCGGCCACCGCGTCCGCCTGACCTTCGCGGTCGTGACGGCGCTCGCGCAGCGGCTCGGCGCCGGCGAGGAGACCGACGCGGTGCTGCTGCCGGTCCCGGTGATCGACCGGCTCGTGGAGGCCGGGCCCCTGCGGGCCGAGGGACGCGCCGTCCTCGGCGCGCTCAGCCTCAGCCTGATCGTGCGCCGGGGGGCGCCCGCCCCCGACATCGCCACGCCGGACGCCCTGCGCCGGGCCCTGACCGGGGCCCGCTCCGTCGTGCTCGCCACGCCGGACGCGACGCCGAGCGGCGCCCACATGGCCCGGGTCCTCGAGCAGCTCGGCATCGCCGCGGCGATGCGCGACAAGGTGATCCACAAGCCGGCGCTCGACGGCGGCGTCGACCTCGTGGCGAGCGGCGGGGCCGAGATCGGCGTCTACCCGACGAGCGAGGTCGCGCACGTCCCGGGCGTGACCGTGGTCGGGCCGCTGCCGCCCGCCGTCCAGCTCACGATCGTCTACGGCGGCGCCGTCGCCCGGGCGGCGGCCGCGCCCGACGCCGCAGCGAGCTTCGTCGCCTACCTGGCGGATTCCGCCCGGCGGCCGGCCTGGCGCGAGGCCGGCTTCCGTCCGCCCGGCGAGCCGTGAGGCCGGCGGCCCGCTCAGGCCTCGGCGAGGGCGGCCGCGAACTGGTCGAGGAGACTCGCGGCGAACGCCTCCATGTTCGCGGCCCGGTCGGACCGGCCGGTCTCGAGTGTCAGGCTGCGCGGCCCGGCCGGGCCCACGATCGCCAGGCAGGTGTGGCCCGCCGCGTCGCCGTAGCGGTTGCCGCCCGGGCCGGCCGCGCCGGTCTCGGCCAGCCCCCAGGCGGCGCCGTGCCGCTCCCGGACCCGGCGCGCGAGCAGCGCCGCGTAGGGCTCGCTCGCGCTGCGCAGGCCCGCCATCGCCTCGTCGTCGATCCCGAGGAGCGCGCGGCGGGCCTCGCGGGTGTAGACGACCGCGCCGCCCAGGAAGTACGCCGAGGCCCCCGGCACCGCCAGCAGGGCGGCCGCCACGAGCCCTCCGGCGGAGGATTCCGCGACCGCCACGGTCTCCCGGCGGACGGTGAGCGCCTCGGCAATGCGGGCAGCCCGCTCGACCAGATCCCGCATCGCTCGTCTCCCGGGCCGCGAACGAGGACCGGCCCAGCGCCCCGGCGCGTCCGCGAACCCCGACCGCGCCGGCTCCAGCTATGCCCGGGAGCGCCGCCGGTGTCCACGCCGGGGCGCCGGGCGGGCGCCGCTCCGGCCGGGAGGCGACACGCAAGCCGGCGGGACGGCGGCCGGCGCCGCTCGCGGGCCTCGTCCCCATC
>NZ_QOWC01000297.1 GCF_003574465.1 Methylobacterium crusticola
CGGGGGACGCGGGGCCCGCCCCGCCGGCGCGGATCCCCCGCCCGCGGCCCGCACCGCGCCGCCCGCGCCGCCCGCGCCACAGCCCGGGCCCCCGGGACGCGCTATAAGTCCCGCCGCCCTCACCGATTCGCGTTCAGAGCGTCCATGTCCCCAACCCCGCCCCGCGACGCCGTCGCCGACCTCGATCCCCGGAGCGCCCAGGCGGCGCACGCCGCCCTCTCGGCCGAGATCGCCGAGCACGACCGGCGCTACCACGGCGAGGACGCCCCCACGATCTCCGACGCCGAGTACGACGCCCTGCGCCGGCGCTTCGAGGCGATCGAGGCCCGGTTCCCCGAGCTCGCCGGCACCGGCGAGGCCTCCGCGAGCGTCGGCGCCCGGGCCTCGGACAAGTTCGCCAAGGTCCGGCACGCGGTGCCGATGCTCTCCCTCGGCAACGCCTTCTCGGACGAGGAGATCGCGGAGTTCGCCGAGCGGGTGCGCCGCTTCCTCGGCCTCGGCCCGGACCAGCCCCTCGCCTTCACGGCCGAGCCGAAGATCGACGGGCTGTCCCTGTCCCTGCGCTACGAGGACGGGCGCCTCGTCACGGCGGCGACCCGGGGCGACGGCGAGGTCGGCGAGGACGTCACCGCGAACGTGCGCACCCTGCGCGAGATCCCCGAGGTGCTGGCCGGCGCCGACGTGCCGGACGTCTGCGAGGTGCGCGGCGAGGTCTACCTGTCGCACGCCGATTTCGCCGCCATCAACGCGCGCCAGGAGGAGGCCGGCCGGCCGCTCTTCGCCAATCCCCGCAACGCCGCCGCCGGCTCCCTGCGCCAGCTCGACCCCGCGATCACGGCGGCGCGCCCGCTGCGCTTCTTCGCCTACGCGGCCGGCGAGATGTCGGCCCTTCCGGCGGAGACCCAGGGCGGCCTGATCGCGGCCTTCGCCCGCTGGGGCCTGCCCGTGAACCCGCTGACCCGGCTCTGCGAGAGCGTCGCCGAGATGCTCGAGCAGTACCGCCGCATCGAGGCCGACCGGGCCGCCCTCGGCTACGACATCGACGGCGTCGTCTACAAGGTCGACGCCTTCGCGCTCCAGCGCCGCCTCGGCTTCGTCGCCCGCGCGCCGCGCTGGGCGCTGGCGCACAAGTTCCCGGCCCAGCGCGCCACCACGGTGGTGGAGGCGATCGACATCAATGTCGGGCGCACCGGCTCCCTCAACCCCCTGGCGCGGCTGCGGCCCGTCACGGTCGGGGGCGTCGTGGTGTCGAACGCCACGCTGCACAACGAGGATTACGTCCACGGCGTCGACGCCGACGGCCTGCCGATCCGCAGCGGGATCGCGATCTGGCAGGGCTCGACCCTGCGCGCGGACGTGGATCCCGCGAACGGGTCGGACGTGCGCGTCGGCGACACCGTGGTGGTGCTGCGCGCCGGCGACGTGATCCCGAAGGTCGCCGACGTGGTGCTGGAGCGCCGGCCGGCCGACGCCGTGCCCTACCGCTTCCCGGAGGCCTGCCCGGCCTGCGCCAGCCACGCGGTCCGCGGCGTCAACCCGCGCACGGGGCGGCTCGACGCGGTGCGGCGCTGCACCGGCGGCCTCGTCTGCCCGGCCCAGGGGCAGGAGCGCCTGAAGCACTTCGTCTCGCGCAACGCCTTCGACATCGAGGGCTTCGGCGAGACCTACATCGAGACCCTGTTCGAGGCCGGCCTGGTGCGCCAGCCCGCCGACCTGTTCCGGCTCGCCTTCGAGCCCCTGAAGGCGGCCGTGGTGGCGCGGCGCCAGGCGCTCTCGGCCGAGCGGGCGCTCGCCGCCGGGAAGGCGCCGGACCCGCGCAAGGCCAAGCCCAAGAAGGACGAGGAGGACAAGGCGATCCGCAACCTGCTCGCCGGGGTCGCGGCGCGGCGCACCATCCCGCTCAACCGCTTCATCTTCGCGCTCGGCATCGAGCAGGTCGGCGAGGCGACCGCGAAGGCGTTGGCCAAGCACTTCCCCGACGTCCCCGCCCTCCGGGCCGGGGTGATGGCGGCGGCGGCGTGCCGGCCCGGGCCGGACTGGATCGCCCTCGCGAGCCTCAACCGGATCGGCGCGACGACGCGCGAGCGCCTGCTCGCGGCGGCGGAGACCCCGGAGGTCGACCTCCTGGCCGGCGGCGCCGTCGAGCGCCTGTCGGCGCCGCAGCGGGAGGCCCTGCTGGCGGCCTACGGCGATGCCGCCGGCGTGCGGGAGGCGGTCGAGCGGGCGCGGCTCCAGCAGCCCGGCGACGCCTACCGGGCTCTCGCGGACGACGGCGAGATCGGCGCCGTGACGACCGATTCCCTGATCCAGTTCTTCGGCGAGGCGCACAACGTCGAGGCCGTGGAGGCGCTGCTCGCCGAGGTCCGGACCGAGCGGGCGGCCCCGGCCGCCTCGGCCGCCGCCTTCGGGGGCAAGACCGTGGTGTTCACGGGCTCCCTCGAGCGCATGACCCGCAGCGAGGCGAAGGCCACCGCCGAGCGGCTCGGCGCCAGGGTCTCGGGCTCGGTCTCGGCCAAGACCGACCTCGTCGTGGCGGGGCCGGGCGCCGGCACCAAGCTCAAGGACGCCGAGAGGCACGGCGTGCGGGTGATCTCCGAGGAGGAGTGGCTCGCGATGGTCGAGGCCGCGTGAGGCGCGCGGGCGCGCCCGCGGATCCCCGGCCCGCGCCGGCGCTTTTTTCGCGCGCCGCGGGATCCCCTTTCCGGGCCGATGCTCTATGGCTCCGGGGACCGCCCGCTCCCCTGCGCGAAGGACCGCCCCGCATGACGACCTCGCTCCTGCTCGCGGCCGCCCTCGCGGGCTTCGTGTACGGCATCACCCCGGGTCCGGGGGTGCTCGCCGTCCTGGGCATCGGCGCCGACCAGGGGCGCCGCGCCGGCGCCGCGTTCCTGGTCGGGCACCTCGTCGGCGACGTGCTCTGGACGACGCTCGCCCTCGTGGCCATCGTCGGGGTGACGGCGGTCGGCTCGCTCGTGTTCGACCTGCTCGGCCTCGTCAGCGGCCTCTACCTGCTCTGGCTCGGCTGGCGCGCCGTGCGGGCCGGGCGCTCGGCGGGCGGCGAGGCGGCCTGCGCCCGGGTGCGGCGCCCGCTCCTCCACGGCCTCACCTTCGGGCTCACCAACCCGAAGGCCTACCCGGTGGCGGTCGCCACCCTGACGGCGCTCCTGTCGGCCAAGGCCGGCCTGCTCACCTGGGCCATGCTGCCGGCCCTCGTCGGGGCGTGCTGCGCCGGCGGGTTCGCCGCCTACCTGATCATCGTCGGCCTCGTCGGCGCCGCGGCGGTGCGCAGGACCTACCGCCGGCACGAGATCCTGATCACGCGGGCGAGCGGCCTCATGTTCATCGGCTTTGCCGCGCACGCGATCCTGCACGCCGCCCCCGGGCTCATGGCGCCCCGGCGGGCGTGACCGCGGAACCTCCCGGCGGCCGGGCGCGGCGCCCGAAAAGCGACGGAATCCTCCGCGATGGGGCCCGGATGACGACCTTGCCCGCCCGACTGATCGCCATCGACTTCGAGACCGCGAACGAGCGCCGCGACAGCCCATGCGCGGTCGGCCTCGCCTGGATCGAGGGAGGGCGCGTGGTGCGCCGCGAGGCCCGCCTGATCCGGCCGGCCGAGATGCGCTTCTCGCCCGGCAACATCCGGGTGCACGGCATCCGGCCGCGGGACGTGGCGCGGGCGCCCGCCTTCCCGGAGGCGATGGCGCCGTTCCTGCCGGAACTCGCCGGCAGCCTCGTGCTCGCCCACAACGCCAGCTTCGACGTCGGGGTGCTGGCGGCGACGCTCGCGGCCTACGGGCTGGCGCAGCCGGCCTACGCGTCGCTCTGCACCCTGCAGCTCGCCCGGCAGCACTGGCCCGGCGAGCCCGCCTACCGGCTCTCCGCCCTGGCGGACCGGATCGGCCTCCGCTTCCGGCACCACGATGCCGGGGAGGACGCCTACGCGTGCGCCGAGATCGCCCTGGCGATCCTGCGCGAATCGGGCGCGCCGGACCTCGCAGCCCTGGGGCGGCGCCTGGGTCTGTCCCGCGAGCGGGCCGGTCAGGCGGCGCCCGCGCCCGGCGGGATCGCGGCCCGGGCGCTGCGGGCCCTGCCGCCGGCGCCGCGGCGCCCCGGCCTGCGCTTCGTGGTCCGGGGCAGCTCCGGCACGCCTTACGACGTGGTGCTGGTGAAGGGGCGGGACGGGCCGCGGCTGCGCTGCTCCTGCGCCGGGTCCCGCTACAGGCCCGATTGCCGGCACGTCACGGCCCTCGCCAACGGCGAGGTCGACGCGCTCCTGTCCGGGAACCCGGCGGACGTCGCGGCCCTCCGGGGGCTTCTCGGGTGTCCCGACATGAATGAGGCGGGTCCGCGCTCGCGCGCGGCCCGCCCGGTACCGTAGCTTCGTCTCCCCTCGAGGGCTCAGTGCGCTTCGCGCAGGGCCACCGCGTTCGGCGCCAGGCCGAAGCGCTCGGCGAGGTGCCAGCGCAGTTCGCGGGAGGAGTGGTAGCCGTAGGTGCTGTCGATCAGGTGGCTGACGTCGGTCGGGCCCTGGCCCTCGCCGCAGCGGCTGATCTGGTCGACGTGGAACGTCGTGCCGTCGTTGAAGACGGTCGGGGCGCCGGAGCGCCGGGTGAACTCGAACAACATTGTCTTTTCTTCTGTCGTTGCAGCGCTCCGCAGGTGCGGAGCGCTCATGGTGTGTGAGGCGACGATGTCTGCCGCCGTCGGAGCGGTTCTCAACCTCTCCAGCCGGTCTGGGTTCCGGGACCGGGCGGTCCCGTCACCGGGGACCGGGACGCAGCCGCGTCAGGCCGCCTGCAGGTTGCCGGCGGAGACCTTGCCGCTGCGCTTGTCGGTCTGCAGCTCGTAGGAGATCTTCTGACCTTCGACGAGACCGCGCAGACCGGCCCGCTCCACCGCGGAGATGTGGACGAAGACGTCCTTGCCACCATCGTCCGGCTGAATGAAGCCGAAGCCCTTCTGGTCGTTGAACCACTTGACAGTACCGGTATTCACGTAGGCATCCTCGTCTCGTGCAGGAGTCCCGACTGCTCGACCCGAGCAGCGTGACAGCGTCAAATCTGGGAAGTTGGCTTGAGGATCGACACCCGATCTTGAGCGCGTCGCCCAAGCCGTCCGCCCGTTGCCGCCTCCTCCCATGTAGGGAGGCTATCGGGCCGGAACAAGGCGGCCCCGGCGATCTGTGCGGGGATCAGCGGTTCGTCCGACCGCGCTGGTCCGGGTCGATGCCGCCCTCGGGGGTGGTGTCGTTGGCCACGTCCCCCTCCTGGGTGTTCTCGCCCTCGAGCTCCCCGGGCTCGCCGCCCGGGCCGGTCGCCCCCCGGGAGGTGCCGATGCCCGGGTTGCCCTTGAGGTCGGCGTCGGTCGGAACGGTGGTCTTCGGCTGGGTCGTGCTCATGCGCGGGGGTCCTTCGGGGTACGTCGTCCCGGCGGGTCGCGGCGCGATGCCCCGCGGCCTGCCCGGCGAGCCCCCTCAACGGTTGAGCGCCTGCTCCAGTTCGCCCCGGCTCATGCGCGAGCGGCCCGGGATGTTGCGGCGCTTGGCCTCGGCGTAGAGGGCGGCCTTCGTGGCCCCGGACCGGGTGGCCCGCTCCTGGCGGCGCGTGCGCCGGAACGCGCTGCGGTTCTCCTCCGGCGTCGCGCGGTTCGAGGCGCCGGCCTCCCGCAGCGCGATGGCGATGGCCTGCCTCGGGTTCGTCACCGGCGTCCCGCCCGGGCCCTCGAGGTCGGCGTGCTTGAAGGCGTGCATCACCCGCCCGATCGTGTCCTTCTGGGCCCGGCTCGTCGCCCGGCTGCGTGTCGTCTCCGCGGTGTCGTCCGCCATGTCGCGCTCCCGTAGCCGTCGCGGCGCGCCCCGCCGTCGCGGGTCAACGCGCCGGGCGCGCGCGCCGTTGCGGGAATGCGGGGCGGTCCTGCGTACAACTCCCTGTCGCGGGGCGGACCAGGCACCCATATAGGGGCAATTGCACAGGTTTCGGACGCTCCATGGCGGGTATTTCGGTCTCCCTCGAAGGTTCCAACATCCAGCTCTCGTTCCAGAAGGACGACCAGGCCACCGCGGTGGTGATGGACGCCCGCGCGGCGCGGGCCCTGGTGCGGGCGGTCGGCCAGCTCCTCACCGCCCTGCGCGAGCCCGAGGACGCGGATGGGGATGACGACCTGGACGACGACGAGATCGCGATGCTGGAGGTGACTTCGCCGGCGATCGAGGTGGGGACCGACGAGCAGGGTCAGGCCGTGGTCGCCCTCCAGGCCGGCGCCTTGCCGCCGTTCCAGCTCCGCCTGACCGACGAGGAGGCGCGCCACGTCGCCTCCAGCCTCAACGAGATCCTGAACGCCCCCCGCGACGTGCGCAGCTCCCAGGGCGACCACTGAGCGGGCAGGGGGCCCTTGAGCCGCGCCCCGCGGCGTGAGCGCGGGATCGCGCCCCGCGGCGTGAGCGCGGGATCGCGCCCCGCGGCGTGACCGCGGGGCGCCCGGTCAGAAGCGCGTGCCGGGGCTCGTGGGCCCGCCCGGCAGGTAGTCGGGCTCGGAGCCCGGCCCCCGCGGGTCGGTGACGCCGGGATCGTTCACCGGGTAGGGGGTGCGCGGGCCGGTCGGCCCGGTATCCGGCAGGTCGTCCGGTCCCAGAGGCGGCGGAACGTCGCCCGGGATGCCGCCGCCGGGATTCGGCTCAGGGTTTGGCAGGCCAGGGTTCGCCATGGTCGTGCCTCCTCTCGATGTGGGGGTATGGAGGTCAACCGGCCCGGTCCCGGCGGGTTCCGCCGGGGGAGGTCGGGGGCGCCCGGAACCCGGCCGCCCGGCCCCGGTCGACGCCGACATCGAGGGCGTCGCCCCCGGCGACGGCGACGCGCGCGTCCTGCCGGGATCCAGATCAAGCCCGACAAGCTGCGGCGGGAGCCGAGGGCCCTCGAGGTCCCGCGCCTTCCTGGCGAGCGGGAAGGTCGGGGCGGCCATCTGCCACGCGCCCTGGCTGCTCGTGGGGGTCGGCGCCGCGAAGGGCCGCACGATGACCTCCTGCGCCTCGATCAGGACCGACGTGGTCGATGCGGGGGCGGAGTGGCACGACGCGCCGGTCGTCGCCGACCGGGGGGTCGTCACCGACCGCAACCCGGGCGACCGCGACGCGTTCACGGCGAAGATCATCGAGGAGGTGGCGGGGGACCGCCACCGCGCGGCCTGACCGCCCCACGGTGGCGCCGCTCTCCGGACCGGCCGCGGGCGCCGCGGCCGCGGCGCCCGCGGCCGGCCCCGCCCTCAGGCCTCCTGCCCGTCGCCCTCGATCAGGATCTCGCGCTTGCCGGCGTGG
>NZ_QOWC01000298.1 GCF_003574465.1 Methylobacterium crusticola
GTGGCGGCCGGCGCGGGCGGCCGCGCGCCGGCGACCGCGCCGGCGGCCGCGCGTTGACACCGGTGCCACACGTCCCCTCCCGAGCGCGGAACCAGCCATGCCCGCAGACCTCTTTCCCGGCTTCTCGTCCCACTGGATCGACCTGCCCGACGGGCGCTTCTTCGCCCGGGCCGGCGGGCCCGAGGACGCGCCGCCGCTCCTGATGCTGCACGGCTTCCCCCAGACCCATGCCTGCTGGCACAGGATCGCCCCGGCCCTGGCGCGCACGCACCGGGTCGTCTGCCTCGACCTCAAGGGCTACGGCTGGTCCGCCGCCCCGCGGGGCGACGCGGCGCACGCGGCCTATTCCAAGCGCCGCATGGGGGCCGAGGCGGTCGCCGTGATGGACACGTTCGGCCACGCCCGCTTCGCCGTGGTCGGGCACGACCGCGGCGGCCGGGTCGGCTACCGCCTCGCCCTCGACGAGCCGGGCCGGGTCGCCCGCCTCGCTCTCCTCGACATCCTGCCGACCTGCATCCAGTGGGAGCAGATGGCGCGGGAGCCGGGCCTCTACCCGCACTGGCGCTTCCTGGCCCAGGCGGCGCCGGGCCCGGAGGAGGAGATCGGCCGCGACCCGGTCGCCTACTACGACGAACTCCTGCGCGGCTGGACCCGCGACGGCACCCTCGACGCCTTCGCGCCGGGCGCCCTCGAGCTCTACCGCCAGGCCTGGAACGTGCCCGAGCGCATCCACGCGACGTGCGAGGATTACCGGGCCGGCGCCGGCCCCGACCGCGCCGCCGACGAGGCCGACCGCGCCTCGGGGCGCCGCATCGCCTGCCCGACCCTGGTCCTCGTCGCCGACGCCTTCGTGGGCCGCCGCGGCCTCGATCCCGTGCGGGAGGCCTGGCACGGCACCTTCGCGCCCGGGGCGGGCGTCGCGGCGGTCGCGTCCGGGCACTTCCTCGCCGAGGAGAACCCGCAGGGCACGCTGGCGGCGCTCGAGGAGTTCCTCGGAGCGTGACGACGGTGCCCGCGGCCGCGCCCCCCTGCCTCGACCGGCCGGCCTTCGAGGACCTGCGCGACGCCGTCGGGGCCGCCGCCCTGGCGGTGCTGCTCGGCCGGTTCGCCGCGCAGCTGCGGGGCTGGTCCCTGGCCGCCGACCCCCCGGCGCTCGCCGCCGAGGCGCACGGGGTCGTCGCCTCCTCGGGGCTGATCGGGTTCGCGCCGCTGTCGCGCCTCTGCGCCGCCCTGGAGCGCGCCTGCACGGAGGGGAGCCCGGAGGAGGTCCGGGACCTCGCCGCCCGCGTCGCCGACGAAAAGGAGCGGGTGGAGGCCGAGATCGCGCGCCTGCTGGCGGGGCCCGGCGCCGCCTGAAGGGCCTCCCGGCGCCCCTCACGCCACCCGGCGGGTGTCGGTCCAGGTCGCCCCGTCGGCGAGGCGGTAGTCGGTGCTCTCGGAGAGCCGGCCGCTCGGGGCCACCCGGATCGCCTCGGGCCGCGCCAGCTCGTCCCGGCGCGCCAGGGCCTCGGCCGCGTCCATCGGGGCCGGCAGCGCCCCGCCGAGGCGGCGCCACCACAGCACGGCCTTCTCGCGCGGGTAGCCCGCCTGCTCGAGGTCGAGCCGGACCCGGTGGGCCGCCCCGCCGCCCTCGATCACGACCGCGAGGAGGTCGGGCCCGCCCGCCCGGGCCTCGCGCACGAAGCGCCAGGCCTCGACCGGGCACCAGCGCGGCCCCTCCGCGAGGCGGCCCGACAGGATGCGGCTCGTCGGGTCCGCCGCCGCCTCGTGGGGAGCGGATTCGTCGGGCTCGGCCTCCGGCTCGACCCAGCAGCCCTCGCAGGCGCTGGCGTTGAGGGCGATCAGGGCGCCGCAGCCCGGGCAGGGCTTGGCCCGGGGCCCGCCCTCGCCGAGGCGGCGCGCCCGCGCCACGGCGTTGGCCGAGAGGGCGTCGACCGGGCCGTGGCGGCGCACCAGGCCGGCGTAGTCGAGGACCAGGGCGTCAGCCTTGCCGGGCGCCCGCCGCAGGGCCCGCCCGACCTGCTGCACGTAGAGGCCGGTGCTCTGGGTCGGCCGCAGCAGGGCCACGAGGTCGACCTCCGGCACGTTGAAGCCCGTCGCCAGCACGCCGACCGAGGTCAGGCAGCGCAGGCGCCCGGCCCGGAAGTCCCGCACGATGCGGTCCCGCTCGCGCTTGGGCGTCTCGCCCGAGACCGCCTCGCAGGAGATCCCCTCTACCCGCACCGCGTCCCGCACGGCCGCGGCGTGCCGCACCCCGGCGCAGAAGGCGAGCCAGGCCCGGCGGCCGGTGCCGTAGGCCACCATCTCGGCGACCGCCGCCCGGGTGATCGCCTCGCGGTTCACCGCCGCCTCGAGGGCGCCCGGCACGTAGTCGCCGCCCCGCAGGGGCACACCGCTGACGTCGAGGGTGGTGGCGGTGGCCTTCGACACGAGGAGCGCGAGGTAGCCCTCGCGGATCAGGTCGCCGACCTGCGCCTCGTAGACGATGCGCTCGAACACGCGGCCCGTGCCCTCGTCGAGGCGTCCGCTGTCGAGCCGGTAGGGCGTGGCGGTGAGGCCCACGAGCCGCATCCCGGGCGTGCGCGCCCGGATGCGCTCGAGGAAGCGGCCGTAGCGGGTCTCGGCGTCGCGGGGGATCAGGTGCGCCTCGTCCACCACGACGAGGTCGCGCCGGCCGATCGGCTCGACGCGGTTCCAGACCGACTGGATGCCGCAGAACAGGATCGCGGCCGCCTCCTCGCGCCGCCCGAGGCCGGCCGAGGCGATGCCAGCGGGCGCCCGCGGCCACAGGGCGGTCAGCTCGGCGTGGTTCTGGGCGATGAGCTCGCGGGAATGGGTGACGACCGCGACCCGCGCCGCCGGGTCGCGCGCCAGCGTCTCCCGCGCCAGGGCCGCGATGACGAGGCTCTTGCCGGCGCCCGTCGGCAGCACGATGAGGCCGTTGCGGCCGCCGCGGGACCAGTCGGCGTGGAGCGCCTCGAGGCTGGCGCGCTGGTAGGGACGAAGCTGCATCGCGCCGCCATAGCGGCGTCCGCGCCCCACGGCGAGGGGCCGGGCCGCGCCCGCCCCGGCTCCTGCCGCCCTTTGCCGCCCGGATCTGCTTCCCGCGCCCTCGCGGCGCGCCTTACGCGGCGCGGGCGAGCCGCGCGGGCGCCTCGTCCGCCACCTCGTCGGTGTGGACGTCGAAGCGGGCGAGCCAGGCCGGGCCAAAGCTCGTCGAGATGGCGACGTCGGTGGCGTCGCGGCCCCGCGCGATGACGATGCGGCCGATGCGGGGCTTGTTGTGGCGCGCGTCGAACGTGTACCAGCGCCCGCCGAGATAGACGTCGAACCAGGCCGAGAAGTCCATCGGGTCGGGCACCGCCGGCACGCCGATGTCGCCGAGGTAGCCGGTGCAGTAGCGCGCCGGGATGTTCATGCAGCGGCAGAACGCGACGGCGAGGTGGGCGAAGTCGCGGCAGACGCCCTCGCGCTGGGCAAAGCCGTCGGAGGCGGAGCGGGTCGCATCGGCCTTCTGGTAGTCGAACCGGATGTGGTTGTGGACGAAGTCGACGATGGCCTGCACCCGGGCCCAGCCGAGGGGCGTGTTGCCGAACAGCGACCAGGCGGTCTGGGACAGCTTGTCGGTGTCGCAGTAGCGGCTGCCGAGGAGGAACGGGAGCACGTCGTCGGGCAGCTCCTCGACCGGGTGCTGGACCGCATCCGGCGCGTACGCGTCGGGCTCGCCCGAGTCCCGGACCAGGAGGTCGGCCGACATCGTGATGCGCCCGCCCGGGGCGGTGATCCGGGTGCAGACGTTGCCGAAGGAATCGAGGAACTGGTGCGCCGGCACCGGGGGGTCGAACGCGATGGCGTCGGGGGTCAGCAGGTCGGCGGCGCGCGAGGGGTGGACGCTCAGCATCAGGACCATCGGGGTCGGGCCGGGCGTATCGAACGCGATCGAGTAACCGGTGCGGATCTTCATCGTGGCATCCACGTCGTCGTAAAAAATGTGGAGCCTTAAGCATTCTGGCGCGACGTTGTTCCGGATCGGGCCGCGATTTCTTCCCCGGGCGCTGCCCAAATGTTGAGCATGGCCCTCGCCTGCACGCGAAGATTGTCCACGACCTGACGTATCGCGGGCCGGGCCGGGGCGCTCCCCTGGGGCGCCCGCCTCACCCTCCGGTCAGGGTGTCGGCCAGGAGCTTCAGGTTCAGCCCGACGATCACCGCCGCGATGGCCCAGGACAGCCCCTTGAGCCAGGGCGGGATCACGAGGGCGCCCATCTTCGAGCGGTCCGAGACGAAGCGCACGAGCGGGATCACCGCGAAGGGCAGCTGCATCGACAGCACGACCTGGCTCAGCACCAGGAGCCGGGCCGTGCCGGCCTCGCCGTAGAGGCCCGTCACGACCACCACCGGCACGATGGCGATGCCCCGGGTCAGGAGGCGGCGCGCCCAGTCGGGCAGGCGCAGGCGCAGGAACCCCTCCATCACGATCTGGCCCGCCAGGGTGGCGGTGACCGTGGAGTTGAGGCCCGAGGCCAGCAGCGCCACCGCGAACAGCGTCGAGGCGAGGCCGACGCCGAGGAGCGGCGACAGCAGGGCGTAGGCCTCCTCGATCTCCTGCACGCCCGTGTGCCCGCCGGTGTGGAACACCGTGGCGGCCATGATCAGGATCGCCGCGTTGACGAACAGCGCCAGGGTGAGCGCCAGGGTCGAGTCGACGACGGCGAAGCGGAGGGCCCCCGCCCGTCCCTCCGGGTCGCGCGGATAGGCCCGGGTCTGCACGATGGAGGAGTGGAGGTAGAGGTTGTGCGGCATCACGGTCGCCCCGAGGATGCCGATGGCGAGGTAGAGGGCGGCCGGGTCGGTGACGATCCGGGGGTCCGGCACGAAGCCGCCGAGCACCGCCCGGATCGGCGGGGCCGCGAGCACGATCTGGGCCGCGAAGCAGGCGAAGATCACCGTGAGCAGCGCGATCACGAAGGCTTCGAGGGCGCGGAAGCCCCGGCGCATCAGCAGCAGGATCAGCAGCACGTCGAGGCCGGTCAGGATCGCCCCGGCGAGCAGGGGCAGGCCGAACAGGAGCTTGAGGGCGATGGCGGTGCCGATGACCTCGGCGAGGTCGCAGGCGATGATCGCCGCCTCGCAGGCGAGCCAGAGCGCCAGGGCGACGGGGCGCGAGTAGGCGTCGCGGCAGGCCTGCGCGAGGTCGCGCCCGGTGGCGATGCCGAGCCGGGCCGCCAGGGCCTGGAGCACGACGGCCATCAGGTTCGACAGCAGGATGACGGCGAGCAGCGTGTAGCCGAACTGCGCACCCCCGGCGATGTCGGTGGCCCAGTTGCCCGGGTCCATGTAGCCGACCGAGACCATGTAGCCCGGCCCCATGAAGGCGAGGAGCCGCCTGAGCCAGGTGCCGCTCCCCGAGACCGGGACGCTGGCATTCATCCGGCCGAGGCTCGGCTCGGCTCCGGTGTCGTCGGCGACGCGCCACGCCCGTCCGTCCCGCATCCGCTGCGCGCTCCCGCTCCGCGGCCCAGGTTGCGGGCCGCCCGGCTATATAGCTGTTGCTATATTGATTTGAAAAGGCTGAAATATCGTCGCGGCGCAGCGTGCCGCCGAACTCCGCACTCCGCACTTCCGGCGCCGCCGCCCGCGACCCCGGCCGCTTTCGTCAGCCGCGGCGCGTCCGGAAGAAGGCGCGCAGGAGCGCGGCGGCCTCCGCCTCGCGCAAGCCCCCGTACACGTCCGGGGCGTGGTGGCAGGTCGGCTGCCGGAACAGGCGCGGGCCGTGCTCCACCGCCCCGCCCTTGGGATCGGCGGCGGCGAAGTAGAGGCGGCGGATGCGCGCGAGGCTGATGGCGCCCGCGCACATGGCGCAGGGCTCGAGCGTCACGTAGAGGTCGCAGCCGGCGAGGCGCTCGTCCCCGACCGCCGCGCAGGCGGCGCGGATCGCCAGGATCTCGGCGTGGGCGGTGGGGTCGCGGTCGGCCCGCGGCCGGTTGCCGGCGACGGCCAGCACCGCGCCGCCGCGCACGATCGCGGCGCCGACCGGGACTTCGCCCAGCGCCGCTGCCTCGCGCGCCGCCGCGAAGGCGAGGCCGAGCGGATCGGCCCCGGCCCCCGGCGCGCCCGCGCCCGCCCTTGAAAAATCGCCCATCCGTCCCGCTCGCCCAAACAAACCCGCTCTGGTATCAGGCCCCCATGAGCGACAGCAACGACGACGAGACCGGCGCGCCAAAACGGCGGCGCGGACGGGACGAGGCATCCGCCGGCACCGCCACGGCCGGCACCGGCCCGGACGCAAGCGCCCCGCGCCGCAAGGCGGCCGAGCCGGCGCCCGCGGCGGCCGAGCCGGAGGCGGAGCGCATCGCCAAGGCCATCGCCCGGGCGGGCCTCGCCTCGCGGCGCGACGCCGAGGCGATGATCCTGGACGGCCGGGTGACCCTGAACGGCGTGCGCCTCGATTCGCCGGCGATGAACGTGGGGCCGGAGGACCGCATCACGGTCGACGGCGAGCCCCTGCCCGCCCGCGAGCGCACCCGGCTGTGGATCTTCCACAAGCCCCGCGGCGTCGTCACCACGGCCCGAGACCCCGAGGGGCGCCAGACGGTGTTCGACGTCCTGCCCGACGACCTGCCCCGCGTGGTGGCGATCGGCCGGCTCGACATCAACACCGAGGGCCTGCTGCTGCTCACCAACGACGGCGGCCTCGCCAAGGTGATCGCCCATCCGGAGACCGGCTGGCTCCGGCGCTACCGCGTGCGGGCCTTCGGCGATGTCGACCAGGCGGCCCTCGACCGCCTGCGCGGCGGCGTCACCATCGACGGCATGGAGTACGGGCCGATCGAGGCCTCGGTGGATCGGGCCCAGGGCGACAACGTCTGGCTGACGCTCGGCCTGCGCGAGGGCAAGAACCGCGAAGTCAAGCGCATCCTGGAGCATCTCGGCCTGTCGGTGAACCGGCTGATCCGGCTCTCGTTCGGGCCGTTCCAGCTCGGCGACCTCGAGGTCGGGCTGGTGGACGAGATCCGCACCCGGGTCCTGAAGGACCAGCTCGGCCAGACGCTCGCCGAGCAGGCCGGGGTCGACTTCACCAGCCCGGTGCGCGAGCCGATCGCGCCCTTCGGCTCGCCGAAGGCCGCCGCCCGGGCCGCCGAGGCCGAGCAGGGCGCCAGGGCGCGCCCGGCCCGCGAGGGAGCCCGGGGCCGCGACCCGGCCCGGCCGCAATTCGGCAAGCCGCAATCGGCCCACGCGGCGACGCGCTCCGCCGGCCCGCCGCGTACGGTCTGGCGCGACCCCGAGGCGGAGGCCGCCGGCTCCGTGCCG
>NZ_QOWC01000299.1 GCF_003574465.1 Methylobacterium crusticola
CGCCCGCCGAGGGCGCGCCCGCAGGGGCGGCGTTTCCGGCCCGGCGGGCCTCCGCGGCGCGCCACCAGGCCGCCGGCCAGGTCAGGGAGGGGCGCACCACCTCCACCTCCCGCGGGCCGCGCCCGGCGAGGAGGTCCAGCGGCGGCCCGATCAGCCGGACCGTCTCGATGTCGAGGCGCCCGCGCCCCTCGTTGCCGAAATCCTCCTGCGTGCCGACGTCGCGCAGGACGATGGCGGCGGTGGGCCAGAGCGACAGGCCCGCCTCGCCCGCGACCGTCCACCGGCGCCCGGTCTGCGCCTCGAGGCGGCTCTCGGCGGCCCGGGCGATCAGCCCCGAGGAGGCGCGCAGGAGCGCGGCGCCACCCGCCACGCCGACGGCCGCCACGATGAGGAGGAGGTTGCGCAGTCTCATGCCCGGTCGGCGACCTTCGGACGTCCGCGGCCCGAAGAGATCGCAGATGGCACCCGAATGCAATCGCTGCCGCGCCCCGGCGTCCCGGGCCCTCGAGGCGCCCGGCGCGCTCCCGCGGTTCCCGGCCCTTCGCCCCGAGGTCCCGAGCCCCGGAGCCCTGGGTCCCCGCCCCCAGGTCTGCGCCCCCAGGTCTGCGGCCCCAATGTCTCCGGAGGCCCCGGGACTCTCGCTCATCTGCGCGAATTGCGCCTCTTTTCTGGCGCGCGGCCGGGGCGGTGCGGTGTGAACAGCACACGGCGTGTCGAGCGGGCGGGGCGAGTGTGTAATGGCACTTGCTTGGCCACCCCCCGGCCATGTAGTTTCAGGCCATGAAACGGACCCCGCCAGCACTGCTCGCTCTCGCGTTCGCCCTGTGGGCGACGGCGGCCGTGTCGGCTCCCGCGGAGAAGCGCATCGCCCTCGTGGTCGGCAACTCCGCCTACGAGAGCTTCGGCCGCCTGACCAACCCCGGCAACGACGCGGAGGACATCGCCTCCGTCCTGCGCCAGGTCGGCTTCGAGGTCGTGGACGGCCGGGACCTCTCCCGGCGCGACATGGACCGCAAGCTGGCCCAGTTCTCGCGCGTCGCGCACGACGCCGACACCGCGCTCGTCTACTACGCGGGCCACGGCCTGCAGTACCAGGGGCAGAACTACCTCGTCCCGACCGACGCGCAGCTGAAGGACGGCTTCGACGTCCCGTTCGAGACCATCGCGGTCGAGAGCGTGATCGGGGCGCTCGACAGCGCCAAGGGCGCCCGCATCCTGATCCTGGACGCCTGCCGCGACCTGCCGCTGAAGGAGACGAGCCGGCGCGACAGCGCGAGCGGCCCCGGCCTCGCGAGCGTCGTCGGGCGCAAGGGCCTGATCCTGGCCTACGCCACCCAGGCCAACCACGTCGCCTTCGACGGCACCGGCCGCAACAGCTTCTACGCCGGGGCCCTGATCAAGGCCATGGCCGAGCCCGGCCTCGAGGTCGGCCAGGTCTTCCAGCGCGTCGCCATGTCGGTCTCGAACGTCACCGAGGGGCGCCAGCTCCCGGAGGTGACACGCTCCTACCCGGGCGAGGTCTACCTGAACCGCGACGAGACCGACATCCAGGCCTGGAGCCGGCTGCGCGCCAGCAACCAGGTCGCCGACCTGCGCGGCTTCACCCAGAAATACGCCAAGAGCTTCCTCGTCGACGATGCGCTCGCCCGCATCCGCGTGCTGGAGGACCAGGCCCGCGCCGGCCAGTCCCAGGCGAACCTGGACGAGGCCAAGCGCCGGGACGAGCAGCGCCAGAAGGCTGCCCTCGCCGAGAAGGCGCGGCGCGAGGAGGATGAGCGCCGGGAGGCCGAGCGGCTCGTTGCCCAGCGCCGCGAGGACGACCGCCTCGCCGACCTCGCCCGCAAGGCCCGCGACGAGGAGGAGGCGAAGCGCCAGGCCCAGGCCCGCCGCGAGGAGGAGTCGAAGGCGCGCCTCGCCGCCGCCGCGGAGGTCCAGCGGCGCGACGAGGAGGCGAAGATCCGCCTCGCCGCCGCGGCCGCCGAGGCCCGGCGCCAGGACGAGGAGACGAGGGCGCGCCTCGCCGCCGCGGCGGCGGACGCCCGGCGCCGGGACGAGGAGACGAAGGCGCGCCTCGCCGCCGCCGAGACGCAGCGCCGCGAGGAGGCCGCCCGCCTGGAGCAGGCCCGCCGCGACGAGGAGGTCCGCCAGGCCGCCCTCCGGCAGGAGGAGGACCAGCGCCGGGTGAAGCTCGCGCTCCTCGAGGCCCCGCAGCCCGAGAAGCACGCCGCCCTGCTGGTGGTGCCCGGCGGCAACGGCGAGGCCGACAAGGTCAAGGCGGTCGAGACCCCCAACAGCGCCTACGCCAGCCTGACCATCAAGGGCGACGGCCCCACCGAGGCGGACGCCGAGGTGAAGAACGCCGTCCTGGCGACCACGCCGGCCAACCAGGACCGCCTCGTCCGCACGGTGCAGGACCGCCTGCACGACCTCGGCTGCTACAGCGAGAAGCCCGAGGCCTCCTGGGGCAAGCACTCGGTCGAGGCCCTGGAGCGGTTCTACCGCTACTCGCCGAGCCACGAGCAGTCCCGGCCCGGCATGACCCGCGCGGTCAAGATCGTGTCGCACATGCCCGACCAGGCGACGCTCGACATGCTGAACGGCTACAGCGGCCGGATCTGCCCGGTGGTCTGCCCGACCGGCACCGAGCAGCAGGGCGAATCCTGCGTGCGCGTCTCCTGCCCGCCCGGCCTCGAGCTCGACGGCGGCGAGTGCCGCCCGCCGGCCAAGCCCCTCCGCGCCAGCCTGCCGCCCGCGACGCCGCGGCCCCTCGCGACGGAGCGGCCCGCCGAGACCACCAAGAAGGCCACGGCGCCCGAGACGGGAGCCCGGACCAAGAAGGCTGCGCTCCCGCCGGCCGAGCGGCCCGAGCCGGCCCAGAAGCCCGCCGTGCGGGAGACCGCGCGCCCGGTGCGCGAGGCCGCCCGCCCGGTGCGCGAGCCCGTCCACCACCCGGTCCGCGAGGCGGTCCGGCCGGTGGTGAAGCCGAAGGTGACGGTGGTGGAGCCCCTGCGCGCCCGCGCCCGCGTCCCGTCGCTGGCCCGGACCCCGAGCTACGCGCCGGCCCCGGCCAGCACGGCCTCGAGCTTCGGCCCGGCCGAGATCGGCGCCTCCCGGATGATGAGCCGGATGCCCTGAGGGCGCGGGCCTCGACCCGGCGCCGACGAAAGAAGCCGGCCCCGGCGGGGGCCGGCTTCTTTCGTCGGAGCCCTCGAGGGCCCCCGCACGACGATGCCGGGCCGGCGCGTCCGGGTGCGACGCGCCGGCGCGCCGGGCCTCGCTCAGCCGAAGGACGGGCCGGCGCCGTGGAGCGTCAGCGCGAAGTCGATGCGGTTAGCCCGGTCCTGCCCGACCGACTGGCCGATGCCGAGCGTGCCGACGTCCCGCAGCACCAGTTCCTCGCGGCGGATGCAGAACTCCTCGGCACCGAAGGGCGTGACGAAGGTCCCGTTGGTGCTGTGGTCGATCAGCACCCACTTGTCGCCCCGCCGCTCGACGGTGGCGTGGCGGCGGGAGGCGTGCTCGTTGTCGACCACGACGTCGTTCGACGCCTCGCGCCCGAGCGTCACGCTCTGGCGCCGCTCGTCGAAGAGCCAGCGCCGCCCGGCGTAGGAGAGCCGCAGCTCGTGGCCCCCGAAGCCCTGCGTCTCCCCGGCGGGCTGGAGCGAGAACACCGTGGTGTGGTGGGTCGAGAGGTGCCAGAGCACCTCGGCGACCCGGACCTCGTCGCCCGCGCCCTTGACGTAGACGCCGAGGAGCGCCCGCGTGGCGGCCCGCTGCGGGGCCGGCAGGCCGTCCGCCAGGATCCCGGTGGTGATGATCTGGCCGCCCTTGGCGAGGGCGACCATCCGGGCCGCCATGTTCACGGTGGTGCCGAAGTAGTCGTCGTTGGCCCGCACCACCGGCCCGAAATGGAAGCCGATCCGGAGCTGGAGCCGGTGGGCGGCCACGTGCTCCACCTGGCTCCCGGCCTCCTCGAAGCGGCGCTGGACCGCGATGGCGGCGTCGCACATGGCGCAGACATCGTCGAAGACGGCCATGAACTCGTCGCCGATCGTCTTGACGAGGCGGCCGCCGCCGTTCCGCACCGCCTCGGCCGCGAGGCCCAGGCAGCCGTCGACGACGCGGAGCGCCACGTCGTCGCCGACCTCGCGGTAGAGCCGGGTGCTCCCCGCGACATCGCAGAACAGGACGCCGATCGAGCAGGGTTCTGGAGTGCTCATCGGTGAGGACGGGTCCGATGGATCGCCCGGCAGGATGAGGCCGGTCCCTTCCTGTATGCAAGCCGCGGGCGACTCGGAAGACCAAATGCGTGGTCGTCGCCCTCATCCTGCCTGATCACGGCTGCGGTTTCCATGCGGGCTCCGGCCGACGGCCGCTCGGGGGGCCGGCCGCGGGCCGCGGGCCCGGCGCGTCCGCGCGGGCTTCAGGCCCGCGCCTGTTCGCGGATGACCTTGCGGCGGGCCGCCCCGAATCCTGCCAACTGCACCACACCATGATCGATTTCCGTTGCCCTGTGCACACGCTCGACTTTCAGTATTTTTGAGTATTTACACATGGCCGGCATCCATCAAATGGATGAGGGACCGTTGCGCTCGCGCCACTTGCAGGAGCAAATTCATCGCCGCTCCGGAAAGTCACTGTCTTCTTGCCGGTCGCTGTGGTCAACATCCGGCCAAGTTGGGGAGCTTCGGAGCCGGGAACCGATGGCGGCGTACACGATGGGACGGGGGACGGGTCGACACAGCGGCTTGGCCCGGATCCGACAGGTGCTGATGCTCGGCGTGTCCTTCGCGGGGCTGCCGCTGCTCGGATCCCTCGCGGCGGTCGACGGGGCGTCCGCGCAGTCGGTGGCTCCGGGCTTCGACGGCGCCCAGCTCGCCCGCAACGACGACGGCTCGACCGGCGCGATCGCGCTGCCCTTCGCCGCCAACTTCTTCGGCACCACCTACTCGCAGCTCTACGTCAACAACAACGGCAACGTGACCTTCGGCCAGGCCCTCGGTCAGTACACGCCGGTCGGGCTCGGCGCCGGCTACCGCGGCGCCCCGATCATCGCGCCCTTCTTCGCCGACATCGACACGCGCAACGCGGCGAGCGGCGTCACCTCGTACGGCACCGGCACCTACGCGGGCCAGACCGCGTTCGGCGCGACCTGGCCGGCGGTCGGCTACTACAGCAACCACGCCGACAAGACGAACACCTTCCAGGTGATCATGGCCAGCCGGCCCGATACGGGCAGCGGCAACTTCGACATCTACTTCAACTACGCCCGGATCCAGTTCGAGACCGGCGACGCGAGCGGCGGCACCAACGGGCTCGGCGGCACCTCGGCCTCGGCCGGCTACTCGGCCGGGACCGGCGACCCCGGGACCTACTTCGAGCTGCCCGGATCGCTCGTGAACGGCGCCTTCCTGGACGGCGGGCCCAACGCCCTCGCGACCGGCTCCAACAACGGCGTCCCGGGGCAGTTCCTGTTCCCGGTCCGGGGCGGCTCCGTCCTGTTCGCGAGCGTCTGCCAGGCCGGCGACAACGCCTCGACCACCGCGGTGGCCAATTGCGGGCCGAACCAGGCCTACACGGGCGGCATCTTCTACACGCCGGCCAACACCTTCACGCTGAACGTCCTGGACAACACCACGATCAGCGCCGGCTCCCGGCCGGCCGCCATCCTGGTGATGCCGACCTCGCTGACGGAGGGCAACCCAGCCGGCGACGTCACCATCAACGTGGCGGCGAGCGCCGCCGTCAGCGCCCCCGCCGGCATCGGCATCCAGGTCGACAACCAGCAGGGCACCGGCACCACCACCATCACCAGCGCCGGCACGATCACGGCGGGCGCCGCCGGCATCCTGTCCCAGTCCGGGGCCGGCGCCCAGGTCATCACGAATGCGGGCCAGATCACGGCCGCGAACGTCGGCATCGCGGCCAGCGCCACCCAGGGCGCGGTCACGGTCGTCAATTCCGGTCAGGTCGCGGCCCCGGTGGGCCTCGCGGCGAATTCGGGCTCCGGCACCGTCTCGGTGACCAACCGGGGCGCCGTCGGCAACGCCACGGTCGGGATCGCGGCGGCGTCGAACGGCCAGGTCAGCGTCGCGAACGAGACCAGCGACAGCCAGATCATCTTCGGCAAGTACGGCATCGCGGCCGCGGGCGCCGTCACCACGGTGACGAACGCCGGCACCATCGCGCAGAGCGCCGCGCTGCCGACGCAGCTCACGCAGGCGCAGCTCGGCGCGCTCCCGAGCCAGTTCCAGCAGGTCGCATCGACCACCGACACCACGACCGCCGGCATCGTGGCGGTCGGGGCCGCCTCCCTGGTGATCACCAACACGGGCCTCATCGACACGCCGTCCGGGGTCGCCATCAACACGCTCCCGAGCATCGCCGCGGCCCAGGTCAGCAACGCGGGCACGATCAACGGCTCCCTGCTGCTGAACACGAAATCCACCTTCGCCAACCAGCAGGGCGGCGTCTTCAACGCCTCGGGCGTCAGCACGTTCGGGGGCGGCGCCCTCACCAACGCGGGCCAGATCACGCTTTCCCCCGGGTCCGCCTTCACGGGCCTCGCCAGCCTCGGCAACCTGGCGGGCGGGACGCTGGCGGCCACCGACAGCAACGTCGAGGTGGGCGCCCTGACGAACGCCGGCAGCGTCCAGCTCGCCGGCACGGTCGGCTTCTCGAACCTGTCCAGCTTCCGCAACCTCGCGGGCGGCGCGGTGACGGTGAGCGGCGTCACCAGCCTCGGCGGCGGCGCCCTCAGCAATGCCGGCGGGATCGCCCTCGGGGCCGGCGCGGCCCTCAACGACGTCGCGACGTTCGACAACCAGGGCGTGGTCGCGACCGCCGGCGCCAGCAGCTTCGGCGTCCAGAGCTTCAACAATGCCGGCATCGTGACGCTCGGGGGCAATACCAGCATCTCGGGCGCGTTCACGAACAGCGGGACGCTCCAGGCCGCGCGCGGCGGAGCGGTGGCGATCAGCACCGGCGCCTTCACGAACAGCGGCCTCGTCAACCTGCAGAACGGCCTGGCCGGCGACACCCTGACGGTGAACGGCAACTACGTCGGCCGCGGCGGCCAGGTCAGCCTCGACGTCTCGACCCAGAACGGCGCCTCGGACAGGCTGGTCGTCACCGGCAACGCGACCGGCACGACGCGCCTCAACCTGCTCAACCTGACCCCGGGCGCCGCCTTCACCACCTCGCCGACCGTCGTCCAGGTGGCGGGCCAGCGCGACGCCAACGC
>NZ_KZ984657.1 GCF_003574465.1 Methylobacterium crusticola
CGCCCGTGGCCGCCCCGGCCCCGGCCCCGGCGGCCGTCTCCGCTGCCGCCTCCGCCCCCGCGGCCGGCCGGAAATGGGTCGATCCGCGCTGACGCCGCGCGGGGCGGAGACTGGCTTCGTCCTTGGCTTCGCGGCGGGAAACGCCTACATCCGGGTGATCGCCCGCGGCAGCCTCCAGACCCGAGTTCCGGACCCGTTCGATGAGTCGTGACGAGCAGAGCGCGGTCCAGGACGGCCGCCGGCAGGAGCCGCCGATCCACGGGCCCGAGGCCTTCGAGGCCATGCGCCAGGCGGGCCGCCTGACGGCCGAGGCCCTGGACCTGCTGATGGAGGCGGTGGCGCCCGGCGTCACCACCGAGGCCCTCGACCGCCTCGCCTACACCTTCGCGATGGACCACGGCGCCTACCCGGCCTCGCTGTTCTACCGCGGCTACCCGAAATCGATCTGCACCTCGATCAACCACGTCGTCTGCCACGGCATCCCGAACGACAAGCCGCTGCGCGAGGGCGACATCGTCAACCTCGACATCTGCCTGATCGTCGACGGCTGGCACGGCGATTCGAGCCGCATGGCCTACGTGGGCGAGGTGCCCCGCAAGGCCGCCCGCCTGTGCGACATCACCCACGAGGCGATGATGCGCGGCATCGCGGCCATCCGGCCGGGCGGCACCACCAACGACATCGGCGCCGCCATCCAGGCCTTCGCCGAGGGCGAGCGCTGCTCGGTGGTGCGCGACTTCTGCGGCCACGGCCTGGGACGGACCTACCACGACGCGCCGACCGTGCTGCACTACGTCGAGCCGAGCTACAACGTGGTCCTGCGGCCCGGGCAGTTCTTCANGCACGTGAAGGTGCTGTCGGACGGCTGGACCGCCGTGACCCGCGACCGCTCGCTCTCGGCCCAGTTCGAGCACACCGTGGCGGTGACCGAGACCGGCGTCGAGATCTTCACGCTGTCGCCGAGGGGCCTCGACAAGCCCCACGACCTGGGCGCCTGACCGGGGACGGGGCGCCGGGGACCGCCTGCCGCCATGACGCGTCCCGCTCCGACGCTTCCCCCACGGTCGCCGCCCCCGGGCCCGGCCGGCCCATGACCCGGCTCCCCCGGCGCCCGCCGGGCCTGGACGAGACCGCCGGCGAGGCGCCCCGGGCCGACGAGGCCCCGCACTACCACGGCCACCGCGACCGCCTGCGGGCCCGCTTCGCGCAGGGCGACACCCTGCCCGACTACGAGTTCCTGGAGCTCGTGCTGTTCCGCTCGATCCCGCGCCGGGACGTCAAGCCGGTCGCCAAGGCGCTGATCCAGCGCTTCGGCAGCTTCGCCGAGGTGATCACCGCGCCCGCCGACCGCCTGATGGAGGTCGACGGCATCGGGCCGACGGTGGTGGCCGACCTGAAGATCCTGGAGGCGGCCGGGCGGCGGCTCGCCCGCGGGGCGGTGGCCGAGCGCACGCTGCTCTCCTCCTGGGCCGCCGTGATCGATTACTGCCGCGCCGCCATGGCGTTCGCGCCGCGCGAGGAGTTCCGCCTGCTCTTCCTCGACAAGCGCAACCGCCTGATCGCCGACGAGGTGCAGGGCCGCGGCACCGTCGACCACACGCCGGTCTACCCCCGGGAGGTCGTGCGCCGGGCGCTCGAGCTCTCGGCCACCGCCCTGATCCTCGTCCACAACCACCCCTCGGGCGACCCCACGCCCTCGCAGGCCGACATCAAGATGACCCGCGACATCGTCGCGGTGGCGGGCCCCCTCGGCATCGTGGTGCACGACCACATCATCGTCGGCCGCGACGGCCACGCGAGCTTCAAGGGCCTCAAGCTCATCTAGGGCGGCGGCCGCTCGCGTGCCGCCCCGGGTCCCGCCGCGCTGCCGGCCCCGGACCGGCGTCCGCGTCGGCGCGGGGTCTCCGGGGGCCCGCCGGACCTCGGGGGCTCCCGGGCGGCCCGCCGGCGGGCCCCGACCAGCGCCCGCCCGCCCGTCGGCCCCCCCGGGACCCCCGCGCGCGCGTCCCGGCTGCCGTTGCGGAACCCGCGTGCAACCCTGGCCGCGGAGGCGCATTTCCTTTGCCTTGGCCCCCGTCTTGCGTCTAGCTTCCGGGTCAAACAGAGGGACGCCCATGCCGCTCAGCGCGTTCGACGAAATGAACGGGATCCTGGGGAGCGGGCCCACCCAAGCCGCGGTCCGGGACGCCTACGCGGCTCTCAAGACCTGGCTCGACACCACCCCGCCGGAGCACTTCAACACCCGGCGCAGCCAGGCCGAGCTGTTCTTCCGCCGCATCGGCATCACCTTCGCGGTCTACGGTGACAACGAGTCGACCGAGCGCCTGATCCCCTTCGACATCATCCCGCGGGTGCTGACGAAGCCCGAATGGGGCTTCCTGGAGCGGGGCCTCAAGCAGCGCGTCACCGCCCTCAACGCCTTCCTGGCCGACATCTACGGCCCGCAGGACTGCATCAGGGCCGGGGTGATCCCGGGCGACCTCGTCTACCGCAACCCGCACTACCGGCTGGAGATGCGGGACTTCGAGGTGCCGCACGGGAAGTACGTCCACATCGCGGGCATCGACATCGTGCGCACCGGCGAGGACGAGTTCTTCGTGCTCGAGGACAACGCCCGCACCCCGTCCGGCGTCTCCTACATGCTCGAGAACCGCGAGGTGATGCTGCGGCTCTTCCCCGAGCTGTTCTCCAAGCACCGGGTCTCGCCGGTCGAGGCCTACCCGGACGCCCTGCTCGCCACCCTGCGCAGCCTCGCACCGATGAGCGCCGCCCGCGACCCGACGGTGGTGCTCCTGACCCCCGGCCGCTTCAACTCGGCCTTCTACGAGCATTCCTTCCTGGCCGACAAGCTCGGCGTCGATCTCGTGGAGGCCTCGGACCTCTTCACCAAGGACGACGTCGTCTACATGCGGACCACGGAAGGCCCGCGCCGGGTCGACGTGATCTACCGGCGCATCGACGATGACTTCCTCGATCCCCTGGTGTTCCGGCCGGACTCGGTGCTCGGGGTGCCGGGCCTGATGAGCGCCTACCAGAGCGGCAGCGTCACCCTCGCCAACGCCGTCGGCACGGGCATCGCGGACGACAAGGCGGTCTACAGCTACATGCCGGAGATCGTGCGGTTCTTCACCGGCGAGGAGCCGATCCTGCACAACGTCCCGACCTGGCGCTGCCGCGAGAAGGACGCCCTCGGCTACGTGCTGGCCAACCTCGGCGACCTCGTGGTCAAGGAGGTCAACGGCTCGGGCGGCTACGGCATGCTGGTGGGCCCCCACGCCACCAAGCGCGAGATCGAGGAGTTCGGCCGCAAGCTGCGCCACGCGCCGGACGGCTTCATCGCCCAGCCGACCCTCGCGCTCTCCACCTGCCCGACCTTCGTGGCCTCCGGCGTCGCGCCCCGGCACGTCGACCTGCGGCCCTTCGTGCTCGCGGGGGCGGAGGAGATCCGCATCGTGCCGGGCGGGCTGACCCGGGTGGCCCTCAAGGAGGGATCGCTCGTGGTGAACTCGAGCCAGGGGGGCGGCACCAAGGACACCTGGGTCCTCGACGGCTGACACCGCCCCCGCGCTCCGCACGCCGACGCCGCCCCTTCCCCCGCGCCATCTCCCGCGTGACGCCATGCTCTCCCGCACCGCCGACAACCTGTACTGGCTCTCGCGCTACGCCGAGCGCGCCGATTTCGTCGCCCGCATCCTCGACGCGGCCCTGCGGCTCACGGCGCTGCCGGCGAGCTACGGCGGCGGCGAGACCAACGAGTGGGAATCCGCCCTCGCCTCGGCGGGCAATGCCGAGCTGTTCCGGCCGCTCTACGACAGCGTCAACGAGCACACGGTGCGGGACTTCCTGGCCTTCAGCCCGAACAACCCGTCCTCGATCCGCTCCTGCCTCCAGACCGCGCGGGAGAACGCCCGCAGCGTCCGCACGGCGCTGACCGGGGAGATGTGGGAGGCGATCAACGAGGCTTTCCTGCACCTGCGCTCCTACGAGGGCCGGGACCTCAGCCGCGAGGAGTTCGCCCGCTTCCTCGACTGGGTGAAGGGCGTCTCGCTGGCCTTCGACGGCTCGGCCTACCGCACCATGCTGCGCAACGACGCCTACTGGTTCACCCGGCTCGGCGTCGCCATCGAGCGCGCCGACAACACCGCCCGCATCCTCGACGTGAAGTACCACGTGCTCCTGCCCGAGACCGAGCGGATCGGCGGCAGCCTCGACTACTTCCAGTGGACCACGATCCTGCGCGAGGTCTCGGCGCTGACGGCCTACCACTGGGTCTACCGCGAGAGCATCAAGCCCTGGCTGGTGGCGGACCTGCTGATCCTCAACCGCGAGATGCCCCGCTCGCTCGCCAATTGCTACGAGATGCTGGTGCGCCACCTCGACCTGATCGCCGATTCGTACGGGCGCCGCGGGCCGAGCCAGCGGCTCGCCAGCAACATGCTGGCCCAGCTCGACGGGCAGTCGGTGGAGGCGGTGTTCGCCGGCGGCCTGCACGAGTTCATCCAGGCCTTCATCGCCGAGAACAACCGCCTCGGCGCGGCGATCATCGAGCAGTACCTCGTCTGAGCCGCCTCGCTCGCCGGGGCGGTGTCGCGGCCCCGCAGGACGGGATCGCCGCCCGAACGGGGCGGGATCGCCGCCGGACTTGACGGTTTCGCCGCCGCGCGGGTCGGTGTAAGACGCCGCACGGCACAGCTCTTCGTGTCACAGAGCCTCTCGACACCATGCGCATCCGCGTCGTCCACGAGACGGTCTACCACTACGACAGCCCGGCCCGGGGCCTGATCCAGATGCTGCGCCTGACGCCGCGCGACCACGACGGCCAGCACGTCCGCTCCTGGCGGATCGAGCCCACCGTCGACGGGCGCCTGAGCCGGCGCGAGGACGGGTTCGGCAACGTCGTCCACGTCTTCAGCGCCGACGGCCCGGAGGAGGCGCTGACCATCCGGGTCGCCGGCGAGGTCGAGACCACCGAGATGCACGGCGTCATGCGCGGCACCGTCGAGCGCCTGCCCGATCCGTTCTACCTGCGCGAGTCGCGCTTCGCCCTCGCGGACGAGGCCATCCGGACCTTCGCGGACGAGGTCGTGGCCGGGCAGGCCGACGACCGCCTCGCCCGGCTGCACCGCCTGCTCGGCGCCCTCCACCAGGCGGTGCGCTACGCGCCCGGCCCCACGGATTCCGGCAGCACCGCCGCCGAGGCCTTCGCGCTGCGCGAGGGCGTGGGCCAGGACCTCGCCCACATCTTCATCGCCGCGGCCCGCCACCTCGAGATCCCGGTGCGGTACGTCTCGGGCTACTACTACCGTGCCGACACGGCCGAGCAGGAGGCCGGCCACGCCTGGGTCGAGGCCCGGGTGCCGGACCTCGGCTGGGTCGGGTTCGACCCGGCCTACGGCATCGCCGCCACCGAGGCGCACCTGCGGGTGGCGGTCGGCCTCGACTACCTCGACGCGGCCCCGGTCCGGGGCAGCCGCGTCGGCGGCGGCACCGAGACGCTGAGCGTGCGCGTCAAGGTCGACGACGCCCGCGGGCAGGCGCAGGCCCAGTCCCAGAGCTGAGGGCGCGTCCCGCGAGGACGGGCACCGCCCTCGCGGGACGACGCCTGGGGGCGGGGCGGGATCGGGCTGGATTCGAGCCGGCATCTGCGCCAGGGTATTGCCGGCGGCCGGAACGCCAGCGCGGGCGACCGGCACGATCGCGGTGGCGGCGAGAGCGATCGCCGGGGGGCGGTGAGCGATGACCTATTGCGTCGGGATCCTGGTGGAAGAGGGTCTCGTCATGATCGCCGACACGCGCACCAACGCGGGTCTCGACGACATCTCGACCTACCGCAAGCTGCACATGTTCACGGTGCCGGGCGAGCGGGTGCTGGCGCTCGCCTCCGCGGGCAACCTCTCGGTCACGCAGTCGGTGCTGAGCCTGCTCACCGAGGGCGTCGAGGACCCCGATACCGGCAAGCCCGAGACGATCTACGAGGTCTCGACCATGTTCCGCGCCGCCCAGCTCATCGGGCGCGCGATCCGCAAGGTCAGGACGATCGAGCGCGCCGGGTTCGAGGCGGCGCAGCTGCGCTTCGAGGTCTCGTTCCTGTTCGGCGGCCAGATCGGCGACGGGCCGATGCGGCTCTACATGATCTACTCGGCCGGCAACTTCATCGCCTGCAGCCAGGACGCACCGTTCCTGCAGATCGGCGAGCACAAGTACGGCAAGCCGATCCTCGACCGGGCGGTGACGTTCCGGACGGACATCTACGACGCCCTCAAGGTCGGCCTGGTCTCGATGGACTCGACCATGCGCTCGAACCTCGGGGTCGGCCTGCCCATCGACCTCGCGGTGGTGCGGCGCAACACCTGCGACACCGAGGTGCTGCACCGGATCGAGGCGGGCGAGCCCTACTTCCACGATCTCCGGGAACGCTGGTCGGCGGCCCTGCGCGCGGCGCATCGGGCGATCCCGCGCCCGCCCTACGGGCCCTCGGCGAAGTAGCCGGGCCGCCGGGGCGGGCCGCACGGGGCGGAAGGACCGGCCCGCCGCAGGAACGCCGCGACGCGCGAAGCCCTGGTTCTCAGCCGGGTTCGCTGGCGCCCTCCCGGTCCCAGGCCGCGATCAGCGCCCGCACGGCCCCGGCGGGGTCGGCCCCCCGCATCACCCCGCCCATGACGGCGACGCCGGCCGCGCCCGCGCGCCGGCACTCCGGGACGCTCCCGGCCGCGATGCCGCCGAGCGCCAGCACGGGCAGCCCCAGGGCCGCCCCGGCCCGCACGCCGTCGAGGCCGAGGGCCGGGCCGTAGCCGGGCTTGCTGGCGCTGGCGAAGACCGGGCTCAGGGTGACGTAGTCCGCGCCCGCGTCCCGGGCGGCCGCGACGTCGGCGAGCGAGTGGGCCGAGAGGCCGATGAGCGCCCCCGGGCCCAGGCGCGCCCGCGCCGGCGCCACCGCCGCGGGATCGCCGAGCTGCGCGCCCCCGGCCCCGACCTCGGCCGCGAGGGCGACGTCCCGTCCCACGACCAGGCACCCGCCCGCGCCCGCGACCTGCGCCGCCAGGTCCGCC
>NZ_QOWC01000302.1 GCF_003574465.1 Methylobacterium crusticola
ACCTTCGAGGCCGCCTTCCGGGACGTGCCGGCGCCGGATCCGGCGGTGCTGGCGCGGCTCGCCCGGCAGGGCGAGTTCGGCCGCCCGGTCTGGGACTACCTCGCCGGCGCGGTCTCGGCCGGGCGCGTGGGCCGCGGGCGGGCGGAGGCCGCGCGCCGCGCCCCGACCCTCGCGGCGGTCGCGGCGCGCTACGGCGTGCCGGGGCCGGTCCTGCTCGCGTTCTGGGGCATGGAATCGGATTTCGGCACGGCGGCCGGCACGGTCCCGACCGTGCGGGCCCTCGCCACCCTGGCGCAGGCGCGCCACCGCGGCGACCTGTTCCGCGACGAGCTCGTCGCCGCCCTCGAGATCCTCCAGCACCACGACGTCGCGCCCGAGGCGATGCGCGGCTCCTGGGCCGGCGCCATGGGGCAGACGCAGTTCCTGCCCTCGGCCTACCTGCGCGCCGCGGTCGATTTCGACGGCGACGGACGGCGGGACATCTGGACCTCGGTCCCGGATTCCCTCGCCTCCATCGCGAGCTTCCTGCGCCAGGCGGGCTGGCAGCCGGGGCTGCCCTGGGGCGTCGAGGTGCGGCTGCCGCCGGACCTCGACCTCGCGCGCCACCGGGCGCCGTTCGCCGATTTCGCCGGCCGGGGCGTGCGCCGGGCCGACGGCACCGCCCTGCCGGAGACCGGCGAGGCCAGCCTGTTCCTGCCCGGCGGGCTCGGCGGGCCGGCCTTCCTCATCACCGACAACTTCGAGGCGATCCGGGCCTACAACACCTCCGACGCCTACGCGCTCGCGGTGGGCCACCTCGCCGACCGCATCGACGGCGCCGCACCCCTGTCGGCGCCCTGGCCCACGGGGGCGCCCCGCCTCGACCAGGGCGGCCTCGCGGACCTCCAGCGGGCGCTCGCCGCCCGCGCGCTCTACGGCGGGTCGCTCGACGGGCGGGCGGGTCCCAGGCTGCGCGAGGCGGTCCGCCGCTACCAGATCGGCGCCGGGCTGCCGGCGGACGGCTACGCGACGCCGGCGCTGCTGCGGCACATCGCCGGGACGCCGTGAGGGCGGCTCACGACTCGCCCTGGGCGTCCTCGTCCGCCACCGCGTCGTCCTCCCGGCCCGGGACGGCGTACCGGCCCGTGAACCAGCGCTGGAGGTCGACGTCGGCGCAGCGCTTCGAGCAGAACGGCCGGAACGCGGCCTGCACCGGCTTGCCGCAGATCGCGCAGGGCGCGGCGGCCCGCGCGGGCGTGGTGTCGTCGGTCGTCACGTCGCCCTCCCGAGAGCATCGTCGTGGTGGGGAAGACCGGCCCGCCGCGGGCGGAGCGCCCGCGTCTCGCGGCCCGGAGTCACGCGGTCATACGGCATCGCGCCAGGCGGCGCGCACCGGGAACCCCTCGCCGTCGAGGAGCGCCACGGTCTCGTACAGGGGCAGGCCGACGACGGCGCTGTAGGACCCGACCAGCTTGACCACGAAGCTCCCGGCGAGCCCCTGGATGGCGTAGCCCCCGGCCTTGCCGCGCCACTCGCCGCTGGCGAGGTAGCTCTCGATCTCGCGCGCCGAGAGGCGCTTGAAGCGCACGCGGGTCTCGACCAGGCGCTCGCGCGGGCGGTCCTTGGGGCCGGCGACGCAGACCGCGGTGTAGACCCGGTGCGTGCGGCCGGACAGCAGGCGCATGCAGGCCGCGGCCTCGTCCGTGACCTCGGCCTTGGGCAGGATCCGGCGCCCGACCGCCACCACGGTGTCGGCCGCCACCACGTAGGCCTGCTGCAGCTCCGCGCCGCTGCGGGCCGCCGCCACGGCGATGTCGAGCTTGGCCCGCGCCAGCCGGCGCACGAGCTCGCGCGGCTTCTCCGATTTCAGCGGCGTCTCGTCGAGGTCCGCCGGCAGCAGGGCGTCCGGCTCGAGCCCTGCCTGCTGGAGCAGGGCGAGGCGCCGCGGCGAGCCCGAAGCGAGGACGAGCCTGGGCCGCGCGTCCAGCGGGGTCGGAGGAGTCTCGGTCATGGTGCGCCGTGCCTGAGGAGAGACGGGGCCGCGCCCCACCGCGCTCGCGACGGAGCCCGGAGCGGACGGCCCGCGAGACCGCCCGATGCCCTATCTGGCCGCCCGCGTCCAGCAGGCCCGCCGGGCCCCGGCGCTCCGGCGCGCCCCTCGCGCCGCGCGCGCGACGATCGTGACGCGGGCGCTCCCGGGGGAGCCGGGTCCGTCGCTCGCGGGCGCCGGCGCGCCCTCTCCGATTGCGGCTGCAACACCTTGGCGGCGCTCCGACACGGTGGTGCAACGGCCGCGCCGCCATGATCGGCCCTCGATCCAGGAGAGACAAGCGCGAGGAGAGACCGCGATGACGAGCCGGACCGATCCCACACGCCGCGCGCCCGCGCTCGATCCCGATCCCGCGCGGACGCGGCGCCCCCCGGCCGTGCCCCGGCATCCGTGGGCCGCCTGCCGGCCGCGGGGCGGCGGCCTCCGGCGTGCCCTCGCCGCCCTGGCCTGGGCGGCCACGGCGGCCTGTGCCCTGGTCGCCGGGGGGTGGCCGGCCGCCGCCGCGGAGGTCGCGAGCCTGCTCGAGCCCCGCGCCGCCCCCTTCCCGGCCACGGCGCCGCACACCGCCGCCTCGGGCCGGACCCTGCCGCCGATGGGCTCGGGCAGCCCGGCGGATCCGGGGCGGACGCCGGAGGTCCGGAAGGAGCACGCGCAGGCGCAGCGGATCATCGACCGCCTCTGCCGGGGCTGCGACTGACGCCCCCCGAGCACTGCCGGGGCCGCACCGCCGGCGGCGCCGCCCCCGTGCGGGCGCCGGCGCCTCCCGGGGCCGGAACACCGACAGCCGACCGGGCCGTGCTCGCCGACTCCCGGCAGCGGGCCGGTCTGCGCCGCCGCGCGGTCGCGGCTCGCGGGCGCCGCGACCGTCGGGGCGCTCCTCCTCGCCCGCGGAGCGTGGAGCGAGGCGCTCGGCGGCTGCCTGGCGGCGATGCTCGTCCTCGAGGGCGCGGTGTCGCTCCGCGGCCTCGGACCCGCCCGTCCGGGACCCGACCGGACCCGGGTCCGACCGGACCTCGGTCGCGCGGGGGCTCGGCGGCATGATGATGGCCGGGCCGGTCGTCGCGGCGGATCGCGACCGGCGGCGTCCCGCGGACGGCGTGGTGCCGGGAGCCCGGTGCCCGTCGCCGGCGGATCGCGCCGGCGCCCCGTGAGGCCCGTCATCCGCCGGCCCGGACCGGGAGTGCGGGGCGCGCCAGGGCGCGCGCGAGCGCCGTCGCGACCTCGGTCGCGATCAGGGGCCACTGCACCACCTCCTGGATGCCGGCCGCCGCCATGACGCCCATGTCGACGGCGTTGGCGGAGGTGGCCGCGAGGACGACGGGCAGGCGGGGCGCGGCCCGGTGCACGCCGGCCGCGAACGCGACCAGGGGCGCGGGCGGCCCGGAATGACGCACCACGATCGCGGCGAAGCGCTCGGGCGCGGCCCGGCAGGCCGCGAGCGCCGGCTCCATCCCGGCGAAGCCCACCGGCTCGTAGCCGAGCGCCGCCAGCACCTCCTCGTCCCGCAGGAGCGGCTGGCGGTGCGGGTTGATCACCAGGAGCGTCTGCCCGCGCCCGAGGGGAAGCGCGGGCTCGCCGGTGCCCGACGCCTCGCCCGAGCCCGCCGCGCAGGGGAGCCAGACGTCGAAGCGGCTGCCGGCGCCCGGGCGGCTCGCGACCTCGATCGTGCCGCCGTGCTCGCGCACGATCTCCCGCACCGTGGCGAGGCCGAGCCCGTTGCCCGCGGGACGGGTGGTGAAGAAGGGCTCGAAGATCCGGTCGCGGGTGGCCTCGTCCATGCCGTGCCCCGCGTCGCGCACGGCGATCCGGACGTAGCACCCCGGGGGCAGCCCGGCGGGGGCGGGCGCGAGGCCGGGGCCGGCGCGGCGGAGCCCGGTGTCGATCTCGACGCGGCCGACCCCGTCCATGGCCTGCGCGGCGTTGCTGCAGAGGTTCAGGACGACCTGCTGGAGCTGGGCCGGCTCGCCCGAGACCAGGATCTCCCCGGGCGCGTCGTGGAGCACGAGGTCGACGGTCGCCGGCAGCGACGCCCGCAGCAGGGAGATCGCCTCCGCCAGGAGGGCCTGCACCCGGACGGGATGCCGGCGGGCGTCGCGGCGGCGGCCGAAGGTGAGGATCTGGTCGATGAGGTCGCGGGCGCGCTCGCCCGCCCGCCGGATCTCGCCGAGGTACTGGGTGATCCGGCTGCCGGCCGCGGCCTGCGTCTCGGCCATCTCGGCGTAGCCGAGGATCGCCCCCACGATGTTGTTGAAGTTGTGGGCGATGCCGCTCGTGAGGGCACCCACCGTCTCCATGCGCCGGGCTTGCTGGAGACGGGCCTCGAGCTGCGCCCGGTCCCGCTCCAGCAGGGTCCGGCCGACGGCGTTCGCCAGGACGTCGAACGCCATGCGCAGGAGGCCGAGCTCGTCGCGCCGCACGCCGAGGCGCGACCGCGTGCCGTCGAAGCCCAGGATCCCGACCGCCCCCTCGTTCGTCGTGCGCGTGACGCAGGCCCAGCCGCGGATCCCGGCCTGCGCCAGAGCCAGGGTCCCGGGGCCGGCGGGGAGCCGGTCGAGGGCGGGCAGGTGCACGAGGCCGTCCTCGCCCAGCGCGCCCTCCGCCGCGAGGGCGAGGGCGCGCTCCGGCCAGCCCGGCGGCAGGATCTCGGGGTCGCGCGCCCAGGAGTAGACCGAGGCCTCGCGGTCGGCGAGGACGAAGTAGGCCCGGTCCGCCCCGACGAGGGCGGCCAGGGCCGCGAGGGCCTCCTCGATGCGCAGGCCGACCTCGTGGGCGGGCGCGTTGATGAAGCGCATCGAGACGCCCGCGATGGCGTGCTCGAGGGCCGCGCGCCGCCGCAGCGCCCGGGCGCGCGAGCGCAGGCGGAACCCGAGATGCACGAGGGCCGCCACGAGGACGACGGAGGTCGCGTAGAGCAGGAGGCGGGAGCGGCGCGCCGTCTCCCGCGAGGCGCTCTGGTGCGCGAGCACCATCGCCCGCAGGGCGTTCTCCTGCCGCTCGCTCGGGACCGCGAGCAGCGCCCGCAGCAGGCCGTCGAGGCTCGGCAGGAGCCGGTGGAGCAGCCTGCCGTGGGCGAGCAGGGCCTGGACGGCGGCGTCGTCCCGGGCGCCGGGCTGCGCCGCGAGGCCGCGCAGGCGGTCCTCGACCTCGCGGGCCGAGGAGGACGAGGTGTCGAGCGTGAGGCGCAGCATCGCCGCCGCGAGGTCGCTCAGCGCGGGCAGGACCCTGGCGTCGTCGGCCTGCCTCAGGCGCGCGCTGAACAGGCCGAAATACGCGAGCGAGTTCTGCAGCAGCGCGTTCTCGGTCTTGAACCGCTCGACCAGCGCGTCCTGCCGGGCGACGGAGGCCGCGAGCGCGTCGATGGCCGCCGCGCTGCGCACGCCGTCCTGGGCGACTTCGCGCATCTGCGCGACCACCCCGTGCAGGGCGGCGATCTCCCCGACCAGGGGATCGTAGTTGCGCAAGAGGCCGGCCCGGGCGGTGAGGACGTCGCGCTGGAGCGCGCTCTGGACCGCGGTGAAGCGGTCGAGCCCCTGGAGGGCGCGGTCGTAGATCTCCGCGTCGGCGTTGACGGCGCGGAACGAGAGCCAGGTCAGGAGCAGCAGGAGGAGCGGCACCGCGACCGCGAAGGCGGACCCGATCGTCACCGAGGCGACCCGCAGGGAGGCGAGCCGGCCCGTCGCCCCCTCCGGGAACCCGGCCCTCACGGGGGATCCGGCGGCGCCGGGACGACGGGCCGGCCCTGGTAGCGGCCCGTCAGCGTTCCCAGGAACGCCACCAGCCGGTCGATCTGCTCGTCCCCCAAGGTCTGGTTGAGCTGGGCCGCCCCCATCCGGCGCACGGCCTCGCGGAGCGTCGGGGCGCTGCCGTCGTGGAAGTAGGGCGGGGTCGCCGCGACGTTGCGCAGGCTCGGCACGCGCAGGACCTCCGGCTTCTCGGCCGCGAGGGGATGGAAGATGCCGTGGCGCTGCAGGAGGTTGCTGCCGACGTTGGCGCCCTGGTGGCAGGAGACGCAGCCCAGCGCCTTGAAGTCCCGGTAGCCCTGCCGCTCCTCGGCCGTGAGGGCGCCGGCATCCCCGCGGAGCCAGCGGTCGAAGCGGCCGTCCGGCGTGAGCAGCGAGCGCTCGTAGGTCGCGAGGGCGCCGACGAGCGCCGCCCGGTCGGGATCGCGGCCGAAGGCGCCCCGGAACTGCCGCGACAGCGCCGCGTCGGCCCGCAGCCGGTCGACGACGTCGCCGATGCGGGCGCCCAGGGCGGTGCGGCTCTCGATCGAGCTCGCGGCCTGCTCCTCGAGGGTCCGGAACTGCCCCTCCCAGCTCAGGCGGTAGCTCAGGGCCGCGTTGAAGACCGAGATCGTGTTGAAGGGGGATGCCGTGCCGTCGAGGGCCGGGCTCCTGCGCCGGGCATCCGCCCCGTTGGTGCGCGGGTCGTGGCAGGTGGCGCAGGACCGGGACCCGTCGGCCGACAGGCGCGTGTCCGTGAAGAGGCGCTCGCCGAGGGCCAGCACCGCGGGGTCGGCGGCGGGCGGCAGCGGCACCGGGGTGATCGGCTCCTGGTCGGGCACGGCCATCGGCACCGGCCCCGGGAGATCGGGCGCCGGCTCGGCCGCCCCCGCGAGGAGGAGGGCCGCGCAGGCCGCGGCCAGGCGGCGGAGCCGGCCCGGCCGGGCGCCCGGCCCGCCTCCCCCCGTCCCGCATCGATCGGCTGCGCCCATCACCGCGCTCTCTCATCCCGGCGGTTCGCGGCCCGCTTCACGGGCGCCGCCGTGCGCGCCCCCGTCCGCATCCCCCCGGGCCTCCCCGCGCACCGGCTCCGCGGCGGGCCGGAGCAGGTCGGGGCGATGGCTGGCGCCGGCGAGGACGAGGCCCGTGGCGAGGTCCCGGCCGAGCGCCCGCAGCACGGCGGCGGCGGCGTCGCAGCCGCGGTCGAGGCCGTGGCCGAGG
>NZ_KZ984658.1 GCF_003574465.1 Methylobacterium crusticola
GGCCTGGCCCTGCCCCTGCGGCCCGGAGGCGCCGGGACCCGCCTGCGGGACGGGCCCGCTGAGGCCGGATTTCTGCTGGGCCTCGCCGGCGGCGGAGGAGGGCTGCGGCGGGCCGCTGCCCTGCGCGGCGGGGGCCTGCACGGCGACGTTGGGCTGCGCGGCCGGGCCGCCCGCGGGCGCGTCGGCCGGCTTCGGGCGCACGAAGGCGACGAGCTCCCGGCAGAGATCGACCGGCCCGGAGGCGCCGCCCTGCGCCTCGGCGAGGGCCGGCAGCAGCGCGAGGGCGGCCGCGAGGCCGACGAGGCGGGTGGGCGTCATGACGTCCTCCAGGGTGGGGCGGGGCGGGCTCACGACCCGGGAGCGTCCGCCTTGTGGCCCGCGCCGGGCTCCTTGATGTCGCCGGTCCAGCGCGGGCCGACGAGGTTCGTGCCGGGGTTCGACACCCGGGCCCCGGAGGTCGCGAAGGCCTGGTAGGCGAACCGCTGGCTCTCGCCGAGCACGAAGCTCGCCGCGACGGCCAGCACCACGGCCATCGCCACGGCCACCACGAAGGCTCTCATCGTCCCCTCCTCACGCCGCCGTCCGACCACGCGCGGGCCGCGCGACACCGCCGGACCACTACTCCGCCGGAACCTGGCCGCGCCCGAGCTGCGGCCCGCTTGCGGTCTTGGCCTGCTCCTTCTCGACCCAGAGGTCGTGGTGGGCCCGCGCCCAGGCGAGGTCGACCTCGCCGCTGCCCATGGCGTCGTAGGCGCCCTCCATGCCGAGGGTGCCGATGTAGATGTGGGCCAGGATGCCGGCGATGAACACGACGCCGATCAGCGAGTGGACCACCTGCATGACCTGCATGCCGTTGATGTCGGTCGCCGCGAACGGGAACAGCATCATCAGGCCCGTGGCGCTCATCAGGAGGCCGAAGCCGACCACCATCCAGAACACCATCTTCTGCCCGGCGTTGAAGCGGGCGGCGCTCGGATGGGCGTCGCCCAGGAAGCCGCCGCCCTGCTTCAGCCAGATCCAGTCGATCTTGCCCGGGATGTTGTCCTTGATCCACAGCACCAGCATGAACAGCACGCCCAGCATGAACGGCCAGGCGAGGTAGACGTGCGCGTACTTGCCCCATTGCGCCAGGGCCGCGAAGGCGTCGGGGCCGATCAAGGGCATCAGCAGGCGCTTGCCGAAGATGTAGTTGAGGCCCGTGAGCGCCAGCACGATGAAGCAGGTCGCCGTCATCCAGTGGGCGAAGCGCTCGAAGGCGTTGAAGCGCAGGATCTTTCGGCCCGATTCCTCGCTGTGCTCGAGCCGGATGCGCCCGCGCGTGAAGTAGAACACGCCGAGCGCGCCCAGCATGCCGAGCACCGCGAGGGCGCCGATCCAGGGCATCCAGGATTCGTGAAAGCTGCGCCACTCCCGCCCCTGCGGCTGGATCAGGTTGGCGGCGGTCTGGTTCGGGATCGAGATGCGCCCGCCGATCTTCGGCGCCTGCCGGAACAGCAGGTCCTCGTTCACCGAGGACGCCGTCGGGTCCGGGGCGCCGTCCGGCGCCCGCACCTGCGCCAGGGCCGGCGCCGCGACCGCCAGGGCCGCCGCCAGCAGGGTCATGTGGGCGATGTGGGTCAGTCTGCGCCGCATGGGCCCCTGTCTCCCTCCCTCGGCACCGGGTCGGCCGCGTGGGCCCCGGCGCCCGGGATCAATCGATGCGCGGATCGGGGGGCGCCGCGCCGACGGGCGGCGCCCCGGCGGCGCGGCTCAGAGCGCGATGGTCTCGCGGTAGGCCGTCTTCCAGCCCCAGGCACCGGAGCCGTAGCCGCGCTTCACCACGCGCTCCTTGTAGATCTGGGCGATGATCTCGCCGTCGCCGGCGAGCAGCGCCTTGGTCGAGCACATCTCGGCGCAGAGCGGCAGCTTGCCCTCGGCGAGGCGGTTCGAGCCGTACTTCTCGTACTCGGCGACCGAGAGGTCGACCTCGGGGCCGCCCGAGCAGNTTCCCGACGCGGGGATATTGCGGCGCCCCGAACGGGCAGGCGTAGAAGCAGTAGCCGCAGCCGATGCACAGGTCCTTGGAGTGCAGCACCACGGCGTCGGCCGTGGTGTAGAAGCAGTTCACCGGGCACACGGCGGCGCAGGGCGCGTCCGTGCAGTGCATGCAGGCCATGGAGACGGAGCGCTCCCCCGGCTTGCCGTCGTTGAGCGTGATCACGCGCCGGCGGTTGATGCCCCAGGGCACCTCGTGCTCGTTCTTGCAGGCCGTGACGCAGGCGTTGCACTCGATGCAGCGGTCGGCGTCGCAGAGGAACTTCATTCGCGCCATGATGGTGGCCTCCTTCAGGCCGCCCGGATCTGACAGAGGGTCACCTTGGTCTCCTGCATGCCCGTCACGGGGTCGAAGCCGTAGGTGGTGACGGTGTTCACGCTCTCGCCCAGCACCACGGGATCGGCGCCCTTCGGGTAGAACCCGCGCATGTCCCGGCCCTGGTACCAGCCGGAGAAGTGGAACGGCATCCAGGCCACGCCCCGGGCGACCCGGTCGGTCACCAGGGCCTTCACCTTGGCCTGCGCGGCATTCTCGGGGCCGGAGACCCAGACGAACTGCCCGTCCTTGATGCCGCGCTCGGCGGCGTCCTGGGTGTTGACCTCGACGAACATGTCCTGCTGGAGCTCGGCCAGCCAGGGGTTCGAGCGCGTCTCCTCGCCGCCGCCCTCATACTCCACGAGGCGCCCCGACGACAGGATGATCGGGAAGTCCCGGGCGATGCCCTTGTCCACGGCGGCCTTCTGCACCGAGAAGCCGATGTTGGGCATCCGGAACTGGCGCTCGTCGGGCCGGGTCGGGTACTTCGCCACGAGGTCGGGCCGGGGCGAGTAGACCGGCTCGCGGTGCACCGGCACCGGATCCGGCAGGTTCCAGGCGTTGGCCCGGGCCTTGCCGTTGCCGAACGGGGTCACGCCGTGCTCCAGGCAGACCCGCTGGATGCCCCCCGAGAGGTCGGTGGCCCAGCTCACGGCGTCGGGGTTGGCGCCGCCGATCCGCGCGATGGTGGCGAGTTCGTCGGCGGTCAGGTCCTTGTCCCAGCCGAGCTTCCGGAACACCCCGAGGGTGAACTCGGGATAGCCGTCCGTGAGGTCCGACCCGGCCGAGAACGAATCCTCGGCGAGCAGGGTCTGGCCGTTGCGCTCGGTGCCGAAGCGGGCCCGGAAGGTGCTGCCGCCGTCCTTCACGTGCAGGCTCGTGTTGTAGAGGATGTGGCTGCCCGGATGGCGGAGCTCGGGCTTGCCCCAGCAGGGCCAGGGCAGGCCGTAATAGTCGCCTCCCACCTCCGGGTCGTCCTTGGGCGCGCGCAGGGTCACGAGGTCGAACTTGTGCTGGTTCCTCATGTGCGCCTGGAGGCGCTCGGGGCTCTGGCCGCAATAGCCCGTCGACCAGCCGCCGCGGTTGATCTCCCGCAAGAGGTCCTCGGCCGAGGGCACGCCGTCCACGATCCGGATGTTCTTGAACAGCGTGTCGGCGAAGCCGAGCTTCGTCGCCAGCCGGTAGACCACCTCGTAGTCGCTCTTCGACTCGAAGGCGGGCTTCACGATCTGCTCGCCCCATTGCAGCGAGCGGTTCGAGGCCGTGCGCGAGCCGTCCATCTCCAGCGAGGTGCAGATCGGCAGCAGGTAGGTGTTGTCGCGCCGGGCGTCCATCGCCGCGAAGGTGGTCGGGTGCGGGTCGGCGACGACGAGCAGCTCGAGGCCCGCGACGCCCTTCACGGCCTCCGGCATGCGGGTGACGGTGTTGCCGCCGTGGCCGAACACCATCATGGCCTTGAGGGTGGTGCGCTGGTCGACCTGGTCGGCCGGCAGGGTCACGGCGTCGAACCACCGGGTCGAGGTCAGGCCCGGCGTCTCCATGTTCTCCTTGCGCGAGCGCGCCTTGCGCCCGGCCGCGGCCGGCACCTCGTCGAAGCGCGACTGCAGCCAGTCGTACTCGACCTCCCAGACCCGGGCCCAGTGCTTCCACCCGCCCTCGACCAGCCCGTAGTAGAGGGGCAGCGTCGTCACGTCGAGGCCGAGGTCGGTGGCGCCCTGGACGTTGGTGTGGCCGCGGAAGATGTTGGCGCCCGTGCCCGGTTTGCCGATGTTGCCGGTGGCCAGGCACAGGATGCAGAGCGCCCGCACGTTGGCGGTGCCGACCGTGTGCTGGGTCGCGCCCATGCACCAGATCAGCGTCGCGGGCTTCTCCTTGGCGAACAGCTCGGCCACGCGCCTGAGCTGCTCACCCGGCACGCCGGAGACCCGCTCGACCTCGTCGGGCGTCCACTTGGCCACCTCCTTGCGCACGTCCTCCATGGCGTAGACGCGCTGGCGGATGAAGTCCTTGTCCTCCCAGCCGTTCTCGAAGATGTGCCAGAGCAGGCCCCAGATCACCGGGATGTCGGTGCCGGCGCGGATGCGGACGTACTCGTTGGCGTGGGCGGCCGTGCGGGTGAAGCGCGGATCGATGACGATCATGTTGGCGCGGTTGATCTCCTTGCCCGAGAGCACGTGCTGCATGGAGATCGGGTGCGCCTCGGCGGGGTTGCCGCCGAGGATGATCATCGTCTTGGCGTTGCGGATGTCGTTGTAGGAGTTGGTCTGGGCGCCGTAGCCCCAGGTGTTGGCGACGCCCGCCACCGTGGTCGAGTGGCAGATGCGGGCCTGGTGGTCGACGTTGTTGGTGCCCCAGAACGCCCCGAGCTTGCGGAACAGGTAGGAGGCCTCGTTGGTGAACTTGGCCGAGCCGAGCCAGTAGACCGAATCCGCGCCCGACTTCGCGCGGATCGCCTGCAGCTTGTCGCCGATCTCCGCGATGGCCTGGTCCCAGGAGATGCGCTGCCACTCGCCGTTGGCGAGCTTCATCGGGTAGCGCAGGCGCCGGTCGCTGTGGACGAGCTCGCGGATGGCCGCGCCCTTGGCGCAGTGGGTGCCGCGGTTGATCGGGCTCGACCAGGACGGCTCCTGGCCGACCCAGACCCCGTTCACGACCTCGGCGGTGACCGTGCAGCCGACGGAGCAGTGGGTGCAGACGTTCTTGCGGATCGTCGTCTCGGGCCCGGACGCCGAGGCGCCGGCCGCCTGCGCGGGCCGGACCGACCCGAGCCGGACGGCGCCGAGGGCCGCGAGCCCGCCCGCCGCGAGGCCGGATTTCCGCAGGAAGCCGCGGCGGTCGAGGGTGTGGGCGCCGAGCCCCGCGGCGAGGGCCTGGTGCGTCGCGCGGCTCGCCGTGCCGCTCCTGCGCTTGGTCAGCATGGCGGTCTCACTTCTTCAGCGTCTCGTAGCCGTTGGTCCGGTAGAAGGCCTTCACGTGGTCGCTCTCGCGGTAGCGGCCCTTCGTCTCCTGGGAGCCGGGATCGTAGGCCTTCGCCGGCGTGGCGGTGAGGGGCGCGGCGAGGACCGCCGCCGCCGTGCCGCCGCCGAGGGTGCGGAAGAACTGCCGCCGCCCGACCCGATTGCTCTCGTCCTGCCGCATCACGGCCCTCCTCTCCCGGCGCGCCTACCCGGCGCGCCCGACCCTGCCCCGTCGTCCCGGCCGTCCCTCACGCATCCATGCCGAAGGCCTCCGCCTCGATCACCACGAACGTCTCCCCCAGGGCACCCACCGCCCGGTAGAAGGGCGTGGCCGCCTCGCGGGCGACGTCCTCGAAGAAACGCGCGATCCACGGTTTCAGGTGCCGGTCGAAGAAGCGGCGATCCGTCCCGGCCGCCGCGGCGAGGCGCCCGCCCGCGAGCCCGGCCATCACCTCGAGCAGGATGGCGGCGTGGTCCTCCGGCTCGCTCACGGCCGGGTCGCGCTCGATGCCGAGGGCTTCGAGATCCTGGCGCACCCGCGCCAGGGGCCGCTCGTTGAGGAAGCCCGTGAGGTAGTAGGAGGCGTAGGGCAGGATCGCGCCGCGCCCGACCCCGACGAACAGCGCGAAATAGTCGCGGCTCACGGCCGCGGCCTCCGCCTCCGCGGCGGCCCGGCCGAGGGCCGCGTGCGCCCGCCCGAGGGGGCTCGCGTCGCCGTCGAGGGCGCGCAGCGCGGCCAGGAGCGCGGCGTCCGGGGCGCGGCCGAGGACGGCCGCCAGGAGGTCGTACTCGCGGGCGCGCAGCACGTCGATCTCGTCGATCCCATCACCCGCGCGTGCCGCGTCGCTCATCGTCTCACGCATGGCCGGAGCGCGAACCTCGGACTCCCACGCAACCGCGTCCATCTCCCGCCCTCTCGCGGCACTCGCCCGCCGCGCCTCCCCGGAGCGCCACCATAGGGATTGATGCATCGCGTGCAATTCTACTTTTTAATACGTCAAATCGGGATCGCCCCGCCGTGACGTCGCGGCCGGAGCGGGGCGGGATCCCCCGGCTCCGCCAGCGCCGGTTCCGCGGCGGCCGGCAGGGCGGGAGGATCCGCCTCGGCGGCGCCTGCCCCACGGGACGGCGCCTCGCCCTCGGCCGGGGGCGCCGCGCCGGGGCGCGGTTCCGGCGCTTCAGGGCCGGCAACGGGCGCCGGGAGGGCGGGCTCCGGCGCGGCCTCGCCGCTCGGGGGCTCCGGCGGGCCCTCGCCGAAGACCCGCCTCACCATCGCCTCGACGTCGTCGGTCGGCAGCAGCCCTCCCGAGCCCGGGACGCCGCCCGGGGTGTTCCAGTCGTAGGCGTACTCGCAGGCCTCGCCGACGTAGTCGCGGATCGCCGGATCGAGGGACCACATCCGGCGCAGGGCCGCGTTCCTGACGGCCGGCGGCACCCCGGCACGGAGGAACTGCGCCAGGTCCGTGGCGGGCGTCAGGGCGTCGAGGGACGGGAGGGGCGCGCTCGCCCCGGCCGGTGCCGCGCCGCGCCCGTCCGCCAGCCCGCCGGGCTCCGCCGGTCGCCTGCCGGGCTCCGCCGGCAGGCGGCCGGGTTCCGCGCC
>NZ_QOWC01000305.1 GCF_003574465.1 Methylobacterium crusticola
ACGCCGCGAGTACCGCAAGGATCGGATCAGGGGCGTGGCTGAAGTAGCGCCCCTCCACGCCAGCGAGATCGTCAGCCAGCGACCGAGCGATGAGGTCGAACGGCTCGGCGCAGGAGCCAACGCTGTCGGTCTGGAGCAACCGCGCCTTGGCACTCAGCCCCAGGATGGAGCGGGCACGGGCACTCGCCACGCGCTTGATGGCGGCGTCGCGCTGCCTCTCAAGCTCGGAGTAGCCGGGCGCATCTACAGCGTCGCCGTACTCCCCATCGTTCAGCAGGGCCTGCTGCGCCGCGTCGAGGTTGTTGAGGTCGGAGGCGGCGTCGAGCACCTCGGCATCCACGCGGGGCCAGGAGCGGGGTAATGCCGGGCGCTCGACGGTATCGGGCAAGTCGACCGGCTCACGATCGGCATCCCGCAGTCGGTCCCGATCCTCGCGCCAGTTCACACCGACCATGTCGAGGACGGTGACAGCACGGGTAGAGGGTTGAGGCAGGTGCCTGTGCCCTGGTTCGCGGAAGTGCCAGTCCCAGGCGACGTTCTCGCCCAGGATGAACCTCTCGGCGCCGCTGCCGAGGTGCGGGTACAACTCGGCGCAGAGGAGCCGGCGCTCGTAGAACAGCCAGGTGGCATAGTTGAGGAGAGCGATGCGCTCGACGGGCTCGGCCGCGGGCGGGAGGATGGGGCTGTGCGTGTTCATGGTGCTCGCCTCCATCACGACAGCCGAAGGGCGAAGCCGGCGCCCTGCTCGTCGAGGGCATCAAAGGCGGCGGCCTCCTCCGGGCCTAGGGCTGCGAAGTAGCGGCGCAGGCCGGCGCACAGTTCGACGATGGCGACGTCGGCCTCGGTGAGGTCGCGATCCACGACGCCGGCGACGAGGCCGCGGTGCGCCATCGAGGTTTGCCCCACGGTGGGGTAAACCTCCGGCAGCGTCTTCATCGCGCGGAGAGCGCTCGTGACGGGTCCCACCTGGGTATGAGGCAGGCGTGCTCGTTCACCCGCGAGAGCGGGCATGGTAATGCTCAAGGTAGCCATGGGACGTCCTTAGCCGACGTGGATGGTCAGGCCCGGCACAGCGTTTCCGAGGCGCCGTGTTGGGCCGCTTCGTCCTTGCGAAGTGACATCGTTTTACCTACAATGACGCCGCGCTGTCAACGTCATTGTAGGTAAAAGTTGGTATGGCTAAGACGCCCTCTCTCGGGGTCCGGGTACAACCGGAAACCAAAGCCGCCCTTGAGAAGGCCGCAAAGGACGATTTGCGCTCCGTCTCCTCGTTGATCGAGAAGGTCCTGATCGAGTGGCTCCGCACTAAGGGCTACCTGGCGTGACAGAGCGCGGCATTCTGAGCGCCTCTGCCGTCTGCATCTTGGCCACAGCCGCCTTGTGGCTGTTCGCGATGCCCGACGAGCCGACGCAAATTCCTCACACACGGTGGGTGGCTGCCACCCCAAGCATTTGGCTTGGCGGCGGCCCAAAAGGCCGCCGAATGAGACACGGGGGCTCACCCTTCGGCCAGACCAAGATCCGGGCGACCGTCAGCCCTAAACCTGTATCACATCCAGAATGCTAACATGTTCATGGTCACGTGCGGCAATCTGTTGCCGAATGCCGCAACAAGCCCTATGTTGCAGGCAAGTACGGCAATTTGCGGCTTGAAATCGCGTATCGAAAGTAATTGCTCATGCCATTTATCGATAATTTTCAGACACTTAGAGAGGGTGCCGGATTACGCAAGGCCGAGGTTGGCGAAGCGGCAAAGGTTTCAGCTGACACAATCACTCGCGTCGAGCGTCACAAGAATTCGTCTACGGAAACATTGGTCAAGCTTGTAAACGCCTTAAACGATCTCTACTACAACAAAAAAGGAATTCCTATAGATGCTTTTAAGGTAGTAACTCAGGATAGTAAATTTGGAGAGGGTAAAGAGAAGCCGCAAAGCCAGGTCATAAAATTCGGTAAAGTCGATGTTTAGATTTATCTCCAATTTTCTTAAGTTGAGACAAGCGGTTAAAGCGCAGGTTTCTCAAGCTGACCTGCAAAAGCAACTGCATGTCTTATACGAAGAGCGCGGCCGAGACGTGGTGCGCCGTTTTTCGCGTGGGAATATATCTTTGCAGTTCGGCAACTACATCACGGCAGCGGACATAGATAGAGTTTTTGGGGTGGCTCCTTGGCGTCGAGCGCAGTGATTATATTTGAATGGCTGATGTGCTCGGGGGGGAATGGTGGAAATATTTAGATTTGAGAAGCGTTTAGAGAAATTGCTCGCGCGATGGGAGGATATAGAACACTCTATCAAGCGCGCTGAATTACTCCAGGGACAGATAACTCTCCCCGCCATTAATGAGCTTCGTTATGCCGGCCGACACATCATACGTGCTATAAGTCAGCATAGAAAAACGGACAATACTAATACGTATGAAGATGCTCTTGTTTGCGCCGAGCAGTATTTGAACAATGCAGATAATGATATAATCGACTCAGTTGTTATGTACATCGGTTCGAGAGTAAACGAGCTAAACTTGAGGTTTGGCCGGCAAACGATAATAAGTTTATACAGCCCATATGCTGATCTACTGCAAACACTGAAGAGATGTGAAGAAAATATTTTGATGTCAAGGCGTGATGCTACGAACAGAGAATTTCTCTATAATGAAATGAAGAACCACGACATGCCGCGTTTGTTGAAGGGGTTTGATGATTTATTTGACGCAGATTTTATGATGACTATACAAATTCAAGAGGAGAAGAATAAGACGCTTCGCTTTAAGTATTATTTCTTTCTGACGACAATCATTTCAACTGTGTCGACGGCCATCGTTATAGTACTTGTCGCTCATATATTCATATAAATTGTGCGGCGACCGATGCGCCATATAGTTGTAACTATCGACGGAACAAGCAATTCGGCTGCACACGGATTCAAGGCTTACCAGACTAACGCATTTAGAGTAAATCAGGCTCTCACTCTCGAAGACCCAACAACAAGTAACGACATATTGCTGTTGTACTTTTCTGGCCCAGGCAGCCGCGACGTGCCAGACAAGTTGAAAAATCAAATATTCGGCACGGAGATCAAAGATATTTTGAGGGATGCATATGTTCAGTTATGCATGAACTATGCCGATCCAGCAGTCGATAAAATTTATATATTCGGATACTCGCGCGGTGCAATAATCGCCAAAGCACTAACTGGGATGATTAATCGGAGTGGTCTCCTCGGAAGACAGCATTTAAAGTTTTTAGAACATGCATACCAGTATTATATGACGCACGACCGTTCCCACGAAACTTTCTTCAGAGATAAAACGAGATCTGTCAAAATCGCTTTTGTGGGATTGTTCGATCCGGTACTCGGGCCCAAAAACAATTATACTAAAATTGGAATTCCTGAGTTAGTCCCCGACAACGTAGAGCATGCAGTTGAGTTGCTTGCAATAAATGAGCGTAGAAAGGCATTCAAGCCGCATATATGGCGTTTGCCAGATGACACATCCACCGTTTGGGACAAAAGTATCACTAGAAACGAAAATAGATCCTCAATCGGGAGGCTAGAGCAAATTTGGCTTCCAAGTTGTCACGGCGACATCGCAGACTACACATGTAGCAGTATATTGACAGATATAGCGCTTTTGACGATGCTTGAGCGCCTCGTAGGACGAACAGATGTGCACTTTAACAAATCATATGTTGAAGGTATTTATTATAAAATTCTCTCGGAAGAGGGTCGAGTTAAATTTACTGAGAATAGCCTCTGGCCTCGCAAGGAGCGTGTTATTCCGAGACTGGCTACATCATTTACACACCCGCTACATGATCTTTGTAATGAACATAAGATTTACATTGATGATTACGTGGGTACCTACCGGCGCTCAAAGAGACATAAAAAGACACTTGATGCTCTGAGCGAGTATAATTTTGATCTAAAAAAGATACTGCCCGACGTGAATGGGGATCCGAGAGAGCGTGTACTGGATTCGGTTAGGACAATGATTTCGCAAACACGGTAAGTTCCTGTTAAATTGTCTTAAATCATCGTCCACGTCTGTTCCGTGCGCACGCCTAAATTCCGTTTGTTGAGGTAGAATCGCGAACAGATCTGATTAAATTAAACTCGACCGAGACATTGGATGAGCTTAAAGGACATGGTGCCGAAAACGAGCCTTGCACGTCTCTGCTAGCAAATTCTCTTGAGCGGGTTTATTTCTCACCCAATATCTGATGCAATGCACCTAAATTATAGATGCGCGATGAGAGCAAAAATTGCCCGACTGCTGCTGCCTTAGAGACCGCGGGCCGGCCAGACTGCTGAGTGAAATGGTCGAGCCTGCGTCTGGCCGTTCTGAATGGCGCGTTCACGACTGAGTGTTACGAGGAGTGGTACCGTCTACACGGCATGCTCGACCGTGTAACGCTCGACAGCGCAGTTGATCCCAGTGTCGGTTGACCCGACATCCTCACCATCAGGTCGGCTGCTCGCTCTGCGCGGGCCTGGGTAGGCGGTAGAAGCCTGCGTCGGCGCATCCGGTTGCACAGGAGTGGCCTCTAGTTCGAATGGGTTGGCAGCGTTCGCATCACTGCACTTCTGCCGGAACATGCTCTCGCTACGGACTGCCCCTCCCTCCTGCCGGGTTGGGCCTGGAGGCCGGCCGGACGCCCGCTAGTTGCTCCTGCTATCCAAGGCCGAAGGGACAAACGGCATGGCGAAAACCTGCACAATGGGCGAGATGTTCAAGGCGAAGTTCCTGGCCGAGGACGAAGATCCTGGCGGCTGGCGAACACTGCCTCGACATCGGCGCCGCGGTCCTGGCGCATCCCTGGGCCCGAGAGATCCTGGCGCAGGAGGACGCGACGGCCGAGTTGAAGCGGGGAGCCGTGCGGACCGCCGTCCTGTTGGCGCGACCGGCGTGAACCTGGGCAAGCTGCGAGCCTGGGGCGAGACCACGGCGGCGGTGTTCTGCAACGGGCTCGACTGTCAGCACCACGCCGTCATCACGACTGATCCGTTCCCGGACCGGCTACCCTTCCCCGCGATGGCTAGGCGCCTGGTGTGATCGATATGCGGCGCGCGCGATCCCCGCGTCATGCGAGACATGCTCGCGCATTACGACAAGCTCTATCGTGAGCAGGGATGGGGCGGGCAGCTCGCTGGCCCCCTGCCGCCGGGCTATCGAGTGGTCGGGCGTGACGTGCCGTGGCCGGCGCCGAGGCGGTGATGTACGCTCTGTCGCATCAGCACCACTCAACGATTGGCAAGTACGACGCGGAGGGAGCTTGGGGCCGCTGTTATAGGCTGCCCCAACTTGAGCGGCGGGAACGAGCTAGAATGTGGAGAAAAGGGCGTCTCAGTGCGAAGCAGTTTTATCGCCTGATTGGCTGCCCGTTTGCAGATTGATTAGTTTCCTGATTATACCCGCAACATGGGAACGTATTGCTTCGTCCTGAGTATGGCTCGCACGAGCAGGAAATGTTGTAGTATGTACAGATAGGGCGGCCATCGAGCTAATCCTTTCGTCAAATTTAACATGTGTTTGCATAAAAATTAGCCTATCACCACTGGATGGTAAAGTGAAGTCCATACATTTAGATTACGCGCGGAAGCGAAGTTCCATGATTAACGCGTTAATATTTTAGCTTGGCAGGGCTGCGCGCGGGCTGGACGAGCGTAGTACGCCTACTACGTACGTCGTCCATCGCGGGCAGTTAAGTCGGGGCAACAAGGAGGGCATCGTCGTGCCTCGTTTCCACTTCGACCTCTTCGATGGGCGCACCTTCATTCATGACGACGAAGGTGTTGACGTGCCTGACTTGGGCGAGGCGCTTGAACAAGCGAAGATCGTAATTGCAGAAATGCGCGCGGACGACGAGCTGGTTGGCCTCGAAGGCGACTGGCAGCTCGTCGTGCGTTCCCAGGCTGGGACCGTGCTCGCAAGGATCCCAGTTGCGTAGCATCGTGTCAGGCGACCGACAAGACGGGCGATATCAACTACTCTTTCTATCGCCCTGCAAACTAATAACTTTTCTAATCAGATTGGCTACATGAGTACGGATCTTTTCGTTCTGCTCATGAGAACTGTCGCACAAGTCTTGCTTAAATACCCGAAAATGAGCCAGCATTTGTTTGAGCCTTCCACTTTTATAGTGTTGCGAATGTGGGCGATCACGACGCGAGCCGGCGCTATCAACCAAAGTGATAGGTCCGAAAGGTCGGGCTGCATGGCGATTGATAACATAGTACTAGCAGGTACGTTCCGTCGCACTCCCATTAAATAAATGTTAGGATTGATGCTATATCATCCGAATCACCTCAAGATCTTGCGCTGCAACGAAGCCTAGTTTCACGTGAACTTCCCGTGAAGCCAATTTGGAAGTCCACATGATTTGCCGCTTTTACTTCGATCTCGCTGACGGGCACACTGCCATACAAGATGAAGAAGGGGTGGAGGCCGACAATTACGATCAGGCTTTGCGGCAGGCGTCAGCTGAGATTGATGCCATGCACGTCCGCGGAGAAATGGCAGGCATTGCACCCTATTGGCAACTCGTGATCCGAGACGAAAACGGCACCATCCTGTCCAGCATTCCTCTGTCCTAGCTGATGCGATGTGGCGGACGCAGCATCCGCCGCTGTCGGCCGCGAAGCCTCCGGGTTCGCTTGATACATTTTCAAACCCGTCACCATCATATTACCTGCTCACTTCGCGCGGGATCGAGTACGCCGTAGAAAGCCTAAGTTACCGCATCCGGCTACGCCGGCGTGGCCTGCGGGCCGACAGAGCTTACCGTACTCACACTGAAATTCACTCCCCGCTCAAATGTACGCACAACCGCCTCTGTTCTATTTGTAACTCCTAGCCGTCTCATGATGTTGCGCACGTGCACCTTGACGGTG
>NZ_KZ984659.1 GCF_003574465.1 Methylobacterium crusticola
CCGCGCCGCTGCCCGCAGGACGCGCCGCCCGGGGTCCGGTTCCCCGACCGGCCCGAGTGCCGCGACGCGCCGGCGCCGGTCCGGGCAGGGTCCCCGGGCTGGATCGACCTCGGCAACGGCACCACGCTCAGGGTCGGCGGCCGCGCCGCGTTCGAGGCCGGCACCCGGCGCTGAGGCGGGCCCGCGCGGCCCGGGTCTCGCGCGAGCACGCGCGCGTCCCCGCCGCTCAACCGGCACCGCGCGCGCCCGCGCCGTCGAAGACCCCGTCGTCCGCACCGGCGAGAGGCGGGGGCACCGGTGCGGCCGCACCCTGCCCCGGAGGCCCGCGACGGACGCGACAGAAGTCCCAGGTCCTTCGACCATTCCGTGTCCACGCCGCGGGCGTGTTTTGTTAGATCAAGGTCGCACCTGACGCACGGTCCGGCGCTTGTGCCGCCCGTGGGCGCGGATTAACGTCCAGCTGATTCGGCGACGGCGGCGGTTCGACGGGAGGGGCGGGATTTGGCAAGTCTCCTCGATGCTTCCGCCGGCGGCATGCCGCTCCTGTCCGCGCATCCGGCGGAGGACGGCGCGTGCAGCGGTGATTTCCTGCGCGTCGTCGAGAGCTTCGGGCTGGCCGGAACCTGGAGCTGGGACTTCGCGCGGGGCGAGCACGCCTGGTCGCCCGGCCTGCTGCGCATCCTGGGGATCTCGGAGGGCGACCTCCGGCCGAGCTACACGGGCCTCCTGAGCCTCGTGCACCCCGAGGACCGCGCCGGCCTGGCACCGGCCGCGGACGTCGCCCGGCAGGGGATCCTGAGGCCGCACACCTTCCGGGTCTTCCGTCCCGACGGGAGCCAGCGCACCGTGGCGAGCCGGGGCGAGGTCACCTTCGCGCCGGACGGGCGGCCGCTCCGGGCGCTCGGCGTCGTGATCGACGTGAGCAACCGGGAGGTGCTCGTGCGCGCCCACGCCGCCGAGCAGGCCCGCCGGCGCCTCCTGTTCGAGGCGGCCCGGACCTTCTCCTACACCATGCCGGCCTACCCGAAGGTCCGCTACCCGGCCGAGGTGGTCGCGCTCACCGGGCTGCCGGAGGAGGCGCTGATCGAGGACGTGGCCCAGGCCTTCGTGCCGCAGGAGCGCGCGTATTGGCGCGAGCGGCGCCGGGAGGGCTACGAGAGCGGCCGGCCCTTCGTGCTGTCGCCGACCCTGATCCTGGCGGACGGGACGCGCGAGCGCTTCAGGATCGTCGTCGTGCCGGTGCGCGATGCGCGGGGCGGCATCCGCGAATGGGCGATCCTCAACCAGCCCGCCCTCGCGGGCCAGCGCGTGCCCGCCGGCCCCGTGTCGCGCGCCGCCGAGGACGGCATCGAGGGCAGCCACCTGCGGGCCGCCCGCGGCCTGCTCGACTGGTCGATGACGGATCTCGCCCGGGCGAGCGGGCTCTCGCTGTCCACGGTCCGCCGCCTGGAGGAGAACGCCGACGGTCCCGGCGTGCGCCGCAGCCGCCAGGCCGCCGCCGCGGCGCTGCGGGCGGCCGGGATCGCCTTCACGCTCCTGGACGGCGTGGGCGTCGCCGTCGCCCAGGCGGCCGGCGCCCGGGCTGGCGCCCCGTTCCCGCGTCCGCCTTCGGGATGAGGGCGCGCCGAGTCGGATTAAGCTTTTCGGCGAGGAACGGTCGCTTCACGGCCGCGTGCCCCCGGCGGGCCGGAACCCTCCCGGCTCCCGCCGCATTCCGTCACGGAGGCGAGAGGGGAGACCGCGATGATCCTTGCAGCCTGCGAAGGCCTTCACTGGCAGTACGAGATCGTCGAGCATGCCGACGGCTACGTGGTGCAGATGCGCGATCTCGACACCGGCGACCTCGACGCGGACTTCGTCACCGTGTTCCGCACCATGCCGGTCGCCTTCGCGTACGCGGAGATGTCCGCGGCCTTCGACCGCTTCGCGGCCTCGGACGACGAGGAGGCCGACGACGCGGAGAGCGCCAGCGACTTCGCCACGAGCGAGCGCAGCTTCGCCGACCTCAGCAGCCGCCTGTGCGACGGCGGCGTTGCCGGCAACATCGTCCAGGCCTGGGAGCGCCGCCGCGACGGCGAGCCGCGCCGCGGCCTCCACTAGGACGGTCGTCGGCAACCTCGCGGCCGGTCCGCCGCCAGGGTCGCGGCGAGGCGCGGACCGCGACGACGCGGCGGCCCCGACCGGGGTGGGCGAGGAGCGTCCTCCCGGCGCCGGGCCGGACCCGGTGCCTCTCACGGACCCAGGCGCTTCAGCGCCGCCGCGGCGGCGCGCTCGCCGTCGAGCGTCGCGCCGCCCACCGTCATGGCGCCCCCGCCCGCCGCGGCCTCGCCGGCGAAGTACAGCCGCTCGGCCACAGGCGCCCGCAGGGCCTCCCGGGCCGCGAGCCGCCCCGGCCGCGCGATGGAGTAGCTGCCCCGGGCGTAGGGGTCGGTCCACCAGCCGGCGAGGCGTCCGGCCGTGACGGCGCCCCGCGCGCCGGCCCCGAAGGCCGACGCGAGATGATCGGTGGCCGCCGCCACCGCCGCCGCCTCGCCGGCCTCGCAGAGGGCGCGGGCGGCGTCGCCGCCGCAATGGAGCACCGCCAGGGGCTTTCCGAACGGCTGCATCTCCAGGTACGCCGTGAACCCGGGCTCCTGCGCCGAGCCGGACCGCACCAGCACGGCGTCGCGCAGGTCCTGGGCCGGCAGGCGGGCGGGGTCGAGCCCGAGGCCGATCTTGGTGTAGGCGCCCATGCGCAACCCCTCGACCGCCGCGAGCGTCGCGGCCGGGAGGTCCGGCGTGAAGCGCAGGCCCCCCGCCGCCAGCACCCCGACCGGCACCGTCACGATGGCGCAGGAGGCCCGCAGGGTGCCCCGCGGCGTCTCGACCGCCACCCCGGCGCCGCTCCAGTCGATCCGGGTCGCGGGGGTGCCGGTCCGCACCGGCAGGGCCGCGTAGTGGCGCGCCACCAGGGCGCCGTAGCCGTCGACCCAGATGTCGTCGCCGGACCAGAGCTGATCGTAATCGGCCCACGAGACCCGGTCCGGCTCCTCGCCGAGGGTGAGGCGGGTGAGGCCGGTCGCCGCCGCGAGGGCGGTGGCGTCCTCGCCCGCCACGGCCTCCCGGATCGAGCGGTCGGGCAGCGCCGGGTGGTCGAGCAGCGCCGTGAGCCGGCCGAAGCCGGCCCGGCGCTGGCGGCGGTCGGCGTCGCTCGCCCGGGCGCCGTCCATCACCAGGACCGGCCAGGCGCTCGTCTCGTCGCTCGTGGTGCGGACGCCCGCGGCCCGGGCGATCGGCGCCCAGGGGTTGCGCTCGGCCCAGTGAATGTACTGCCCGCCGGCATCGAAGCTGCGCTCGGGCCCGAGGCCCGTNCGGGCCTCGATCACCACGACGGTGTGGCCGGCGCGGCGGATCGCCGCCGCCGCCGCGAGGCCCGCGGCCCCGGCCCCGACCACCGCGACGTCGGCGTCCGCCGCGGCCCGGGCCCGGCCGCCCGCGACGAGCGCCGCCGCCCCGGCGAGGAGGGAACGACGCGTGAGGTGGGAGCGACGCGCCAGCGCCATCCTGGGCTCTCCCCGTGCAGGAACGGGGCATAACTCGGTCGGCGCGGCCGCCCGGACAAGGACCGGCGGCGAAACAGCGCCCCCCGGGCCGGATCGTTCCGCGCCGGGGCGTCGCCCTTCAGGCCCCGGCCGCGCGGGCCTCGGCCTCGAAGGCCATGCGGCCCTGGTTGTGGCCGAGGTTGCGCGCCCGGCGCGCGGCCCGGAAGCCGGCGGCGTCGAGCCGCGCCAGCATCTCGGCCTCGGTGTAGCGCGCGAGGCCGAGGCGGCGGCGCAGCGCCCGGTAGTCGGAGAGGGCGGTGCGGGCGAGGCCGAGGAGCGCCGCCCCGAGGAAGCCGCCCTCGCGCGCGAAGGCGAGGAGGGCCCGGGCATCCGCCGCGGCGCCGAGGTCCGGCGGGATCACGTCGGCCAGGACCAGCCGCCCGCCCGGCCTGAGCTTGGCGCGCCACACCTCCAGGCAGGCCGTGAGCTCGGCCGCCGTCAGGTACTGGGCGAGGGAGTTCGCCACCACGAGATCGAGGGTCGCGTCGGGGATCCGGCCGAGCTCCTCGGGCGCCAGCACGACGATTCCGGGACGCCCGGCGAGGCGGGCCGCGAGGGCGGCGCGCACCCGCGGGGCCGCGTCGCAGAGGTAGAGCCGGCCGCAGGCGGCGGCCACGCGCTCGGCGGAGAGCGCCTCGCCGCAGCCGTGGTCGAGCACCTGCGCGGCGGCGTGCGGCACGAGGAGCGCCACCTCGCCGGCGAGCCCGGCATAGTGCCGGGCCCGGTGTCGGTCGTTGACGTAGATCGCGTTGTCCCGGTTCCAGAACTCGCGCCAGGACGCCGTCATGGCGGGCGGGTTCAGAAGCCCAGCAGCAGCGCCGCGACGGCGCGGTCGACCGCGAGGTAGAACACTCCGAAGGCCACGAGGGCCGCGAGGGCGAACTCGGCGGCGTCGCTCGGCAGGGTGCGGAACTGGCGCAGCATCTCGCGGCCGTAGACCGAGCCGAGCCAGGCGAGCGTCAGCACCACCGGCAGCGCGAACAGGAACGACCACGTGCTCTCGACGCGGCCGCTGCCCGCCGGATCGAGCAGCGGGCGGATGTTGCGCACCCACGGCGCGTAGCAGGCCGCGAGCAGCGCGCTGGCCCAGGCCAGGCCGACGGCGACGCCGAGGTGGAACGTGAACGCGCGGTGCAGGCGCGTGAAGGCGTCGGTGGCGGCGTGGTCGCGTGTCACTTGGCAAGCCCCGGTTCGCGGCCCCGCGACGATCGTGGTTCGTCGTCGCCTGCGGGCGGTGAGCGATTCGCAGGCTGGACCGCGACTTCGGGTTTTTTGTGACGCCGGGCCGCTTGTTGCAACCCGGGGCCCGATCAGGCGTTGGTGCCCTTCGTCTCGCGGATCAGGCTGACGAAGCGGTCGAACAGGTAGTGGCTGTCCTGCGGGCCGGGCGAGGCCTCCGGATGGTGCTGCACCGAGAAGGCCGGCCGGTCGGTCAGCGCCAGGCCGCAATTCGAGCCGTCGAACAGCGAGACGTGGGTCTCGACGGCGGTGTCGGGCAGGCTCTGCGGGTCGACCGCGAAGCCGTGGTTCATCGACACGATCTCGACCTTGCCGGTGGTCTTGTCCTTCACCGGGTGGTTCGCGCCGTGGTGGCCCTGGCTCATCTTCACGGTGCGCCCGCCGAGGGCGAGGCCCATGAGCTGGTGGCCGAGGCAGATGCCGAAGGTCGGGACCTTCCGGTCCAGGAGGGCGCGGATCACCGGCACCGCGTAGGCGCCGGTGGCGGCGGGGTCGCCGGGGCCGTTCGACAGGAAGACGCCGTCGGGCGCGAGCGCCAGGATCTCCTCGGCCTTGGCGGTGGCCGGCACCACGGTGACGTCGCAGCCGGCGCGGGCGAGCAGGCGCAGGATGTTGCGCTTCACGCCGTAATCGATCGCCACCACCCGCAGGCCCTCGCCGGGCGCCCGCGTGCCGTAGCCGGCGCCGTGCTCCCAGGCCGTCTCGCCCCAGGCCGAGGCCGCGCGGCTCGTCACCGGCGGCACGAGGTCGAGGCCCTCCATGGCCGGCAGGCCGGCGGCGCGCGCCCTCAGGGCCTCGCGGTCGAAGCGCCCGTCGGGATCGTTGGCCAGGACCGCGTTCGGCATGCCGTGGTCGCGGATCAGCGCCGTCAGCGCCCGCGTGTCGATGCCCGTGATGCCGATGATCCCGCGGGCCTTGAGCCAGGCGTCGAGGTGGCGCGAGGAGCGCCAGTTCGAGGGGGCCGTCACGGCCGCCGCGATCACGGCGCCGCAGACGCCGGAGGCCGGCGCCGCCTCGAGGCTCTCGAGGTCCTCGTCGTTGGTGCCGACGTTGCCGATGTGCGGGAACGTGAAGGTGACGATCTGGCCGGCGTAGGAGGGGTCCGTCAGGATCTCCTGGTAGCCGGTCATGGCGGTGTTGAAGCAGACCTCGCCGGCCGCCTCGCCGGTGGCGCCGATGCCGAACCCCTCCAGCACCGTGCCGTCGGCCAGCACCAGGAGCGCGGTGGCGACGGGCTCGGCCCAGCCTTCCGGTTGCGCGGGAGCGGCCGCGCCGTCGTCTTGCAGCATGATCGTGATCTCGCTTATGTCGCGGCGAACCCGGCCGTTTGCGGCCGAGCGCCCGTCCCCGGGACGGGCGTCTTGAACTCGAGGCAGGCGTCTTTAAGGGCCGGGCGCCGGCCCGGTCAATGTGGGGGTGCCCGGCATCCCCCTCAAGTGCCTCGGCCACAACGGAGACTGGAGACCGCCATGCTGCTGCGCGAGCGCCTGACCGCCGAGATGAAGGAGGCCATGAAAGCCGGCGACAAGGCGAAGCTCGCCACCGTCCGGCTGATCCAGGCCGCCGTCAAGGACAAGGACATCGAGGCCCGCGGCCTCGGCAAGGAGGCGCCGGGCGACGGGGACATCCTCGCGCTGCTCCAGAAGATGATCAAGCAGCGCAACGAGTCGGCCGGGATCTACGAGCAGGGCGGCCGCCCGGAACTCGCCGAGGCCGAGCGGCACGAGGCCGCCATCGTGGCGAGCTTCCTGCCGGCCCAGATGAGCGAGGACGAGGTGCGCGCCGCCATCGACGCCGCCATCGCGGAGACCGGGGCCGCGTCGCCCAAGGACATGGGCAAGGTCGTCGCCGCCCTGAAGGGCCGGTACACGGGGCGGATGGACTTCGCCAAGGCGAGCGGGTGGGTCAAGGGGCGGCTCGCCGGCGGCTGAGGCGCGGCGCCCGCGGCGGGCTGCGGCGCCCGCG
>NZ_QOWC01000308.1 GCF_003574465.1 Methylobacterium crusticola
AGGCGTCGAGGGCGGCGGCGTCGGGAGCCTGCGCCCGCAGGGCGGCGATCTCGCCGTCCCGCCGCGCGAGCGCCGCCTCCGCCTCGGCGAGGCGGCGCGCGAGCTCGGCGGGGTCGCGGTCGCCGATGCGGCAGCCCGGCCCGGCGCGGCCCTGCGCCACGATGGCGACGTGGTCGACCACCACCCGGGTCTGGCGGGCGTCGTAGGGGCTGCCGTCGGGGGCGAGGCCCGGCGTCCAGTCGAGGTCGCAGGTGTAGCCGACCGAGACCTCGCGCCGCCCCGCCTGCACGGCCGCGATCGCGGCGGAATCCGCGAGCAGCATCGGGATGCGCACGAACTCGCCGTCGCGCAGGACCTCGTCGCCGACGTGGCCCCGGGCGACGCCCCGCCAGGTCCGGGGCGTCACCGCTTCGGGCGGGTGGTCGAGGGTGACGGGCTTGTGGCCGAAGCTGCGCAGGGACTCGGCCCGGAAGATCTCGTCCGGGTCGCGGTAGACCCGGACCAGGCCGAGGTCCGGCCGGGCGAGCTCGCTGCCGCGGTAGACCTGGACGTTGCCGGCCCGCGCCGCCCGGGCCTGCACCACCACGGCGCCGTTCTGGAGCGGGCGCGCGCCCGCGATCTCGGCCGCCGGGCCGAGGCTGATCGTGTCGAAGAGCTGCATCGTGTCCCTCACGTGTGGGAGGCCCGGCGCCCCGGGAGCGGGGCGAAGGGCCGGCCCGCTCCCGGTCGGGGGGGGCGGGAGAGCGGGATCCCGGACCGCCCGGGCGGCCCCGCTCAGGCCGTCCGCCGGGCGAAGGCCGGGGCGATGCCCGGGAACAGGTCGGCGCCGGAGAGCCAGCCCTCGACGCCGGCGGCGAGCACCGCGGGCGGGACCAGGCCCTCGCGGGCGAGGGTCGCGGCGGTCTCGGCCTTGAGGCGGCCGACCTCCGCCTTCTCCCGCGCGCTCGCCTGCGCCAGGGGGCGCCAGGCGTACCGGATCGCGCCGTCGTGACGGCCGACGGCGTCGCGCACGAGGAGCGCGTCGAGGCGCGCGATGGCGGGCGTCAGCTCGACGGTCTGGCGGGCCGCGACGTGGTCGTAGTAGTTGCGGATGTCGGATTCGCCGGTGGCGTTGAGGCCGGCGGGCGACTGGCCGATGAGGCGGGTCACCGGGATGTCGGCGGCCCCGGCGGCGACCTGCAGGAACAGGCGCGCCACCTCGGGCAGGCCCGAGAAGTCGATCTGCTTCTGCTGGTAGCGCTCGCCCTCGGGGCTGCGGCCGTCGCCCTCGAGGAGGAGCATCCCGAACAGGCCCTTCATCCGGGCCGCGTAGGCGAAGCGCTCGGTGAGGCGCTGCGTCCCGTCCTCGGTCGAGAGGTGCTGCGACAGGCCCGGCACCGAGATCACGTCCTGCTTGGCCTCCGGCAGCATCGCGGCGATGTGGGCCGCCGCCGCCGTGGCCTGGTCGACGGCCTCGAGGAGCGCCTGGAGCACGCTGTCGCCCCAGCCGTCCCCCGCCGCGTCCGGCAGGGGCGCGCCCAGCAGGCGCACCACCCGCGAGGGATGGACCGTCTGGCCTCCCGACACCGTGTAGAGCGCGGGCTCGCCGAACCAGGGCGAGAGCGGGTCGCGCTCGACCGCGCCGGCCTGGATCGCGCCGCGGGGCAGCACGTGGAGGTAGCGCAGGCCCCCCTGCCCGACCGCCTCCGGCACGAGGGGCGCGGCGGGGTCGGGCGCGCCGTCGCCGATCAGGAGCGCCGCGCCCCCGTGCAGGCGGGCGAGGCGCAGGGCCTGGAGCAGCGTCCCGCGCAGGCGCAGCCGCGCCTCGCTGGCCTCGATGGCGGCGACCTCCGCGGGCGGGGCCTGCCAGGCCCGCCACTCGCGCAGCATGTCGAAGGGCACGATGTCGACGACCTTGCGGGCGAGCCAGTTGTCCCGGTAGGCCGCGTCGAGCTCGGCCCGGGCGCGGGGCACGTGGACGTGCAGGTTCCCGGTGCTCTTGTCCCGCGGGCCGCCGAGGCCCGAGACGAGGTTGGCGAGGCGGTCGGCGAGCCACATCAGAGGACTCCGAGCAGGCCGTATCCGGGCCGGGCCAGCGCCGAGAAGGCGCGCGAGAGGGCGTCGACCTGGTCGAGGTAGGCGCCGTTCGGGAAGGCGCAGAGCTCGTCCAGGAACGCGTCGTTCCAGGCCCCGGCGACGAGGAGGAGGTTGCCGGCCTCGGCCTGGGCCGAGACGGGCGCGGCCCGGGTCGCCTTGTCGCCGCTCTCGGGCGTGGCCCGGGCGTCGAAGCCGGCGAGGCGCCCGACGAGGTACCGGCTCTGCGCCTTCCCGGCCTGGCCGGGATCCTGCGGCAGGAGGATGCGGCAGCCCGGGCCGTCGCCGGCCGCGGTGGCGAGGATCAGGCGCTCGACGCCCCCCCGCCGAGAGCTGGTCGCGGCGCACGTCGGCGACGTAGAGCCGCCCGTCCTCCCCCCGCCCGAGCTTCAGTCCCACCGTGCAGGCGGGCCGGCAGCCGGCCCGCGGCACGCTCGCGGCGAGGTCCCAGGCCCGCACCCAGGCGCAGGCCGCCGGGGCCGCCCGGACGACCGGGAACCAGGCCCGCTTGAACAGGCCGCCCTCGCGCGGGGCCGGCCGCTGCTGGAACTGGCCGGCCGCCGCGTAGGGGCCCATCACGGCCTTGTCGCGCTCCACCGCCGCGCGGGGGAAGCGGGCGGGAAACAGCAGCTCGCCCTCCCGGCGGCGCGGGTCGCGAAACCCGATCCGGGTCGCGCAGGCGCGCTCCGCCTCGAACTCCATGGGCAGCATCAGGTGCTCGTAGCCGAGGTCCCGCGCCAGGATGGTGCCGGCGAGGTCGCGTTCGTGCAGGCGCTGCATGATCACCACGATGGCGGAGCGGAGGGGGTCGTTGAGGCGCGTCGGCACGGCTTCCAGGAACCAGCGGTTCACCGCCTCGCGCACGCGCTCCGAGTCGGCGCCCGCGACCGAGAGGGGATCGTCCAGCACCACCCGGTCGCCGCGCGAGCCCGTGATCGAGCCCGCCGCCACCGCCTCCCGCAGGCCCGTGGCGGTGGTCTCGAAGCGCTGCTTGCGGTTCTGGTCGCGGGCGAGCCTGACCCGGTCGCCCCAGAGCGCCCGGTACCAGTCCGAGGTGACGAGGCGGCGGGTGCGCAGGTTGTCGCGCAGTGCCAGGCGGTGGCTGTGGGAGACCGCCACGGTGCGCAGGGACGGCCGGTTGCGCGGGCCCCACTCCCAGGCGGGCCAGAACACGCCGGCCATGAGGCTCTTCATGGCGCCGGGCGGCACGTTGATGAGGAGCCGGGTGATCTGCCCGGCCGTGACGGCCTCGAGGTGCTCGGCGATCGCCCCGATGTGCCAGCCCTCGACGTAGGCGGCGCCCGGCTCGATCACCGGCCAGGCACGGCGGACGAAGCCCGCCAGGCTCTCCTCCGCGTCGAGCCGGTCAAGCGCCCGCAGGATCGCCGGGGGGTCGGACAGCCAGGACCTCGGCGATGCGCCGGAGCTGCGCGCGCTGCTCGCCGTCGAGGAGCCGGAGCGCGGCCGCGGGGTCCGGGAGATCGGGGTCGTCACCAGCCTTGCCGTCCTGCCCCTTGCCGTCGAGGCCCCAGGCCTGCCGCTCGAGGACGATCCAGAGCCGCGCCGCCGCGGCGAGGTCCCGCAGGGCGGCCGTGCGCTTCGGCAGCGACATGGCCCGCTCCAGGGCGGCGCGCCCGGCCTCGTCCTGCGCCGCCGCGGCGATCAGGGCCTCGACCTCGCCGATCCCCGCCGAGGCGGCGAGGAGCTCGTCGAGGAGCTGGAGCGTCAGGACGGCGCCCCGAGCCACCACCGCCCGGTGCCCGCCGACCACCCGCTCGCGCGCCGGAAGACCGCCCCCGGCGACCGCGACGGTCCCGGCGCCGGCGGGAGGGCGCCGCGGCGCGGCTCCCGCGCGAGCCTCCCACGCCCCCGTCCGGGCGCGGCGCAGGATCGCGGAGTGGCTCACGCCGAACCGGCGGGCGATCTCCCGGACCGAGCCCGGCGCCTCGCGCCAGGCCGCCTCGATCCCCGCCCAATCGATGATCCGCCGCGCCATGATCCGTCGGCCCCGCCTTCCCTCGAGCGTCGCGCAAGCCCGTGCCGGAGCAGGAGCCGGGGCACGAGCCGCCCGTCGCCTCGGTGATGCCGTGGGCCGGGTCCAGGGACACATCCTCGCGGGGCGAGGCAGTCGAGCGGCTTGCCGAAGAGGCGGGCCGCAGACCTGGATAACCTGTCCCTCTGATAGCTGTTCCGCGTATGTTCGTCAAACGTTCTTTTCCGGAACGGCGATGCCGCAGGGGAATGGACGGTGCGGTGCTGCCTGGGCCGGCGGGGCCGGCCCGGGTGGCGCCGGGAACGCCCCCGGTCTATGCTCCAGCCATGCGTCGCGCGCCGGGAGGACGGTCCCTCGCGCGCCGCCGCGGCGGCCGTGTCCGGCCGCCCGTCGACGCGGCGGGATCGGCGGGGCGTGAGGCCCGACCTCGCGGCAGAGCAGGTGAGCCCATGAGGAAGCATCCGATCTCGTCCCGGCTCGGCCACGCCCTCACCGAGCACAGGCAGGCTGCCGGGCCGACGGACCAGGCGCTCAGGCTCGCGCTCGGCGACGATCACCTGATGCGGAAGATCCGCCTCGCGTGCTCGGACGTCCTGCGGATCGAGCACTTATCGAACCACACCATCATCCAGTATTACCTCAAGCTGCAGGACGGCTGCCGCCTCTCCGACGGGTTCGGGGGCTCGGGCGCGTCCACGACCGCCGCGGGGCGGAGCGCCATCACGCAGAAGCAGCTGAAGCGGCTGTTTCCCAAGGCCGGCGACGAGTACCTCCAGCAGGTCGCGGGCGAGCTCAACCGGAACCTGACCAAGTACGGCCTCGGCAGCCCGCTGCGGAAGGCGCACTTCTTCGCGCAGTTGCGGGAGGAGAGCGGGCCGGGCCTCGAGGCGACGGTCGAGAGCCTGTCCTACAGCCCGGACGGCCTGCACCTGTTCCTCTACTACAAGCTTCACAAGAAGGAGGCCGAGGAGGACGGGTACGAGCGCGATCCCAGGACGCGCAGGATCACCCGCGCCGCCAGGCAGCAGGACATCGCCAACAAGGCCTATGCCGGGCGGAACGGCAACGGCAACGCCGAGAGCGGGGACGGCTGGAACTTCCGCGGACGCGGCCTCATCCAGGTCACCGGGCGCAGCACCTATTCGCAGATCACCCAACAATATGCCGCCCTGTACGTCGAGGACATCGCAAATACGTCGAATTACATCAGCTTCGTGGCGAAGCCGGATCTGGTGGGCGACTTCCCCTACAGCCTGCGCTCGGCGGTTTGCTACTGGGCGCAGCACAAGCTTCATCTGCTGGCGGACAGGGGCCACACCGATGACGACGTCGACCGGATCACGCGTGTCATCAACAAGCACACCAAGAGCTACAAGGCGCGCTGCGAGCACTTCAAGTCGGCCTACAGCGTCTTCAAGTAGGGCCCGCGGCGTCGCGGCCGCGATCCTGTGCCTGTCGGCGGCGGGCCCGGCGGCCGGACAGAAGGCCGCCTCCCTCTGCCAGGGCGCGGAGGACGTCCTGTTCTCGTGCTCGCTCGGCGCGAAGGCGGTGTCGCTGTGCGCGACGGCGAAGCAGGAGGCGATCGAGCGGATCACCTACCGGTACGGCACCGCGGGGCGCATCGAGACCAGCTACGCGGCCGAGATCGGCAACGGCCACCGGTTCAAGGGCACGGTCTCCCCGGCCAGCCCGCGGGCCCTGATCCGGCAGGTCTGGTTCGATCAGGGCCGGTTCCGGTACCTGCTGACCGAGTGCGTCGGGGGGGATTGCGCGCGGCCCGCCGGCCTGGCCGTCCTTCGCGGCGACACGGTCGTGCGCAACAGCAGCTGCGCGCGGGCGGGACACGATCCCGCCTGGTTCTCCGAGAAGCTGGTCGAGTTCAAGTCCAGCCTCGAGACGAGCACGTCGAAGACCGGCCTGCTGGTCTTCGAGGATTCGGACAACATGCTGGACAAGATCTACTGACCGGCCGGCGGACCGCGGCCCGGGCCGGCCGCTGCCCCTCCGGGGCCGCCCGGGGTGCGCCGCGCCCGGCTCAAGCCGGCTCGATCTGCTCCTCGCCGAGATCCACCGGGGTCTCGCGCCCGAACAGGGCGAGCGCCACGCGGTAGCGGCGGCGGGCCGGGTCGACGGCCTCGACCGTGCCGGTGAGCGGCGCCAGCGGCCCGGCGGTCACCCGGACGGTCTCGCCGAGCGCGAACAGCACCGCCGACACCGCCTCCCCGTCCTCGCCGTGGCCCGTGATGGCGTCGGCGAAGCCCTGGAGCACCGCCGGCGCGATCACCACCGCGCGCCCCTCCCGGAACAGCACCTGCGCGATGCCCGGATGGCTCTCGACCAGCGCCAGCTCGGCGTCGTCGCGCAGGCCGACGAAGAGCGTGCGGTGGAGCAGCGGCACGCGGACGAGGCGGCGGCGCCCGCTCGGCGCGACGAGCTCGATCTCCTCGCGCGGCTCGAAGGCCGCGATGCCGGCCGCCTCGAGGTCGCGGGCGGCGCGGGCCGACCAGCGCGGCCGGCTCGTCGCCACGACCCAGACCCGGTCCGGCGCCACGAGGATGCGGTCCGGCCGGCCCGGCCGGCGCCGGCGCCGGATCGCCGCCGGGCG
>NZ_KZ984660.1 GCF_003574465.1 Methylobacterium crusticola
AGTTGGCGTTGGCCTCCAGGATGGTGCCGTCCAGCGCGAATTCGATGATGGCCTGGGACACGCTGAAGGATTGCAACTTACGGTTGCTCATTCCACTAAATACGGGCATAGATATGTCCCTGGTGTGAGTGAGCCGCGGAGGTGTCTCATCTCGCTGTTGCCGCACTTTCTATCAGGGAAGGTGTTAATCAGGACTTTCCGGGGCGATCACCCCGAGCTTAGCTTGGGGCAACCCGCAGCCGAATAACCTAGCGTAACTTGATCGGGCCGATCACAATCGATGGATTTCGATCAGTAAAATGCAGCGGAACCTGCATCCCGGCGGCCGCGCCGGCGTTGCGGTGGAATTCGGCGGCGCGGCCCGGGAACGCGATCCCGTCGACCCCGATCCTCGCCGCCGCCGCGCATGGCCGCCGCACATGGCCGCCGCGCCGGGCCGGGGAGTCGCGGCGGCGCGGCCGCGGATGCCGCCCGCCGGCCGCCTCGGCCCGTGTCCCGGCGTCCCGCGCCGCCCGCTCAGTCCCGCGCCAGGGTGGCCCGGCCGATGGCGAAGACCCGGCCGTCGCCGAGCAGGTGCGCCGTGAACCCGTCGGGAAACAGCGGCTCGAAGGCGGCGGCCCTGACGTTGAGGCCCCCCGTGAAGGCTCCGAAGGCCGGCATGACCAGGCGCCGGCCGTCGGTGACGAAGCAGCGCCGGCGCACGGCCCGGCCGCGCATCGCCACCTTGCCCACCGGGTGGAGGTGGCCCGCGACCTCGCCGGGAGCGGCGTCCGGGGCGGGCTCGTGGCGCAGCGTCAGGGCGCCGACGCGGAGCGCGTCGGCGAAGCGGCCCCCGACGCCGTCCTGCACGGCGCGGTCGTGGTTGCCGCTGATCCAGACCCAGTCCCGGCCCTCCTGGAGGGCGGCGACGAGCGCCCGGTCGCCCTCGTCCATCCGCTCCGGCCCCTGCGCGTCGTGGAACGAGTCGCCCAGGGCGACCACGCGGGCGGGGTCGAGGCGGGCCACGGCCTCGTGCAGGGCCGCCAGTGTCTCGCGGGTGTCGTAGGGCGGCAGGAACTGGCCGGAGCGCGCCGCGAAGGAGGAGCCCTTCTCCAGGTGCAGGTCGGAGACCACCAGGGTGCGGTGGTGCGGGAGCCAGAGCGCGCCCGTGAGGTCGAGCGCGAGGGTTTCGCCGGCGAGCGTCACGCCCGGGATCTTCTGGGTCTTCTCGAGCTTCAGCGGCAGCGCCACGGTCACGGATCCTCGTCGCGGAGCGGGGCGGCGCTCCGGGGTGGTGTCTAGGGCAGCGCCTCGTCGAGCAGCGCCGCCTCGGCCTCGGCCAGGATCTCGTCGGCGCCCTCGCCGTAGACCCGCTCGCGCCCGATCTCGAGCATGACGTTCACGGCGAGCGGCGAGACCCGGTCGAGGGCCTTGTGGATGATTCGCCCCTGGATGCGGGCAAGCATCACGCCGAGGCGGGCGACGTCGAGGAGTCCGGTTGCCGCATCCTGGCGCGCCGCCCGCAGCAGCAGGTGGTCGGGCTGGTGCCGGCGCAGGACGTCGTAGATCAGGTCGGTCGAGATCGTGACCTGCCGGCCGGTCTTGCGCAGGCCCGGGTGGCGGCGCTCGATGAGCCCGGCGATCACCGCGCATTGCCGGAAGGTGCGCTTCATCATGGCGGATTCGTCGAGCCAGGCCTCGAGGTCGTCGCCGAGCATGTCCTGCGCGAACAGCGCCTCGAGGAAGCCCGGCTCCGCGCCGGCGCGCTCCGCGAGGTCGCGGGAGCCGAAGACCGCGAGGCCGTAATCGTTGGCGGCAAAGCCGAGCGGGCGCATCCGCGCCCGCTCCAGGCGCCGGGTCAGGAGCATGCCGAGGGTCTGGTGGGCGAGGCGGCCCTCGAAGGGGTAGCAGGTCAGGTAGTGGCGCCCGGCCCGCGGGAAGGTCTCGACCAGGAGGTCGCGCGGCCCGGGCAGGACCGAGCGGCGGGCCTGGAGGGCGAGGTAGTCGGCGATCTGGCGCGGCAGGCGGTCCCACGCGAACGGGTCGGCGATGAGGTCGCGCACCCGCGCGGCCAGGAAGGTCGAGAGCGGGAACTTCGACCCGGCGTAGCTCGGGATGGCCGGGTCGGTGCCGGGGGGGCCGCGGGTGACCAGGGCCTCGTCCTCGTGCAGCCCCTCGAAGCGCAGCACCTCGCCGGCGAACAGGAAGGTGTCGCCGGCCGTCAGGGTCTCGGCGAAATCCTCCTCGATCTCGCCGAGCACGCGCCCGCCCGCCGGCAGGACGCGGCCGGGCCGGGTGCGGTTCTGGCGGGCGAGGCGCACCCGGACCCGGGCCGCCTCGATGATCGTGCCGACGTTCATCCGGTAGGCCTGGGCCGTGCGGGCGTCGCGTACGCGCCAGAGGCCGTCCGGCCCGCGCAGGATCTTGGCGAAGCGCTCGTAGGCGCGCAGGGCGTAGCCGCCGGTGGCGACGTAGTCGAGGACCTGCGCGAACGCCGCCTCGGTCAGGTCCGCGTAGGGGCTGGCGCTCCGGACCTCGTCGTAGAGGTCGCGCGCCGCGAACGGGCCCGCGCAGGCCATGCCGAGCACGTGCTGGGCGAGCACGTCCGGCGCGCCGATCCGGGCGTCCGGCGTGTCCTGGGCGGCCTCCTCGACCGCGTCGAGGGCGGCGCGGCACTCCAGCATCTCGAAGCGGTTGGCCGGCACCAGGTAGGCGCGGGAGGGCTCGTCCAGGCGGTGGTTGGCGCGGCCGATGCGCTGCATGATCCGGCTCGCGCCCTTGGGCGCCCCGATGTTCACGACGAGGTCGACGTCGCCCCAGTCGATGCCGAGGTCGAGGGTCGCGGTGCAGACCACGGCGCGCAGCGACCCCGCCGCCATGGCGGCCTCGACCCGGCGGCGCTGCGTCGCGTCGAGGGAGCCGTGGTGGAGCGCGATCGGCAGCCCGTCGTCGTTGAGGTTCCACAGCTCCTGGAAGGTGTACTCCGCCTGGAGCCGGGTGTTGACGAAGACCAGCACCAGGCGGTGGCGGCGGATCAGGTCGTAGACCGCCGGCATCGACTGCCAGGCGGTGTGGCCGGCGAGGGGCAGGGTGCGGCCGGTCTCCAGCATGCGCAGGTCCGCCTTGGCGCCGCCCGCGACGCAGATCAGGTCGGCGAGCCCCGGCTCCGGCGCCTGGGGCACCAGGTAGCGCTGGAGCGCCTCCGGCTCGCGCACCGTGGCGGAGAGGCCGGTGGCGGCGAGCCCCGGGGCGAGCCGGTGCAGCCGGGCGAGGGCGAGGGCGAGGAGGTCGCCGCGCTTCGAGGTCACGAGGGCGTGCAGCTCGTCGAGCACCACCCGGGCGAGGCCCGCGAACAGCTCCGCCGCCTCCCGGTGGGCGATCAGCAGGGCGAGCTGCTCGGGGGTCGTGAGCAGGATGTGCGGCGGCCGGGCGATCTGGCGGGTGCGCTTGTGGGCGGGCGTGTCGCCGGTGCGGGTCTCGATCCGGATCACCGGCTCGAGGCCCATCCCGCTCACCGGCGCCTCGAGGTTGCGGGCGATGTCGACGGCGAGCGCCTTCAGGGGCGAGACGTAGAGCGTGTGCAGGCCGCCGGTGCCGGCCCGCCCCGCCAGGGCGACGAGCGTCGGCAGGAAGCCCGCCAGGGTCTTGCCGGCGCCGGTCGGCGCCACCAGCAGGGCCGAGCGCCCGGCCTGCGCGGCCGCCAGGAGGTCGAGCTGGTGCGTGCGGGGCGTCCAGCCGCGGGACGCGAACCACTGGGCGAAGGCGGGCGGAAGGCCGGGGAGGGGAGCGGACACGTCCCCGATGTAGCGCGGACGATCGATTCGTGGGATGCCACGGCGGGTCGCGCGTGCGGGACGCAGGGGAGCGGTCGCTGTGAGTCTCGAATGCACGCCGTCGATCAGCCTCGACGAGGCGGAGCTGGAGGAGAGCTTCGTGCGCGCCTCCGGCCCGGGCGGCCAGAACGTCAACAAGGTCGCGACGGCGGTGCAGCTGCGCTTCGACGTGCGCCGCTCGCCCTCCCTGCCCAACGCCGTGGCGGTCCGGCTGATGAAGCTCGCCGGGCGGCGGCTGACCGCGGACGGCGTCCTGGTGATCCTGGCCCAGAGCCACCGCACCCAGGAGCGCAACCGGGCCGACGCCCGCGAGCGCCTGGCCGCCCTGGTGCGCGAGGCGGCAGTGCCGCCCACCCCGCGCCGGGCGACGCGCCCGACGCTCGCCTCGAAGAGGCGGCGCCTGGAGGAGAAGGACCGCCGCGGCGCGGTCAAGCGCCTGCGCGGGGGCAAGCCGGGCCCCGACTAGGGCAGCGCTCCGCAGGCCGCCGACGGCGCGCCGCCCCGGAGGCCGGGGCCGCGTCGAGGGGCGCGGGCCGCTTCGCCCGCGCGTCACCGGACCGTCAGGGAGGCGTGGTTCTCCTGGTCCCGCAACCCAGGAGGCAACGGATGAGCGAGCGGATCACCCTCACGCGGCGCGCCACCATGGCGGGCGCCGCCACCCTGGCGGGCGCCGCCGCGCTGGCGCCCCGCGCCGCCCGGCCGGAGGACGCGCCGGCCGCCCCGGCAGCGCCGGCCGCGAGCGCCGCCGCCGAGGTCACCGGGATCGTCTACGAGGACCGCTCCGGCCAGGGCCGGCGGGGGNGTGCTGGTCTCCAACGGCCGCGAGGTGGTGCGCACCGGCCCGGACGGGCGCTACAGGCTGCCCGTCAGCGAGGGGGCGGCGGTCTTCGTCATCAAGCCGACCGGCTTCGCGCTGCCCCTCGACGCCGACAACCTGCCCCGCTTCGCCACCCTGCACCAGCCCGCCGGCACGCCGCCGGAGCTGAACCTGCGCTACCCCGGCATCGCGCCCACCGGGCCGCTGCCGGCCTCGGTGGATTTCGGGCTCACCCGCCGCCCCGAGAGCCCGGACTTCGAGGTGCTGCTGTTCACCGATCCCCAGCCCGAGAGCCAGGCCGAATTGTCCTTCGTGCGCGACACCGCCGTCGCCCGGGCGCTCGGCACCGGGGCGGCCTTCGGGATGACGACCGGCGACGTGCTGTTCGACGACCTCTCGCTCTACGGGCGGCAGAACCGGATCATCGGGCGGATCGGGATCCCGTGGTTCCACCTCGGCGGCAACCACGACCTGAACCTCGAGGCTCCCGACGCCCGCCACAGCCGCGAGACCTTCAAGCGCGTCTACGGCGCGTCCTCCTACGCCCTCAACCACGGGGGCGTGCTGTTCCTGATGCTCGACAACGTGCACTACCTCGGGGCCGCCACCGGCACCCCGGCGCGGGGCGGGCGCTACGAGGGCCGCATCGGCGAGCAGCAGCTCGCCTTCGTGGCCAACGTCCTGCGGGAGACGCCGCCCGACCGCCTCGTGGTGGTGGCGATGCACATCCCCCTCGTCACCGACCTCGGCTCGGACGACCCGGCTCTCAGCACCCTCGACCGGGCGGCGCTGCTGGGGCTCCTCGCGGGCCGGCCGGCCCTGAGCGTCGCCGGGCACACCCACACCACCGAGCACCACTACCTCGACCCGGCCGGGCGGCGCGGCGCCGAGGGCGAGGGCGCGCACCATCACCACGTCCTGACCGCCGTCTCGGGCTCGTGGTGGAGCGGCCCGCCCGACCGGCGCGGCATCGCCACCGCCGACAGCCGCGACGGAACCCCGCACGGCTACCACGTGCTCAGCATCACGGACGGGCGGCGCTACACCACCCGCTACGTCCCGGCGAGCGACGATGCCGGCCGCCAGATGCGGATCGTGCTCGAGAGCCAGTTCCACGCCGACGACCTGGCGCGGCTGCCGGATACCCGGCTCGCCGACCTGTTCGGCTCGCCGATCCCGGCCGAGAGCGTCGCCAGCACCAACCTGGTGGTGAACCTGTTCGACGGCGGCCCGCGCAGCCGGGTCGGGTTCCGGGTCGGGTCGGGCCCGCTGCGCCCCATGACGCGGGTGCGCCGCCCCGATCCCTTCGTGGCCGCCCTCTACGCCCGCAACGGCGCCACCCGGAAGGCCTGGGTCAAGGCCGAGCCGTGCTCGCACCTCTGGACCGCCCGGCTGCCGCCCGACCTCGGGCCGGGCACGCACCGGGTCACCGTCGAGGCCGCGGACGAGTACGGCCGCCCGCACCGGGACGGGCTCGTGCTCGAGGTCGCCGAGGGCGGCGCCTGAGCGGCGCCCGCGCCCGAGAGGGCCGGAGAGGGGCGCGGCGGCGCCCTCCGGCCGTCGCGGCGGCCGGGACACCCTTCCGGGTCAGAGCCGGCTCGGGAAGGACAGGACGGCGTCGACCGTGTCCTTGATCGCGCGGCCGGCCGGCGCGAGGTCGGGCACGGGCAGGCCGAGGAACCGCGTCGGCTCCGCCTCCTGCGGCGCCGGCGCCGGCTCGTCGGCCCGCGCGGCGGCGGTCTTCTGGCGGGGCGCCGCCTCCGGCTTCTCGCGCCGGGCCACGGGCTTCGGGGCGGGCTTGTCGGCGTGGGCGATCCGCTTCTCGGCGGCGGGCTTTTCGCTGACCGCCGCGGGCTTCTCGGAGCCCGCCGCGGGCCTGATGGCGGCGGGCTTGGCGGCGGCCGCCTTGACGGGGGCGGGGACGGGCTTGACGGCCGGCGGGGCGGGGCGGGGCGCCTCGGCGGCCTCGCGGAGCGCCGGCGCG
>NZ_QOWC01000311.1 GCF_003574465.1 Methylobacterium crusticola
ACGAGGCCGGGGCAGCGCGGGCCCTCCACCGCCACCACGTCCCCGGGCGCGAGGCCGGCGCGGACGAGCCGCCCGGCCGCCGCGGCGGCGCGGGCCGTGAGGGCCGCGTAGCTCAGCACGACCTCGTCCTGCGCCACCGCGGGCGCCTCCGGCGCCGCCGCCGCCCAGCGGGCGATGGCCGCCGGGACGGGCTCCTGCGCCGGCCGGAGCAGGGGCGCGGCCGGGTCGGGCAGGATCCCGCCCGGGCTCGCGAGGTCGATGCGGCCGAGCCGCAGGCCCGGGTCGCCGGCGACCTGGCGCAGCACCGCCTCGAACTGGGCGAGGAGCGCGGCCGCGCGGGCCTCGGTGTAGCGGGCGGCCTGGTAGACGAGCCTCAGGTCGAGGGCGCCCTCCCACTCGGTGACGTACAGCACCATGGCGAATTCCGAGCGCATCGCCGGCGGCGCCTCGTAGGTCGCGCGCAGGTCGGGCAGGTCGAGGCTGCGGGGCGGGCTCGGGGTGTAGTTGAAGAAGGTCTCGAACAGCGGGTGGCGGCCGGGGCCGCGCTCGGGGGCGACGTCCTGCACCACGCGCTCGAAGGGCACCTCGTGGTGCTCGAGCGCCTCCAGCACCGCGGCGCGGACCCGCGCCAGGGCCTCCCGGGCCGTCATGTCCGGGGTGAGCCGGGCCCGCAACCCCACGGTGTTGAGGAAGAGGCCGATCAGCCCCTCGGTCTCGACCCGGATGCGCCCGCTCACCGGCGCGCCGACCAGCACGTCCTCCTGCCCGGAGAGCCGCATCAGCAGCACCATGAAGGACGCGACCAGCGTCACGAACAGGGAGCACTCGTGGGACAGGCTCAGGGCCTCGAGGTCGCGCCGCAGGGCCCGGTCGAGGCGCACCGCGCAGGCCGCGCCGGCGCGGTCGCGGCCCGGGCCGGCCCCGGGGGCGCGGTCGGGGGGCAGCTCGAGCACCGGCGGCGGCGCGGCGAGCTGCCCCCGCCAGTAGGCGAGCCCGCGCGCGAGGGCGCCGCCCGCGAGGCGCCGGCGCTGCCAGGCCGCGAAGGCGCCGTAGCTCAGGGTCAGGGGCGCCAGGTCCGGCGGCACCCCGCGCACGTGGGCGGCGTAGAGCCGCGCCAGCTCCTCCAGGAGCACGCCGAGGGACCAGCCGTCCGACACGATGTGGTGCAGGCTGAAGACCAGGACGTGCTCGGTCTCCGACAGGGCGACCAGGGTCGCCCGCACCAGCCGGTCGGCGGCGAGGTCGAACCCGCGCCGGGTCTCCTCGGCGTAGAGCCGCCGGTACGCCGCCTCGCGGGCGGCGGGGGGCTGCCCCGCGAGGTCGACCCGCGCGACGGGCAGGGGCGCCGGCGGGGCGACGGCCTGGACCACCCCCTCCGGCCCGGCCGCGAAGCGCGCCCGGAGGGGCTCGTGGCGGGCCACGATGGCGTCGAGGGCGGCCGACAGCGCCGCGGCCGACAGGCGCCCGTCGAGCCGCAGGGCCCCGGTGATGATGAAGGCCGGATCGCCCGGCGAGAGCCGGTCGAGGAACCATTGCCGCTCCTGCGCGAAGGTCAGGGGCGGCGCGCCGTCCGGGCCGGCCGGCCCGTCCGGGGCGGCCGGCCCCGGCGCGGGCGGTTCGAGGCCCGCGAGGCGCCGCAGCAGCAGGTCGCGTTGCGCCGGGGACAGCTCCCGGATGCGCGAGACGGAATCGGTCATGGGCCTGCCGCCTGGGTGTCGGGGCCGCGCGGCCCGGGCCGGGCGGGGTCGTCGGCCGGGAGCCCGCCGAGCTCGGCCAGGATCCGCGCCAGGGCCTCGGGGTCCGCCCGCGCCGCCTTGGCGGCGACGACGGCGGGCGCGAGCGCCGCGACGGTGGGGGCCTGGAGCAGGGCCGCGAGGGACATCTCGACCCCGAGGCGGGCCGCGATGCGGGCGTTGAGCTGGGTCGCCAGCAGCGAGTGGCCGCCGAGCTCGAAGAAGTTGTCGTGGATGCCGATCGGCGCGACGGCGAACAGCTCGCTCCAGATCGCCGCCAGGGCCTCCTCCACCTCGCCCCGGGGAGCCGCGTAGGGGAGGCGCAGGTCCGGCCGCGCGTGCGGGGCGAGGGGCGCCGGCGCGGGCGCCTCCTCCCGCGTCACCCACTGGGCGAGGCGGCCCGCGAGGTCGCCGGTCGACACCACCGCCCGGGGCTCCGCCCGCAGCCCCAGGATGCGGGCGCAGATCTCGGCCCCCTCCTCCGGCGCCATCCCGAAGCCGCTCACCGTGGCGCCGAGCCCCTCGACCGCGCCCCGGCGCTCCGGCAGGCGCCAGCTGTCCCAGGCGATGCTGATCCAGGGCGTCCCGCCGGCGCGGCGCCTGGCCGGCGCGAAGGCGTCGAGGAAGAGGTTGGCGGCCGCGTAGCCCGAGAAGCCGAGGCCGCCGAGCACGCCCGAGAGGGACGAGGCGAGGGCGCAGAAGTCGAGCGTCCGGCCGGCGAGCGCCCGGTCGAGGGCCAGGGTGCCGTAGGCCTTGGCGGCGAACTGCGCCTCGGCGTCGGCGGGGCTCGCCCGCGCGATCTCCCGGAACGCCTGCGGCCCGACGCTGCCGGCGCAGTGGAAGACGCCGTGGAGCGCGCCGAAGCGGGCCTCGGCCGCCGCGAGCGCCCGCGCCAGGGCGTCCTCGTCGGCGACGTCGGCGGCGAGCGTCAGGACCTCGGCGCCGCGCGCCTCGAGCGCGATCACCTGCCGGACGAGGTCGCGGACCCGCGGGTCGCCGGCCTCGGCCGAGGCGTCGCCGCCGAAGCGGCGCGGCCAGGCGGCGCGGTCGGGCAGCGCGGTGCGGCCGAGGAGCACCAGCCGGGCCCGGACGGCGTCGGCGAGGTGGCGCGCGAGGGCGAGCCCGACGCCCCCGAGGCCGCCGGTGACGAGGTAGACCCCGCGCTCGCGGAACGGCGGGCCGGCCGGCGCGTCGAGGCGCACCGGCGCGTGCGCCTGCACGAACCGCCGTCCCTGGCGCAGGGCCACGGCCGGCGCGTCGGGACGGGCGGCGAGCTCGGCGAGGATCAGCGCGGGCAGGTCCGGCGCGCCCGGGTCCTCGACGTCGAGCAGGCGGCAGGCGAGGCCCGGCCGCTCCTGGGGCGCCACCAGCACGGGGCCGAGGAGGGTCGCCCGCTCGGGGGCCAGCGCCTCGCGCCCGGTGACGTCGAAGAGGCCGCTCGCCGCGACGTCGACCCGCAGGGGGCCGGCCTGCCCCTCCGCCCAGAGCGCCTGGAGGAGCTGCATCAGGGCGTGGAATCCCGTCGCCTGGGCGGCCGCGAAGCGGGCCCGGGACGGGGCGGCGGCGCCCGCCGGCGCCAGCGACCAGAGGTGCACGACCCGGCGGGGCATCGCGCCGCGCCGGCGCAGGGTGCGGGCGAGGGCGCGGTAGGCGTCGGGGTCCGACGGGTCGAGGGTGCAGGCCTCCCCGCCGAGATCGGTGCGCGCGCCCTGCGCCACCGCCACGACGGCGCCGGGCAGGCGCCCCGCGAGCGCCGCGCCGACGCCCTCGCGGTCGAGGAGCACGAGCCAGGGCCCGGCCATCCCGCCGGCCGGCCCCGACCCGGCCATCCCGGCGGCCGGGTCCGGTCGGGCGATGGAGGGCCGCCAGCACGGCAGGTGGACCCACTCGCCGAGGGGCCGGCGCGCCTCGGGCGGCGCTTCGGGCGCCGCCGCGGGACCGGGCGGATCGATCCAGTGGCGCCGGCGCTCGAAGGGATAGGTCGGCAGCGGCACCCGGCGGGGGCCCCCGCGGGCCTCCCCGCCCGGGCCCTCGCGGGCGAGGAGGCGCGCCCGGTCGAGGGGAGCACCCGCCTGCCAGAGCCGGCCGAGGCCGCGCAGCAGCACCACGCGCTCGGAATCGGGGCCGTAGGACCAGCGCAGGGTCGGGATGGCCGGGTTGCGGCTCCCGGGCCGGCGCGCCCGCTCGGCGACGACCTGGGCGGTCAGGGCCTGGCCCGGCCCCACCTCCAGCAGGATGCGCTCCGGGTCGTCGAGCAGGCGCGCGAGGCCGTCCCGGAGGCGCACGGTGCGGGAGAGGTGACGCGCCCAGTAGTCCGGATCCGTGGCCTCGGCGTCGGTGAGCCAGTCGCCGGTGACGCAGGAGAGGCAGGGGATGCGGGGCGGCCGCGGCCCGGCCAGCGCCACGAGCGCGGCGAGGTCGGGCACGATCGGGTCCATCATGGCCGAGTGGTAGGCGTGGGTGGCGGGGAGGCGGCGGCAGGCGACGCCGTCCGCCAGGAGGGCGCGCTCGAGGGCGGCGATGCCCTCGAGCGCGCCCGAGGCGATGCAGAGGCCGGCGCCGTTCACGGCCGCGAGGTCCGTGCCGGCCGGCAGGCGGGCCCGCAGGGCCGCCTCGCCCAGGGGCACCGCCAGCATCAGGCCGGGCCCGACCCGCCCGGCGATCAGCCGCGCCCGGCCGGCCACGAGGCCGAGCGCCGCCGGGAGCGTGAACACGTCGGCGAGGCAGGCCGCCACGAGCTCGCCGATGGAGTAGCCGAGCATCGCCTCCGGGACGAGGCCCCAGCTCATGAGCAGGCGGGCCAGGGCGTACTCGGTGACGAAGATCATCGGCTGGCCGTCCGCCGGGCCTTCGGCCGGCGGGGCCGGCCCGGCGCCGCGGCCCAGCATGGCGCGCAGGTCGATCCGCCCGGCGCCGGGCGGGGCCTCTGAGGCGTCCGAGGCCTCTGAGGCCTCCGGGGCCTCCGGGGCCTCCCCGTCCGGCCGCGCCCAGGCGCGGCCCGGGTAGAGCGCGTCGCGGATATCGCCGTCGCGGTGGGCCGCCAGCAGGTCGGCGCAGGCGTCGACCGCCCGCCGGAAGACCGGCTCGTCGCGGTAGAGCTCGAAGCCCATGCCGGGATAGTGGTCGCCGAGGCCCGGGAACAGGAACGCCACGGGCGCGCCCCCGTCCGGCGCGGCGGCGGCCGGCAGGCACCGGGGATCGGCCTCCTCCAGGGCGGCGGCGGCCTCGGGCGTGCTCCCGGCGACGAGGACGCGCCGCAGCGCGAACGCGCCCCGGCCGACCCGCAGGGTGTGGGCGACGTCGGCGAGGGGCAGGCCGGGATGGCGCGCGAGGTGCGCCGCGAGCCGCGCGGTCGCGGCCTCGAGCGCGGCCGGGGTGCGGGCCGACAGCATCAGGAGCTCGGGCCGCGGCGCCGCCGGGGCCGCGGGGGCGGCCGGGGGCTCCTCGATCACCACGTGGACGTTGGTGCCGCCGATGCCGAAGGCGCTGATCCCCGCCCGCATCGGCGCCGGACCGGCATGGGCCTGCGGCGTCCCCGGCACCCGGAACGGCGTGCCCGGCAGCCCGAACGGTGTCCCGGGCACCCGGGGCGGCGTGTCCGGCACCCGGGACGGCGTGCCCGCGAGGGCGCCGCGCTCCTCGGGCGCGGGGGCGTGCAGGCTCGGCGGGACGGTGCGGTGCTGCACGGCGAGCACCGCCTTGATCAGGCCGGCGATGCCCGCCGCCGCGTCGACGTGGCCGATGTTGCCCTTGACCGAGCCGAGCCAGACCGGCCCCGGGGCGCCCTCGAAGACCTCCGCCAGGGCCGCGACCTCGATCGGGTCGCCGAGCGCGGTCCCGGCGGCGTGGGCCTCCAGCATCGCCACGGAGGCGGGCGCGACGCCCGCGACGGCGAGCGCCTCGGCGATCACCCGCGCCTGCGGGGCGATTCCGGGCGCCGTGAAGCCGACCTTGCCGGCGCCGTCGTTGTTGACGGCCGAGCCCAGGATCACGGCCCGGACGCAGTCCCGGTCCCGGAGGGCGTCGTCGAGGCGCTTGAGCACCACCGTGCCGACGCCGTCGCTCGCCACCGTGCCCCGGGCCGCGGCGCCGAGGGGCCGGCAATGGCCGTCGGGCGAGAGGATGCCGCCCTCCCGGTAGCGGTAGCCCGCGGTGAGCGGCAGGTGGACCGAGACGCCGCCGGCGAGCGCCATGTCGCACTCGTGGGCGAGGAGGCTCTGGCAGGCGAGGTGGACCGCGACGAGGGACGTCGAGCAGGCGGTGCCGACGCTGACGCTCGGCCCCCTCAGGTCGAGGAGGTAGGACGCCCGGGTCGCCAGGAAGGTCGGGTCGTTCCCGACCGCCATCGGGAACGCCCCGGCCTCCTCGACCAGCCGGCGGTTCGGCCACAGGTTCTGCAGGAGGTAGGTGCTCAGGATGCTGCCGGCGAAGACCCCGACGGCGCCGCCGGTCTCCCTCGGCGCGTAGCCGGCATCCTCGAGGGCGGCCCAGGCGCACTCGACGAAGACGCGCTGCTGGGGGTCGAGCAGGGCCGCCTCGCGGGGGCTGAACCCGAAGAAGGCGGCGTCGAAGGCGTCCGCCCCGTCGAGCACGCCCTTGGCGGCGACGTAGCCGGGCGCGTCGGCCTCCGCGCCGACGCCGGCGGCCGCGAGCTCCGCGGGGTCGAGGCGGCGGATTCCCTCCCGGCCGGCGACGAGCAGGCGCCAGTACGCCTCCGGCGAGTCGGCGCCGGGCAGGCGGCAGGCGAGGCCGACGACCGCGACCGCGCTCACGCGCCGCTCCCCGGGGCGCGGCCGGCGGCCCGCGCGCCCCGGCG
>NZ_QOWC01000312.1 GCF_003574465.1 Methylobacterium crusticola
CCGCACCGGCGGCTCCGCCGGGCGCGGCCCGCCCGCTCCCGGCCGGGGGGGCGGCCGCGCCTCCCCGGGCGGGCGCCGCCCGGTCTCCCGCGCACCCATCCCGCTATCCCTTCAGGGCCGCCGCGACGGCCGCCCGGTCGAAGCCCGCGAGCCCGATGACCACCAGGGTGCCGTCCGGGTGCTCGCCCGGGCGCCAGGGGCGGTCGTAATGGTGCGCGACGCGCCGGCCGACGCCCTGGACGACGAGGCGCATCGGCTTGTCGCGCACGGCGCAGAAGCCCTTGATGCGCAGGACGCCGGCGACCTCGGCGGCCCGCCCCACCCGGGCCGCGAGGTCGTCGGCCGAGCCGGCCGGCGGGACCGGCAGGGCGACGCTCTCGAAGTCGTCGTGGTCGTGGTCCGCCTCGATCTCGTGGTGCGAGGGGCGGGACGCGAGGTCGCTCTCCGCCGCGGCCCCGAGCCCGAGGAGCACGCGGGGGTCGAGGGCGCCGTGCGCCGTCTCGACGACCTTCACGGCGCGGGGCAGGTGCGCCTCCACCTCGGCGCGGACCCGGGCCCGGTCGCCCGCCTCGAGGAGGTCGGCCTTGTTCAGCACCACGAGGTCGGCGCAGAGGAGCTGGTCCTCGAACACCTCCTCGAGGGGATTCTCGTGCTCGACGCTCGCGTCGGCGGCGCGCTGGGCCGCGAGCGCCGCCGGGTCGTCCGCGAAGGCGCCGGCGGCGACGGCCGGGCCGTCCACCACCGCCACGACGCCGTCCACGGTCACGCGCGAGCGGATCGCCGGCCAGTTGAAGGCCTGCACCAGGGGCTTCGGCAGGGCGAGCCCGGAGGTCTCGATCAGGATGTGCTCGGGCGGCTCCGGCCGGTCGAGGAGCGTGTTCAGGGCCGGCACGAAGTCGTCCGCGACGGTGCAGCAGATGCAGCCGTTGGGCAGTTCCACCACCGAGCCCGCGTCGCAGCCCGGCACGCCGCACTCGGCGAGCAGCGCGCCGTCGAAGCCGACGTCGCCGAACTCGTTGACGATGATGGCGAGGCGGCGGCCGTCGTTGTGCGCGATGGCGTGGCGCACGAGCGTCGTCTTGCCGGCGCCCAGGAAGCCCGTGACGATGGTGCAGGGGATCTTGTTCAGGACGGTCATGGCGTCAGGCTGCTCCAGGCGGGATGGCCACGGGGCGGCCGGGCGCGGGGGGGATGCGGGCGACGACGCCCTTGCGGAATTCCTGCGGCCGCTCGCGCCAGGGCACGAGGCCGTCCGGCGCGGCGGCGTAGAGGCCGATGCCGTCGAGGATGACCTCGGCGGAGGCCTGCGGGTCGAGGTCGCCGTAGACGTAGGTCCAGCGGCCCGGGGCCGCCACCGCCACCGTGCAGGGCCGCTTGCAGACGGACAGGCACTCGACGGCCTCGATCCGGACCGGAGCGGCCGGGCGCGCCGCCAGGGCGGCCGCGAGGGCCTCGAGCAGGCGGGCGCCGGCCCGCGGCCCGTCGGCCGGGTCGGCGGCGTCCCGGCAGGCGGTGCAGACGTAGAGCGTCACGGGCTCGGTCGGGTTCGTCATCGGCCGGCCCCTCACGCGGTGCCCGGCGCGGCGGACCGGCCGGAGCCCAGGGCGGTCCAGGCCCAGCCGAAGCCGAGGCCGAGCACCGCCCAGAACGCGAACGCCACCGCGAGGGAGCGGGCGGCGAACTGCGCCGCGTAGGCGGCCGGCAGGGCGCTCGCGGCCTCGGGCGCCCGGGGCGCCCCCCAGACGTGCGGGGCGGCGATCAGGGCGAGGCCGAGCGCCAGGGCGGCCGGCCCGCGCCGGATCGCCGCGAGGTAGAGGCCGAGCCCCGTCGCCGCGACGGTGGCGGCCCACCAGGCCTGGCGGCTCTCGAGAGCCGCCGCCGCCATGCCGGGGAGCTCGGGCGGCAGGCCGACCGCCGGGGCGAGGCTCGCCGCCAGGAAGCCGCCGACCGCGAAGCGCAGGGCCTCGCCGGACGTCACGGTCCGGCGGTCGGCGAGGAGCACCGCGCCGAGCAGCAGGGCGTAGCCGACCCCGCTCACCAGGGTGGCGAGCGCCGTGAAGGCCATGCGGGGCAGGCCGGGGGCGGGCTGCCAGGCGGCCGCCGCGCCGGCGCCCTCGGGGGCATGATCGTGGCCCGCATGGGCGAGGACGAGCAGCGGGTTGCCGCCCCGGAGGCCCGGGTTGCTGCCCGGGAGGCCCGGGTTGCTGCCCGGGAGGCCCGGGAGGCCCGGGCCGGCGGGCGCCAGCCCCGCCTGCTCCTCGTACTTCTCCGCCGCGAGGATCAGCGGCGAGGTCAGGGCGAACTGGAGCACGGAGGTCACGCACGCGGCCAGGAAGCCGGCGACCAGGGCCGCCGACAGCAGACGCTTCGTCATCTGGGGATCACCTGCACGGGAAACAGCCGCCCGGAGAGCCGGGCGGCGCGGTCAGAGGGCCGGGTCGGGTCCGCCGGGGCGGACGGGCGGTCGCCTCAATGGCAGGGAAAGTTGTGGGCGTGGCGCCAGTCGTGCGCGGCGTTGTGCAGCGCCACCACGGGGGCGAAGCCCGAGACGAAGACCAGCCCGAGGCCGAGGGCGGCGGCCAGCACGACGGCGCCGAGGCGCTCGCCCGCGAGCGTGGTGGGAAGGGACCGGGTGATGGCGACCATGACGTGACTCCTGCCGCCCCGCCGGCGGCGTCGAGAGGAAGCGGGTGACGGCAGGTCTCCTGGCTCGCGGCCTCGTTGGCGCCCGCCGCCTTCCCGGATCGCTCCAGTGGCGGGTGGCGGGCCCGAGGGATCGATGTCGTGCCGCTCACAGTTGCGGGGGCAGCCGCGGCTTCCGGGCCGTCGCCCGCCACCGCGTTCCCTTTTCACCTCGTCGCCGAGGCACCGTCGGGCAGGACCCTAGCGGGTCGGAACCGGGCTTGCAATCGGCGCGCCGGGCCCCGACACCATGCGTCCGGCGCGGCGGGGCGCGCCGCGGAGGGATCGAGGTGGCGCAGGAGCGCGGAACCGCGGCGCGGCTGACCCTGGTGCTCGGCGGCGCGCGCTCGGGCAAGAGCGCGCACGCCGAGGGCCTGATCGAGGCCCTGCCCGGCCCCTGGCGCTACGTCGCCACGGCGCAGGGCTACGACGAGGAGATGCGCGCGCGCATCGCGCTCCACCGCGCCCGGCGCTCCGGGCCCTGGGAGACCGTGGACGCGCCCCGCGACCTCGCGGGGGCGCTCGCCGCGGTGCCGCCGGGGCGGCCCGTCCTCGTCGACTGCCTGACGCTGTGGCTGACGAACGCGATGCTGGCCGGGGCCGACCTCGCCGCCGAGACCGACGCCCTGGTGGCCGCCTGCGCGGAGGCCGCCGGCCCGCTGGTGCTGGTCTCGAACGAGGTCGGGCTCGGCATCGTGCCGGACAACGCGCTGGCGCGGCGGTTCCGCGACGAGGCCGGCCGGCTGCACCAGCGCCTCGCGGCCGTGGCCGACCGGGTGGTGCTGATGGTGGCGGGCCTGCCCCTGGCGGTGAAGGGCGAGGGGCCGGGCGCGGCCCGGGCGACGGGAGAGGGGCGATGAGCCGCGACGACGGGGAGGCCGCGCGCCACCGGGCCAAGATGGCCCGGCGCAAGGCGGTCCAGGACGCCGAGGTGGCGGGCAAGACGATCGAGAAGGGGCTGCTGATCGTCCATACCGGCCCCGGGAAGGGCAAGTCGACGGCGGCGTTCGGGCTGATGCTGCGGGCGCTCGGCCGCGGCTGGCGCGTCGGCGTGGTGCAGTTCATCAAGGGCGCCTGGGAGACCGGGGAGCGCCTCGCCCTCGGCCCCTTCGGCGACCGGGTCGCCTGGCACGCCATGGGGGAGGGGTTCACCTGGGAGACCCAGGACCGGGCCCGGGACGTCGCGGCCGCCGAGGCCGCCTGGGCGCGGGCGCGGGCGCTGATGGCGGACGAGAGCGTGCGCCTGGTGATCCTCGACGAGCTCAACATCGCCCTGCGCTACGACTACCTGCCGCTCGCCGAGGTGGTGGCCGCCCTGGCGGGGCGGCGGCCGGACCTCCACGTCGTGGTGACGGGGCGCAACGCCAAGCCGGAGCTGCTGGCGGCGGCCGACCTCGTCACCGAGATGACGCTCGTCAAGCACCACTTCGCCGCCGGCGTGAAGGCGCAGGAGGGAATCGAGTTCTGATCGGGCCCCCGACGCGCCGCCGGCCGCCGTGCGGTGCGCACGGCGGCCGGCGGGATCGCGGCGTCTTCCGGGATCGGGGCGTCCTGGGGCGCGCCGTCCGGCGCGCCGGGCGGTCAGAGGCCGTTGAACTTGTAGCTGAAGCCCGCGCGCACGAGGTTGCCCTCGGTCTGGAAGCGCGAGGTGTAGGAGCCGCGCGGGTTCGGCGGCGCCGCCAGCACGAGGCCGGTGTTGTTCACCAGCACGTTGCGGCGGCCGAGGTCGTAGTGGAGGTACTCGGCCTTGATGGTCACGGCCTGGGTCTGGATGCCGACCAGGCTGAGCAGGTTGAAGCGGGCGAGGAAGCTGTCCGTCGGGATGGCGTACTCGATGCCGCCGCCGTAGGCGAAGCCGGTCTCGATGTCGTTGTAGCGGCCGGCATACGCCAGGGCGAGGGGCCGGCTGGAGGTGCCCTGCGTGTAGAAGTTGGCGTCGTACTGGACGCTGCCGTAGGCGAAGCCGCCCATGCCGTAGACGAACACCCGGTCGAAGGCGTAGCCGACCCGGCCGACGACGGTGCCGAGCCACTCGAGCTCCTGCCGGTAGGCGCTCGGATCGAGGACGGGCGAGAGGTAGAACGTGTTCTTGTGCAGGTCGGTCCAGGCCCAGTCGGCCTGCACGCCGACGACGAAGCCCGAGCCCGGCGTGAACTGGTAATTGTAGCCGAAGCCGCCGCCGATGTTGGCGAGGCCGTCCTGCTCGTTGCGGACCGCCGGCGCGCGCCGCAGGGTGGCGACGTTGTTGATGGTGTTCGTCGGCGTCGTGTCGTTGCCGATCGTGGTGATGCGCTGCTTGTCGGTGAAGACGTAGTCCGTGTGCAGGCCGGCGTAGAAGCCGGTCCAGGTGAACACCGGCACCGGGGTGAAGACCGGCGGCGGGGCTTCCCGCCGCGGCAGGTCGGCGGCCGCGGCGGCCCCGGCGAGGAGCGTCGTGGCGACGCCGGCAAGCATGAACTTCTTGATCACGGGCGGACGCCTCGTCTTGAGTCACTCTCTGCCGGCAGACTAGCTTGAGCGTGCGGCCCCACCTATGACTTTGCAGCCACACTCGAGACGGGATCGACGCGGCCCGCTCCATCGGCCCCTGATCTGTGGAGGACGCGGTGCGGGGCGCGTCGACCGGCACGGGACTGCGCGAGATCGGAACCGGGGCGGGGCGGGACGCCTTGTCCGCGGCGGAATCCCGGGCCGGAGCGCTTTGCGCGGGCGGCCGGGCGTGCTTCAACGGGCGGGATGACGCCGCCCGCTCCCCGTCGCGCCGGGATTTCCGTCCGCCCTGCGCGGCGGGGCCGCAGCGCGGGCGCGGGCGGCCGGGTCGCGGCAGGCCGCGCGAGCGCCCATATCGGCGCCACCCGTCCGGGCACGGCACCCTGCGGTCCGCCGGGCCGGGCGCCGTCCGGGTGGGCGCGGCCCCGCCGGCTCCCGCGCGGGCGCTTCCCCCGCGAACATTTCCTGCGCGCACACTTCCCGCGCGCACATTTCCTGCGCGCACACTTCCCGCGCGCACATTTCCCGCGCGTCCGACCTGAATGGAGTGCATCCGTGATTCCGTGGGTCCATCTCGACACCGGCGCCGTGCCGGGGGAAGCCGCCGCCCTGCGCCTGATGCAGCGCGGCGACGAGTTCTCGATCGTGGTCGGGTCGATCGAGCTGATGAACAACCGGCTCAGCGGGTCCGAGCGGGCCCTGGCGGCGATCGCCTGCGCGCGCCTCAGGGACCGCCGCCGCCCCAGGATGCTCATCGGCGGCCTCGGGATGGGCTTCACCCTGCGGGCGGCCCTCGAGGAGCTGAAGCCGGACGCCGAGGTCGTCGTGGCGGAGCTCGTCCCGGCGGTGACGGCCTGGGCCCGCGGGCCCCTCGCCCACCTCTTCGCCGGGAGCCTGGACGACCCGCGCGTGGAGCTGCGGGAGGCCGACGTCGGCAGCCTGATCCGGGCCGGGCGCGGCGGGTACGACGCGATCCTCCTCGACGTCGACAACGGTCCCGAGGGGCTGATGCGGCGGGAGAACGACCGGCTCTACGACCTCGCCGGCCTCGCGCAGGCGCGGGCCGCCCTGAGCCCGGGCGGCATCCTGGGCGTGTGGTCGCAGGGTCCGGACCGGACCTTCAAGGCCCGGTTGCAGCGCTCGGGCTTCGCCGTCGAGGAGATCCGGGTGCGGGCGAACGGCGGCGCCGGCGGCCGCCGCCACGTCCTCTGGATCGCGGTCCGCACGGAGGAGGAGGCGCGGCCCCCGGGCGGCCCCAAGACGCGGCCGGGCGCGCCCAAAGCCCGGCCGGGCGGCTCCAAGGCCCCGCCGGGCGGCCCCAAGGCCCCGCCGGGCGGCTCCAAGCCCAGGCGTTGAGCCCGCGCGGCCC
>NZ_QOWC01000313.1 GCF_003574465.1 Methylobacterium crusticola
CGATACGCCGCCTTCACGCCGCTCGCGTCACCCAATCTCCCGTATAGCTCTCTCGTCGCTCACCATCCCAACGAACGCTTCGACCGGAAACACTTCCTCGGGCAGATTTAGTGCTGACCGCAATGCCTTTTGGGCCGCGATCGATTGATCGAGGGTGAAGCTGTCGTCCTGTGCCATGTGTTGCCTCCTGTGGGACCCGCGAATCGCTGCCTGCCCTGCTCAGTTCCGCCACCTAGCGACTTACCGCGACCCAACCGCATTTTCTCGACCTGTACCAATTTTTGGTATAGCATGAGGTTGGAGGATTCACATGGCCCGCAACACGTCGATCTCGCTCGGGGATCATTTCGCGCAGTTCATCGATCGCCAGGTCGAAGGCGGACGCTATGGCTCGGCGAGTGATGTGGTTCGTGCAGGCTTGCGCCTTCTCGAAGAACGCGAAGCCAAGCTCGGTGCGCTGCGGGCGGCTTTGATTGAAGGCGAAGAGAGCGGCGACTTCCAAGAATTCGATACCGACGGCTTTCTCGCTTCGATGCGCCAGCCTTCCGGGCAATAGGTGAAGGTCCGCCTCTCCGCTGCTGCCCGCCGCGATCTGTCTGGCATCTGGCGCTACACTGCCAAGCGCTGGGATGAGGCCCAGGCCGACCGTTATGTGCGGCTGATCGTGGACGGGTTCGACGGGCTTGCCACCGGCACCATGAAGGGCCGCGACGCCTCGGACATCCGAGCCGGTTACTTCAAGCTGCCGGTCGGATCGCATCTCGCCTTTTACCGGCTCAATGGCGAAGCGATCGAGGTTGTGCGCATCCTCCATGGCCGGACGGATTTCGACCGGCACCTGTAAGCATTGGGCATTTCAATTCGGATCGCGCAGGCGTTTTGTGTGACGCTCCTATAGTCATACTTTCTGCTAAATCGCCTTCCGAACGCCTTATCAACTTATTCGAAAAGCGAGATGGTCGGCCCCTCCCGTGCTGTGAGCCATCGTTCCAGATGTGCGGGGAGCGCGACAGCAAAATCGCGTCGGTTGGCCAGGATCGCGGATAGAATGCGCTCGATCCGCTGCCAGGTATGCGGTTCGACCTCAAACCACGGCTTGGCTTCCGGCGGTGTAAGCCCGCCAGCCTCGCCAATCAGCTCGACGAGCCGCATCGTGCCGCCTGGACCGAGCCGGAGGTTCAGGCTCTCGATGTAGTGACGGCGCGCAATCATCCAGTCCGGCAAAGCGTTCTTGGGCTGGGCCCAGAACTCCTCGGTCGTCATAACTGTGCGCAGTGGGTCAGTGGCCATTGATGGGCTTCGTATAGCTAGACCGCTTCAAAATGGAATTTCCGGCTCGTGCGGATCAGCCTCGAACGGGTTGCAGGCATGTATCAGGAAATCACTTGCCAGCTCTTTGATCGTCGCCGGTGAGTGCTCTTTGTCGGCGCATAACTGCGCGTTCAAACGCTCCACCTCCAATTTCAGAGCGTCATAGGCCTGCTGCGAAATCTCAATCTGCGGCATGGCTTCGCCTTAATAACCCAGCGTTTGTCCGCCCCGTTCATAAGCACCCGGACGTGGCTCCGCCGTCAAGATTCAACTGCCCTAAATCACACGCGAAAACATAGTCTGCCCGTAGGCCCGCGCTCCCCCAAGCGCCGTAGGGCCGAAGGGCAGACGGTCAGAATTGAGCGACGGAAACGCCAGCTTTGCTCTCACACGCATCGCGCTCTCAGGTCGAGTCAGTCGCTCCACGCCGCTCGGCGCTCTTGCAGACCCCGCCGTTCTCCGTACCTTTCATCCGTAGAGTGAGTGTTGATGCCATAGCTTTGATTGCCAAGGATCAAATGCTTTAGCTTTCGAGAAGGGTGGCAAAAAGCCAAACACACTCTCAAAAGCGAAGGTCCAGCATAGGCCTAATGGAAAGTCAACTAGGTGTAGGCGAATGTTGATGACGGCTAGCGATGACTCCGCGCTCCGTTCCTCAACCCGGAGAATAGGATTTTATTCTTGTAAAGTAACTCGTCCTAGCGTATAGTCCAAGCATCCCGACCCATCGCAAAGAAGGAGGACGGCCATGAGAATGGACGAAGGCGACCGCATTTCTGAACTCATTCGAAACCAGAGTGAGATGCCACCCGCGTCGATGGCCGACTTCAACGAAGCCGACTATCTACCCTATCTCGAAGGGCTTGAACTTACAGAAGCGCAAGCCAGCGAGCTGCTTCGCATCCTGTGGGACATGACGCGGATGTGCATTGAGATGGATTTGCCATCAGAAAGCTGGGGGCAGATTACCGCCACAGTCTTTGACGCCGCCGCTCGTGATTCGAGCGGTGTAAAATAAACAATCAGATCACGGAGAAACCCGAAACCGCAAAGAGGCCAGCATGAAATTCACCCTTCCAACCATCGATGCACAAGGCGTTACAGCGCTGATCTACTGCCGTGTGTCGAGTAAGAAGCAGGAGCGCGAAGGCGACGGCCTCGCTTCGCAGGAAACGCGGCTGCGCGATTACTGCGCGCGGATGGGTTACAGCGTCGCCCAGGTCTTCCGGGATAAAGTGACCGGCAGCGAGAGCCGGCGTCCCGGCCTGCGCGCGATGCTTGCCTTCATCGAGAAAGGCAAACCGGCGCGCTTCCGAATTGTGTTCGACCACCTCGATCGTTTCACGCGCGACTTCTACCTCCATGCCGATCTGCGGCGCACGATAGCGAAGCTTGGTGCGATCCTGGAGACGCCCGCGGGCGTGCTCGACGAGCGTTCTTCGTCGCGGCTGATGGAAAACGTCACTGTCGCCTTCGCTGACTATCACCGCATCAACAACCGCGAGCAGACGCTCAACCGGATGCAGGCGCGCGTTTCGAACGGCTTCGCCATCTTCGCCGCGCCCTCCGGCTATAAGTATGGCCGGGTGCCTGGCTTCAACGGGCGGATGCTCGTGCCACATGAGCCGCAGGCATCGGTCGTCCGGGAAGCGTTCGAGCGCTACGTCTCGCGCCAGCTTGAGTCGCAGGCCGATGTGACGCGCTTCGTCGAAGAGCACCCGCTCTATCCCAAGCCGAAGGGCGGCAAGCTTCCGCACCAGCGTGTCGGCGATATGCTCCGCAACCCGATCTATGCTGGATATGTCGAAGCGCCGTGCTGGGGAATCGAACGGCGCAAGGGCCACCATGAGCCGCTTATCTCTTACGAGACGTTCCAGCGTGTCCAGGACCGGCTCAACGGCCTGCGTATCTCTTACCGGACCGATTTGAGCCAGGACTTCCCGCTCCGCGGCTTCGTGCTATGCGACGACTGCGAGGGGCCGCTGACGGCCTGCTGGTCGATCAGCGGCTGCGCCGCGAAGAAGCGGCACGCCTATTACCAGTGCCCGAAGAAAGGTTGCGCCAGCTACGGCAAAACGATCCGCCGCGGCGTCATCGAGGGCGAGTTCGAGGCGATCCTGAAAACCGCCGAGCCGCAGCCGCAGATGCTCGACCTGGCAACCGCCATGCTGAAGGAGCTATGGCAGCGGAAACAGGTCAACGTGGCCGCCGAGACGAAGGCGCTCAAGGCGAGCCTCGCCGCTCTCGAAGAGCAGATCGACCAAGCGGTCGAACGCATTGTCGAGACGACCGTCCCGGCAGTCATGCGCGCACTTGAGGAAAAGGTGCAGCGGCTCGAAAGCGACAAGCTGCTTCTGCGCGAGAAAATCGAGACCGCAGCGACACCGCGCGGCGATTTTGATCGGCGAGTTATAACGGGCCTCGCGTTTGTCGCAAGCCCTTGGAATTTATGGAGTACCGGGCAGATTGACGACCGCCGTGCGGTCCTGAAACTCACCTTTGCCCATCGCCTTCGCTACAAGCGCGGGGAAGGATTTAGAACTCCAGAAATGACCTTGCCATTCAAGGTCTTAGGAGATTTTTTTAGCGGTGAAAATGGAATGGCGCGCCCGAAAGGATTCGAACCTCTGACCCCCAGATTCGTAGTCTGGTGCTCTATCCAGCTGAGCTACGGGCGCCTGACCGGGAGGCCTCGAGGCCTCGGCCGGTGGAGCCGTGATCTAGAGGGTCCGTCGGGGCTTGGCAACCCCAAAATCGCCCGGAACCGGGGCCGGCGGCGGCCGGCCCCGGTCGGTGTCAGAAGCCCGCCTGGGTCACGAACTTGGTGTTGAGGTAGCCCTCGATCGCCTCGGTGCCGCCCTCGCTGCCGTAGCCCGAATCCTTGACGCCGCCGAAGGGCGTCTCGGGCAGGGCGATGCCGTGGTGGTTGATCGACATCATGCCGCTCTCGACGCGCGTCGCGAGCTTGGTCGCCGTCTCGGCCGAGCGGGTGTAGGCGTAGGCGGCCAGCCCGTAGGGCAGGCGGTTGGCCTCCGCGAAAGCCTCCTCGTCGTCCGAGAAGCGCTGGATCGCCGCGATCGGCCCGAAGGGCTCCTCGTTCATGATCCGGGCCTCGAGCGGCACGTCGGTGAAGACCGTGGGCTCGAAGAAGTTGCCCTGGTTGCCGATGCGCTTGCCGCCGGTGCGGAGCTGGGCGCCCTTCTCCTCGGCATCGGCCACGAAGGCCTCCATCGCCTCGATGCGGCGGCCGTGGGCGAGCGGGCCCATCCGCACCCCCTGCTCGAGGCCGTCGCCGACCTTGAGCTCGCGCGAGAAGCCCACGAAGCCGTCCACGAACCGGTCGAACACCGAATCGTGCACGAGGAAGCGGGTCGGCGCGACGCAGACCTGGCCGGCGTTGCGGAACTTGTTCGCGCCCAGCACCTGCACGGCCTTCGCCACGTCCGCATCGCCGAACACGATCGCCGGCGCGTGGCCGCCGAGCTCCATGGTGGCCCGCTTCATGTGGCGGCCGGCGAGCGCCGCGAGCTCCTTGCCGATCGCCGTCGAGCCGGTGAACGACATCTTGCGGATGACCGGGTGCGGGATCAGGTAGGACGAGATCTCGGCCGGGTCGCCGAAGACGAGGCCGAGGGCGTCGCCCGGGATGCCGGCGTCGAGGAGCGCCTGCACCAGGGCCGCGCAGCTCGCCGGGGTGTCCTCCGGCCCCTTGAGGATCACCGAGCAGCCGGTGCACAGCGCCGCCGAGACCTTGCGCACGGCCTGGTTGATCGGGAAGTTCCAGGGCGTGAAGGCCGCCACCGGCCCGACCGGCTCGCGGATCACGAGCTGGAGCACGCCCTCGGCCCGGGCCGGGATCACCCGGCCGTAGGCGCGCCGGCCCTCCTCGGCGAACCAGTCCATCGTGTCGGCGCCGCCGAGCACCTCGCCCTTGGCCTCGGCCAGGGGCTTGCCCTGCTCCAGGGTCATGATCCGGGCGATCTCGTCGGCGCGGGAGCGCAGCAGGTCGGCGGCCTTGCGCAGAACCTTGCTGCGCTCGAAGGCCGAGACGGTGCGCCAGGCCTTGAAGCCGCGCTCGGCGGCCGCGAGCGCCGCGTCGAGATCCTCGCGCGTCGCCACCGCGAGCTGGCTCAGGGTCTCGCCCGTGGCGGGGTTGAGGATCGGCATGGTCTGGCGGCTGCCGCCGCCGCGCCACTCACCGGCGATGTGCAGTCGAACGTCGGGAAACATCGGGGATTCGTCCTCGTTCCGGGTCACCGCCCCGTACTTAAGGCACGAACCCCCGGCAAGACAGGCTCGGCCCGGGAAGAGCAGGCATGTGGCGGCGCCGGGCCGCGGCCGCTGCGGCACTGTGCGGTCTCGCGGCCCGACTGGCCGCCGCGGCCCGGCGCGGTCTCGCGGCTCGAGGCGGCGGCGCCGTGGCGGCCGGTGGCAGCGCCCGCTTCCCGGCCCGGGCCGGGACCGCGGTCGCGCTGCCGGCCACGAGGGCGAGCGCCACGATCGCGCGGCCGTCGGGGCCGCCACCGCGGAGGTCCCCCGGGGCGGAGCGGGCCGGACAAACGCCGCCCGGCCCGGATGGTCCCGGCCGCGAGGGCGCGGCACGCCGTCCGCCCCGCACGGGGCCTCACCGCGCGCCGACCGCCCGGGCCACGGTCTCGAACTGGCGCTGCGTGTTGCCGATCTGGTTCCAGACGTTCTGCCGCGTGCAGGCGCTCACCGTCATGCCGTAGTAGAAGGCGCCGGTGTCCCGCTGGCTTCGGCAGTCGAGGTAGTTCGGCAGGACGAAGATGCTGAGGAGCGTGAAGCCGGCAAAGCCCAGCTTCAGGAAGAGCCTCAGGCCCCACGGCAGGAAGGAGACGCGCGCCGGCCGCTGCTCGGCCATCGGCGTGACGATGATCCGGATGTCCTCGGTGCGCGAGAGGCGCGCGCCGTCGGGGCCCCGCTCGAGTCTGCTGATACCGGTCCGATCGAAGGTCTGCATCGCCATGCCCCAGAAGTGCGGGGTGCATTTAACCGGTGCGGCCTTAAGGTTCGGTGTGCCGCGATGCCTGAAATTCACGCGCCGGAGCGCGGCATCTCGTTCACCCTCTCCGGACGGGCGGCGCAGCGCGCAGTCCCGGCGCGGCGCA
>NZ_KZ984661.1 GCF_003574465.1 Methylobacterium crusticola
CAGGCGCTCCGCCGGCCGCTGCCGGACCCGCCGCCGCGGGCGAGCCTGATCGTCCCGACCCGGGACCGCGTCGACCTGCTGCGCACCTGCGTCGAGAGCCTGGTGGCACGGACCGACTGGCCCGACCTCGAGATCGTGGTGTGCGACAACGACAGCCGCGAGCCGGCGACGCTCGCCTACCTCGACGCGCTCCGCCGCTCCGGCACCGCCCGGGTGCTGCCCTGCCCGGGCCCGTTCAACTTCGCGGCCATGAACAACCGGGCCGCGGAGGCGGCCGGGGGCGACCTCCTGGTCTTCGTCAACAACGACGTCGAGGCGTTCCGGCCCGACTGGCTGCGGCGCATGGCCGAGGAGGCCCTCCGCCCGGCGGTGGGCGCCGTCGGGGCGAAGCTCCTCGACGCGGAGGGCCGCATCCAGCACGGGGGCATCGTGCTCGGCACCGGGGGGCTCGTCACCCACGCCCACCGCCACTTTCCCGCGGACGCGCCGGGCTACCTGCACGCGCTCCGGGCCACGCACCGGGTCGCGGCCGTCACGGCGGCCTGCCTCGCGGTGGAGCGGGGAAAGTTCCTGGCGGTCGGCGGCTTCGACGCCGAGGCCTTCGGGGTCGACTTCAACGACGTCGACCTCTGCCTCCGGCTGGAGGCGGCCGGCTACCGGACCCTGATGGTGCCGGGCGCCGTGCTGCACCANCCGGCCCGCGCCCGGCACGCGGCCGAGGTCGCGCGCTTCCGGGCGCGCTGGGGCCACCGGCTCGCGGCGGACCCGCACTACCACCCGGGCTTCGATCCCCGGGTCGGCACCCACGCGCGCCTGCGGCACGGGGGCCCGCGCGCGAGGGGCCCGCAGGACGGCGGGGCGGCACCGCGCTAGGAGGGCCTTGTCGGGTCCGCGATCGGGTGGCGCCCTCGCGTCGGCCCTGCCGGGCCCGAAGCCGGCCGTGAGGCGGCCGGAGCGCGCGGCCTCCGAACGCGAAACGGGGCCGCCCGTGGGGCGGCCCCGTCAGACGGCAGCCGGTTCGCCGGATCGGGGCGCCGCCGGCGTCACTGCACCAGGCGGGGGCCGCCGGTCTGCACCTTCTCGTTCTCGGCCAGGATGCCGAGCCGGCGGGCGACCTCCGTGTAGGCCTCGATCAGCCCGCCGAGATCCTTGCGGAAGCGGTCCTTGTCGAGCTTGTCCTGGCTCTTGATGTCCCAGAGCCGGCACGAGTCGGGCGAGATCTCGTCGGCGACGACGATGCGCATCATGTCGCCTTCCCAGAGCCGGCCGGTCTCCATCTTGAAGTCGACGAGGCGGATGCCGACGCCGAGGAACAGCCCGGACAGGAAGTCGTTGACCCGGATCGCCAGGGCCATGATGTCGTCGATCTCCTGCGGCGTCGCCCAGCCGAAGGCCGTGATGTGCTCCTCCGACACCATCGGGTCGTTGAGCTGGTCGTTCTTGTAGTAGAACTCGATGATCGAGCGCGGGAGCTGGGTCCCTTCCTCCAGGCCGAGTCGCGTCGCCAGCGAGCCGGCCGCCACGTTGCGCACCACCACCTCGAGGGGAATGATCTCGACTTCGCGGATCAGCTGCTCGCGCATGTTGAGCCGGCGGATGAAGTGCGTCGGCACGCCGATGTCGTTCAGGTGCTGGAACAGGAACTCGGAGATCCGGTTGTTCAGCACACCCTTGCCGTCGATCACCTCGTGCTTCTTGGCGTTGAAGGCGGTCGCATCATCCTTGAAGTGCTGGATGAGCGTGCCGGGCTCGGGCCCCTCATAGAGGACCTTCGCCTTGCCCTCGTAGATGCGACGGCGGCGGTTCATAGGCGTGTACCGTGGTTTGAGGAAGTCCATGGGGCCGTGGCTCCTGACGACGTGTGAGACCCGCGGCGCGGCGACCTTGCGAGAGGCCGGGCCGGGGACGTGCCGATCCAGAGCGTCCCGCGACCGGTCGCAAATTACCCGAAGCGCGAAGGCAGCACAACGCGTTAGCCGGAGGGCCCCGGACTCGCCGGGGGCCTGCGACGCGATGCGGTGATGGGATCGCCGATATGGGCGCAACGCTGGCCCGATGCAAGCGGAGCGGGCGTTGCCGCGCCTCGACGCTCCGCGGGCCGGCGATTAAGGTCGCCCCTTGCAACCGCGGCCGGCAGGCAGGGTCCGCGGGCCGGACAGGAGGGAACCGCCATGGCGGAACGGGGTGGAGCGGTGGCCGCGCTGGCAGCGCGCTTCCGCGAGGGAAAGCCGCTGATCACGGCCTGGTGCGGGATCCCGGAGCCGTCGGTGGCGGGCCTCCTCGCCGGGGAGCCGGGCTTCGACGCCGTGACCCTCGACATGCAGCACGGGGCCTACGATTTCGACAGCATCGCCCGCACGGTCGGCCTGGTTGCGGCGCGCGGCAAGCCCACCATCGCCCGGGTGCCGGTCGGCGGCTTCACCACCGTGTCGCGCCTGCTCGATGCCGGCATCTCCGGGGTCATCGCCCCGATGGTGAACACGGTCGAGGACGCCCGCCGCTTCGCGGCCCTGGCCAAGTACCCGCCCCTGGGCGAGCGGAGCTGGGGCCCCACCGCGGCCCTGATGCTGTCGGGCCTCGCGCCCGAGACCTACCTGAAGGAGGCCAACGGCTTCTCCCTCACCCTGGCGATGATCGAGACCCGCGAGGCCCTCGACGCCCTCGACGGCATCCTGGCGGTGGACGGCATCGACGGGATCTTCCTCGGGCCGTCCGACCTCTCGATCGCCCTCTCGGGCGGCGCCGGCCTCGACCCCGAGGGCGACGCGGTGCGCCGCGCCCTGGAGCACGCCATGGCGCGCGCCCGCGCGGCCGGCAAGCGCGTGGGGGTCTACTCCCAGTCCGGCCCGCGCACCCGGGAGCTCGCTCGGCAGGGGTTCGACCTGATCGCCCTGGCGAGCGACGTCGCGCTCCTGCGCGCGGGCGCGCAGGCGGCCCTGCGGGAGGCGCGCGCCTGAGAGCCGCCGCCCGCAGGGCCGGCGCACCGGGCCGCCGGCCCGGGCGGGTTCCCGGTGCCGGGCCGCCGGCCTCGCCACGTCGGCGGAGCGGGACCGGCAATCCTCAGCGCAGGGCCTGGTCGAGGTCCGCATACAGGTCGTCCGGATCCTCGATCCCCGTGGAGAGGCGCAGGAGGTCCGGCGGGCAGGGCGTGCCGGGTCCCTCGATCGAGGCGCGGTGCTCGATCAGGCTCTCGACGCCGCCGAGGGACGTCGCCCGCTTCCACAACCCGACCCGGGCCGCCGCCGCGACCGCCGCGGCCTCGCCGGCCGCGACCCGGATCGACAGCATGGTGCCGAAGCCGCCGCTCATCTGCCGCGCCGCGATCGCGTGGCCGGGATGCTGGGCGAGGCCCGGATACAGCACGCTGCCGACCGCCGGGTGCGCCCCCAGGCGCCGCGCCAGCTCCGCCGCGCCCGCCATCTGGGCGGCGATGCGCACGTGCAGGGTGCGCAGGCCCCGCAGGAGCAGGAAGGCCTCGAACGGCCCGAGAATCGCGCCCTGGCCGGAGCGGATGCGCTGGATGCGGGCCCAGAACGCGTCGGGCCTGGCGCCGGCGAGCGCGCCCGCGATCACGTCGGAATGGCCGTTGAGCACCTTGGTGGCCGCGTGCATGACGACGTCGGCGCCGAGCGCGAGGGGCCGGGTCACCACCGGCGAGGCGGCGGTGGAATCGACCGCGAGCCGCGCGCCGGCCGCGTGCGCGATCTCGGCCGCCTGCGCGATGTCGGTGATGGTCCAGAGCGGGTTCGACGGGGTCTCGAGCCAGACCAGCTTGGTGCGCCCGGGCGTCACGGCGGCGCGGAGCGCCGCGAGGTCGTCGGTGGCGACAAAGTCGACCGTAAGGCCCCAGCGCGTCGCCTCCTCGGCGAGCCAGCGGCGCAGGGCCCAGTACATCACGGTCGGCGCCACGACGTGGTCGCCCGGATCCAGGGCGCCGAACACCGCCGTGGCGGCGGCCATGCCGGAGGAGAACAGCAGCGCGCCGGCCTCCGCGTCCTCCAGCATCGCGATCACGGCCTCGGCCTCGCGCACCGTGGCGTTGTCGGGCCGGCCGTAGACGTAGCCCGAGCTGTACTGGTTGTCGGGGTCGCGGAGGTAGGTGGTGGCGAGGTGGATCGGCGAGACGATGGCCTTCGTGACCGGGTCGACGTGCCCCATGGCCTGCGCGGCGAGGCTCTTCTTCGACCAGGGGCGCGGGGCGCTGCTCATGCGGGACTCCGGGGGCTCGTGCGACACAGGCCGCCCTTGCAGAACCGGGGCCGTCGCGCAAGGTCCCGGGCCGAGACGCCGCCCCGAGAGCCCGATGACCGCCGCCCCCGCCCTGACGAGGCCCGTCCTCGCCCCCGTCCCGCGCCTCCTCGCGGCCCTCGCGCCGGTGCTGGCGACCTCGCTCTCGGGCCTGCTGTTCACCTCGCCCAACATCCCGACCTGGTATGCCGGCCTCGCCAAGCCGGCCTTCACGCCGCCGAACTGGCTGTTCCCGGTCGCCTGGGCGATCCTGTACGCCCTGATGGCGCTCGCCTGTTGGCGGGTGCTCGGCACGGCGCCGTCGGGCGGGGCCCTCCGGCGGACGCGGACGCTCGCCCTTGCCGCCTTCTTCGCCCAGCTCGCGCTCAACGCCGCCTGGACCCCGGTGTTCTTCGCCGGCCACGACCCGGCGGGGGGCCTCGTGGTGATCGTCGCCCTGCTGGTGATGATCCTCTGGAGCGTCCGGCTCTTCCTCGCCCTCGACCGGGCCGCCGCGCTGCTCCTCGTGCCCTACGCGGCCTGGGTCGCCTACGCGAGCGTGCTCAACGCGGCGATCTGGTGGATGAACTGAGGGGCGGCCGCGTGGCCGGTCAGCGGGCGAGGCTCGCCCCGGCGCCGGCCCGCAGCGCGCGTCCCACCACGGCCCGCATGTCCGCGAGGGTGAAGGGCTTCGTCAGCACGTCGACCACGATCGCGTCGAGGCCCCGGGCCCGCTCGCGCTGGTCGGCGAAGCCCGTCATCAGCAGGATCGTCAGGTCGGGGTAGTCGCGCTTGGCCGCGAGCGCCAGGGCGATCCCGTCCATCAGCGGCATGCGGATGTCGGTGAGCATCAGGTCGAAGCTGCCCTCGCCCAGGCGGTCGAGGCCGTCGCTGCCGTCGATCGCGGTGACGACCGTGTGGCCGTCCATCTCGAGCCCGCGTTTCAGGAAGCCGCGGATCGGCTCCTCGTCGTCGACCAGCAGGATGCGCGCCATGTCGTCGTCGTCTCTCCGGTGCCACGCCGCGCGGCCGTGGTGATGTGATCAATCGTGCCGCCCTGCGTCAAGCCCTTGACGCTACGCCGGTTCCGCTCCTCGCGGCCTCGTCGAACAGGTCCGGCTCGCCGTCGCCGTAATCGACGAGGCCGACGAAGGGCAGCTGCCGGAAGGCGTGGGCCACGTCCATGCCGTACCCGACCACGAACACGTCCGGGCAGACGAAGCCGACGTAGTCGGCGGTGATCGTCACGGCGCGCTTGCCGGGCTTCTCGAGGAGGACCGTGGTCAGCACCCGCCGGGCGCCCCGCGCCATCAGGAGGTCCTTGGCGTAGACGAGGGTGCGGCCGGATTCGAGGATGTCGTCGATCAGGAGCACGTCGCGCCCGCGCACCTCGCTCTCGACGTCGCGCAGGATCGCGACCTGGCCCGAGGACACCGTGGCGGCGCGGTAGCTCGACAGGTGGATGAACTCGACCTGCGGGCTCAGGCCCGCCCGGTGCAGCGCCCGGATCAGGTCGGCCGCGAACATGAAGCTGCCCTTGAGCACCGCCACCACCAGGAGGCTCTCCAGGGGCTGGCCCGCGATGGCGCGCGCGATCTCCTCGTTGCGCTGCGCGATGGCGGCTTCGTCGAACAGGACGCGGACGCGGGGGGACGGCAGGGTCATCGGACTCATTCGCGGGTGTGGCTCGGCACCGTCAGGCTGACGGCAGATTCCCCGGTGTCAACCGCGGCAAAGCGGACCAGGACCGTGCGTCCCCGGGCGGGCGCCGCGGCGAGCTCGGCCCGGAAGCGGGCGGCCTCGGCGGGCTCGAGGCGGGCCCGGGGGGGCTGCGCGGTCCAGCGGTAGAGCACCTGGCCGTGGTCGTCGCGGATCTCGACCGCGAGGGGCGGCACCGCGGCCGTCCGGGCCGCGACGCTGAGCACGTCGCCCTCGACCACCAGGCGGGCGCCCCTGGCGGCGTCCGGGACCTGGTAGGCCGCGACGTCGCGCAGGCTCAGGCCCCGCAGGTTCACCGGCAGCCCGACCGCCGCGTAGAGCCGCGCGGCCTGCGGCAGCGCCCGCACCACGGCGGCGCGCCCGGCCGGGACGCCGACCCCGGCGACGAGGAGCG
>NZ_QOWC01000316.1 GCF_003574465.1 Methylobacterium crusticola
TCCGGTCCCGGCATCAGGACGCCCGCGGCGCGGCCGCCGCGAGGCGGGGCGACAGGGCGAGCATGACCGGCACGACCGCGAGGGCCGTCGCCGCCGCCGCCGTCGCCGCCCAGCCCGGCCCGGCCAGGTCCCCGAGGCTCCCGTAGAGCAGCGGCGCCGCGAGCGCGCTGCCCCCGAGGGTGCAGGTGTAGAACACCGCGAAGGCGCGCTCGACCCGGTCGCCCGGCGCGAGGTCCGGCACCAGGCCGTACAGCACCGAGGACGTGCCGTTCAGCATGACGCCCAGCACCGGCAGCACGACGAGCGCGGGCGCGAGCGGCAGGACGATCACGGCCAGGATCGCCGCCGCGGTTCCGGCCTCCGTGAGGATCACGGTCCGGGTCACCCCGAAGCGCTCGCCGAGACGGCCGCAGACCGCCTTGCCGAGCGCGCCGCCGACGAAGACCGCCGAGAGCGCCATGCCCACCGTGGTCAGCGCCGCGCCCTTCGCCTGGAGCAGGAACGGCAGGTAGAGCAGGAAGGCCGGGCGCGCGGCGTTGTCGAGCATGCCGATGGCGACGAGGAGGCCGAAGCCGGAGCGGTCGCGGCGCCCGCCGCCGCCGTGCCTCGCCGCCGGCGCCGCATCGTCCCGCGGGCCGCGCCGCGGGGCGGGGTCGCGGGGCAGCAGGCGCGCGACCCCGAGCGCCACCCCGGCCCCCGCGCCCGCGATCAGCCAGAGCGCCGAGCGCCAGTCCGAGAGCGTCAGCAGGAGGCCGACGAGGGGCGGCACCGTCGCCTTCCCGAGGTCGCCGGCGAAGTTGTAGGTGCCGAGCGGCCCGCGGGCGGACGGCCCGAAGGCCCGGGCGATCACCGCCGAGGCCAGGGGGTGCTGCGTGCTGCTGCCGGCCCCCCCGAGCGCGAGGGCGGCGCAGAGACCGAGCAGGCCGCCCGACGCGCCGGCGAGCGCCCAGCCGCCGGCGCTGAGCAGCGTGCCGGACACCAGCACGGTGCGCGCGCCGAGGTGGCGCGCGAGGTGGCTGGAGGGCACCTGCAAGGCCGCCAGCGTGCCGGTGTAGAGGGTGCGCAGGAGCGCGAGGGCGACGTAGCCGAGCCCGAACTCCCCCTGCCAGACCGGCAGGAGCACGTAGATCAGGTCCGTGTAGCCGTCGTGCAGGGCATGGTTGAGGCCGGCGGCGAGCAGCGTGCGCCGCGCCTCGCGGCCGGGGGACGCCTCCAGGGACGCGGTGAGCTCGGGTGCGAGCGACATCCTGCTTCCAACGTTGTTTCCCTCACAGGATGGCGCCCTCGCGCGCGGCTGACAAACGCCTTATGCTGACGCTCGCGTGAGGAAACCTGACACGTGCACCGCCGCCTGCCGCCCCTGAACGCCCTGAGAGCCTTCGAGGCGGCGGGCCGCCACGCGAGCTTCACCCGGGCGGCCGCCGAGCTGCGCGTCACCCACGGCGCGGTGAGCCGGCACGTGCAGGCGCTCGAATCCTGGCTGGGGTTGCCGCTGTTCGAGCGCCACAACCGGCGCGTCGTCCTCACGAAGGCCGGGAGCGGCTACCTCGCCGAGATCGGCGCCGCCCTCGACCGCATCGCCCTCGCGACCACCCACCAGGTGGAGCGGGGGCGGCCGCGCCTGCTGCGCGTCAACGCGCTCGCCACCTTCACGCTGCGCTGGCTGATCCCGCGCCTGTCCGGGTTCCAGCTCGCCAATCCCGCCGTCGAGGTCCGGCTGACGACCTCGAACGTGCCCCTGCCGCACATCGCGGAGCCGTTCGACGTCGCCATCCGGGGCGGCCCGGATGCGCGCACGGGCCATGTCGGGCAGCCGTTCCTGTCCGAGCGGCGCATCCCGGCCTGCAGCCCGACGCTGCTGCACCGCCTGCCGCTGCGGGAGCCGGCGCAGCTGCGCCACCACACCCTGCTGCACGCCGCGACGCTGCCCCAGGTCTGGCCCCAGTGGCTGCGCGCGGCCGGCGTGCCGGACCTGGAGCCGCAGGCCTCGGTCACGCTCGAGCACTTCTACCTGACGCTCCAGGCCGCGCTGGACGGGTTGGGCGTGGCGATGGGCCCGGAGCGGCTGGTCGCCGACGACGTGGCGGCCGGGCGGCTGGTCCTCCCCTTCGCGGGTCCCTCCCTGCCGGCGCGGAGCTACTACACGTTCGTCCCCGAGCCGCACGCCGACGACCCGACCGTGCGCGCGTTCTGCGACTGGCTGATCGCCGCCGCCGGGCGCGAGGGCCACGCCCGCCGGCCGGGATCGCCGGCCGTGGCGGAGGCCGCGGGGGCGCCGGGTGCCGGCGAGGCCGCGCACGGCGCCGCGGCCCGGGACGGGCACTCCGCCGAGGCGTGAGGAGGGGAGGGGCGGCCCTCGCGCGCCGCCCGGGTCCTGGCCGCGCACGCGGCGGGCCGCGTCAGCCCTTCGCCGCCGGGCGGTGCCGGCCGACGAAATCGACGAAGGCGCGCAGGGGCGCCGGAAGGTGGCGCCGGCCCGGATAGTACAGGAAGGGCCCGGGGAAGCGCGGCCACCAGGGCTCCAGGACCGGCTCCAGGGCGCCGCTGTCGAGGTGGGGCCGCAGCCAGTCCTCGAACAGCGTGACGAGGCCGACCCCCGCGACCGCCGCGTCCACGGCGAGGTCGGTGGCGCCGCCGACGCGCACGACGAGCGGGCCGCTCGGGTCGACCCGCACGCTCTCGCCGTCGCGCTCGAACTCCCACGCGGTCATCGCGCCGCTCGCGAAGCGGCCGCGGATGCAGGCGTGGCCCAGCAGGTCGCGGGGGTGCCCGGGCCGACCGCGGCGCGCGAGGTAGGCCGGCGACGCGGCCGTGGCGAAGCGCTGCTCCCGCGGCCCGATCGGCACCGCGATCATGTCCTGCTCGAGGCGCTCGTCGTAGCGGATGCCGGCGTCGCAGCCCGCCGCCAGCACGTCGACGAAGCTGTCCTCGGCGACCACGTCGAGGCGGATGTCCGGATAGGCCGCGAGGAAGGCCGGCACGATGCCCGGCAGGACGAGGCGCGCCGCGCTGACCGGCACGTTGAGCCTGAGCGTCCCGGCCGGGCGGTCGCGGAAGCCGTTCACGACATCCAGCGCCGCCGCGACCTCGCCCAGGGCCGGCGTCAGCCGCTCGAGCAGGCGCGCGCCCGCCTCGGTCGGGGCCACGCTGCGCGTCGTGCGGTGGAGGAGCCTGACGCCGAGCCTCGCCTCCAGCCTGCGGACGGCTTCGCTCAGGCCCGACGCGCTCACGCCGGTGGCGCGCGCGCCGTCCCGGAAGCCGCCGGCCTGCGCGACGGCGACGAAGGCCGAGAGGTCGCCGAGATCAGCCGCCACTGTCCGCCCTTTCGCACAACCCGTGCCGATTGACCCGCATTATCACGCAGCCGGGCGGGGTCTACATCCCCCACGACCACGATGGAGAGACCCCATGACCGACATCGGCAGAGCCGGCACCTTCGCCCTCGGCGACCGCACGGTGAAGCGCCTCGGCTACGGCGCGATGCAACTGGCCGGGCCGCAGGTGTACGGCCCCCCGAAGGACCGGGAGGGCGCCCTCGCGGTCCTGCGCGAGGCGGTGGCGCGGGGCATCGACCACATCGACACGAGCGACTTCTACGGGCCGCACGTCACCAACCGGCTCATCCGCGAGGCGCTGCACCCCTACCCGGACGGTCTCGTCCTCGTCACCAAGATCGGCGCGCGGCGGGGCGCGGACGCGTCCTGGCTCCCCGCAGGGTCGCCCGACGAACTCAGGAGCGCGGTCCACGACAACCTGCGCAACCTCGGCCTGGAGGCACTCGACGTCGTCAACCTGCGCATCATGATCGATCCCCACGGTCCCGCCGAGGGCTCGATCGCGGCGCCGCTCGCCGTCCTGGCCGACCTCCAGCGCGAGGGGCTGGTCCGCCACATCGGCCTCAGCAACGTGACGGCCCGGCAGGTCGCGGAGGCGCGCGCGATCGCGACCATCGTGTGCGTCCAGAACGCCTACAACCTCGCCCACAGGGCCGACGACGCCCTCGTCGACGACCTCGCGGCGGCCGGGATCGCCTACGTCCCGTTCTTCCCCCTGGGCGGCTTCAGCCCGCTCCAGTCGACGACCCTGACGCGCGTCGCCGCGGGACTCGGCGCGACGCCGATGCAGGTGGCGCTCGCCTGGCTCCTGCGCCGCTCGCCCAACATCCTGCTGATCCCCGGCACGTCGTCGGTCGGGCACCTGCGCGAGAACCTCGCCGCCGCCGGCCTGGAACTGCCGCCCGGCGACGCGGCGGAACTCGACCGGATCGCCGGCACCCCCGGGCAGGGCTGACCCGCCGGGCGCCGGCGGCCCGCCCTCCGGCGGGCGCGGGCGCCCCTCTCAGCCGGCGTGGCCCGGCACCCGGCGCCGCCGGACCGCCTCGCGGACGTGGGACACGAGCAGCGTGACGAGCCGCATCTCGGTGCTCTCCACCCGCCCGTGCGCCCCGGCCCGGATCGTCGTCGCCGCGAGCGCGTCCGCCTCGCTCTCCAGGGCGTCGAGGTCGGCCGGGTCCGCGGCCGGCACGGCGAGCCAGATCTCCAGCAGGCGCATGACGCGCGTGGGCGGCTGGCGCGGGCGCACGCGGCGGTAGAGGGCGGCGCCCGCCGCGCCCAGCGACGCGGCGCCGCTGGCCACCAGGCCCAGCCAGTAGACCGCGTCCTGCATCTGGTCGGACAGGCTCGGCAGGTTGCCGGACAGGTAGGCGGCCGTGCCGGTGTGGATCGGCAGCGCCTGCGCCTTGTCGTCGGGGTCCGGCGCCTCGATGCCGGCGAGGCCCGGGTCGAGGGCCGCGAGCCGGGCCTTGTTCGTCAGGATCTCGCGGGTGACCTCGCCCGCCAGCCAGTCCGGCATCGCGGCGCGCGCGGCCAGGCGGTAGCTCACCGACAGCGTGGTGATGTCGTCGCCGGGCGCCGGCAGCGAGCCCTGGAACGTCCCCTTCGGGACGTCGATCGTCTCGAGGACGGGGTCCTCCCTGGCGATGGCCGCCGCCTCGTCCACCTCGAAGGTCCGCGGCCGGTCCGCGCCGGCCTTGCGCAGGGCCGCGTAGAGCGACAGCCACAGGCCGCTCGCGGCCGGGGCGACCACGAACAGGGCGTCGACCTCCCGGCGCCGGACGGCCTCGGGCACCCGGTCGAGGGCGAGCCGCCGGCGCCGGACCTCACCCGGCGGCACGGCGTAGTGCTGGAGGATGCGGTCGAGGAGCCCCTCGTCGAGGGGCCGTCCGTCGAGCAGCCCGACCGTGCGCCCGCGCAGGCCTTCCACGCGCTCGACGCCGCCGGCGCCGGGCGCGACGAACACGGCGGCGTCGCGGCGCAGGATGACGAGCGTCTGGCTGTTCTGCCCCGCCGCGTCGCTGCGCACGATGGCGAGCGGCGTTCCGCCGGCGTCGAGCGCCTGCGCGGCCGCCGCCAGGTCCGGCACCGGCACGGTCCTGATCCGCACGCGCGGATGGTCGGCGGCGAAGACCTGCGCGAGCGCCGAGGCGGCCCGCCGGCCGTCCGCGCTCGCCGGGACCGCGATGCTCAGCGTGAGCAGGCCGAGGAGCAGGTGGACGAGCAGGGCGAGCCCCGCCGAGCCCGCGACCACGAGGATCGCGGCGACGAGCGCGGCGCCGCGCCGCCTCATCGCCGCCTCATCGCCGCCGCTCCCGCCGACCAGGCCGGCGCGGACGCCCGCCGCGATGCCCCGCGTGGACCGCCCGTCGCGGCCACGACGCCCCGCCGGGCGTCCGCGAACGGCGCTCCCCCTACTGCCAGCCGCCGCCCGGCAGGGGGCCGTGGTAGGGCGTGTTGCGGCAATGGCCCCAGGGACCGCGCCAGTAGCCGGGAGGGCAGCCGTTGCCGGCCCGGACCTGGTACCAGCCGCCGGGCAGCGGGCCGACGTAGGGGGTGCTCCGGCAATGGCCCCAGGGACCGCGCCAGCGGCCGGGTCCGCAGCCGCCGGCGACCGGCGCGACCGGCGCCGCGCCCGCGGGATCCCGCACGATCGGCATGGCCTGCGCGCCGGCGAGCGGCAGGGCGGCGAGGGCGGCGCCGGCCGCGAGCAGCGAGGCGAAACGGGTCGTCACGGTGTCCTCCTGCGGTGACGCGCGGGAGTGGCGCCCGGGGCGGTCGGAGAACACCCAAGACTTGCCCCCGGCTGCGTGCGTTCTCCACAATCCTCGCGTCTCGCCGCGACAATCACAAGCGAGAAGAGTGTCGATTACTCGACAGATGGCCGGGCCCGAAGCGCCGGACGGGGCCGTCCCGGCGGCCCGCCGGTCGCCCGCGGGCGCGGGCGCTCCGGCGACCGGATCACACCTGCGCGCAATTGCTCGGCGCTGGCGCGCCGGCGAA
>NZ_QOWC01000317.1 GCF_003574465.1 Methylobacterium crusticola
CCGCGCGGCCCGCCGCGGGCCGTCTCCCGCGTGGCCCGCCGTGGCCCTGCGCCCGCGCCCCCGGGCCGTGGACGCGGGGGCGCCGGCCCTTGTCGCGGCATCGCGCTCCGCTACTCTGCCCCCGCGTGCCGCCAGGCCTCGAAGAGTCCGCGCGGTCTCGCGGCCGCTGCCGGTCGAAGCGGTCGTTCGGGGAGGGGGGTTCGGGTGCGTCTCTTCCCGCTCGCCGCTCGATCGCGTCTCGAAAGTCCAGTTCCGATGTCGAACGCCCACCGCCTGCTCGTCGTCGACGACGATCCCTCGCTCCGGGACACGCTGACCGAGCAGCTCGACCTCTCGGACGAGTTCGAGGTCGTGACCGAGGAATCCGCGCTCGGCGCGGTCGCGCGGGTCGCGGCCGAGCGGGTCGACCTCGTGGTCATGGATGTCGGGCTTCCCGACCTCGACGGCCGCGATGCGGTGAAGCAGATGCGCCAGAACGGCTTCCGCGGCCCGGTCATCATGCTGACGGCCCAGACCTCCGACGCCGACGCGGTGCTGGGGCTCGACGCGGGCGCCAACGACTACGTCACGAAGCCGTTCAAGTTCGCGGTGCTGCTCGCCCGCATCCGGGCCCAGCTGCGGCAATACGCGGCGAGCGAGGACGCGATCTTCCAGATCGGGCCCTACACCTTCCGGCCGGGTGCCAAGCTGCTGGTGGGCGAGCGCGGCTCGAAGCTGAAGCTGACCGAGAAGGAGACCGCGATCCTGCGCTTCCTCTACCGGGCCGGGCGCCAGGTCGTCGGCCGGGACACGCTGCTCGCCGAGGTCTGGGGCTACAACGCGCAGGTCACCACCCACACGCTGGAGACCCACATCTACCGCCTGCGCCAGAAGATCGAGCCGAACCCCGCCACGGCGTCGATCCTCGTCACCGAGGGCGGCGGCTACAAGCTCTTGCCGTGACGGACCGCCCGCCCCGGCGCGGCCCCGGGAGGGCCTGAGCGGCCCGGGCGCCGGCCTCAGGTGCCGACCCGGCCGCCGCCCCGCCTCGTGATCGCCACCACGGCGGGGCGCGGCGGCAGGGCGGGGTCGAAGTCGGGCCAGCGCGTCGCCGGCTGCGCGAAGGTCGCCGGGGCGGCGTTCGGGTCCTCCTCGTCGGCCTCGCCGGGGTGCTGCACGGCCACGAAGAAGGTGGTGTCGTCGGGGGTGAAGCAGGGCCCGCACATCTCGGCCCCGGCCGGCACCTGGAAGAAATGCTTCCCGGTGCCCCGGCCGGCCCCCTCGGTCTCCAGGGCCCAGATGCCGTCGGCGCGGCCGGTCCGGCCCGGCGCGTTGCCGTCCGTGGCCACCCAGAGCCGGCCCTGCCCGTCGACCGCGCAATTGTCCGGCATGCCGAACCAGCCGTCCCGCGTCGTCGCCGACGAGAAGGTGGCGCCGACCGCCGCGACGGCGGGGTCGCCGCAGCGGACCAGCACCTCCCAGGCGAAGCCCGCCGCCGCGACGTCGCCCCCGTCCGGGCTGATCTCGACGATGTGGCCGAAGCGGTTGTCGGGCCGCGGGTTGGCGGCGTCGACGGCGTCGGGCCTCCGGCGCACGTTGTTCGTGAGCATCACGTAGACCTTGCCGGTCCGCGGATCGGCCTCGACGTCCTCGGGCCGGTCCATCCGGGTGGCGCCCAGCAAGTCGGCGGCGCGGCGCGTCTCGATCAGGACGTCGGCCTCGTCGGAAAAGCCGTTGTCCGGGGTGAGCGGGCCCTCGCCGAACACGAGCGGCAGCCACGTGCCGCGCCCGTCCGCGTCGAAGCGGGCCACCGCCAGGGTGCCGCGATCCAGGATGTCGCGGCTGGCGCTCCGGTCGGCGGGGTCGACGCGGTCCCGGGTCACGAAGCGGTAGACGTAGTCGAAGCGCTCGTCGTCGCCCTGGAACACCACGTAGCGCCCGTCCGGGGCGAGGAGGCCCGCCGCCCCCTCGTGCTTGAAGCGGCCCATGGCGGTGCGCTTGCGCGGCACCCAGGCCGGATCGAAGGGATCGATCTCCACCACCCAGCCGAAGCGGTTCGGCTCGTTGGGCTCGCGCGCGAGATCGAAGCGCGGGTGGAAGCGGCCCCAGCCGTAGAGGCCCGCCGGCACCCCGAGCCGCTTGTGGTTGCGCGCCTCGGGCGAGCCCTCCGGCAGCCGGCCCTCGAAGTAGTAGTTGATGTTCTCCTCGCAGGTGAGCCAGGTGCCCCACGGCGTCACGCCGCCCGCGCAGTTGTTGATCATGCCGAGGACGTGGCGCCCCTCCGGGTCGGCCGCGGTGCGCAGGCGCGCCGAGCCCGCCGCCGGCCCGGTCATCACCATCGGCGTCGTCGCGGTGATGCGGCGCGCGTAGGGAGAGCCCGGCACGACCCGCCAGCGTCCGTCGACCCGCCGCACCTCGATCACCGAGCCGCCATGGGCCGCCATCTCGACGTCCACGAGCTCCCGGCTCATGCCCGCGAAGGCCGTCCTGCCGTCCTGCCGGCCGAGGCCCGGGAACATCAGCTCCTCGTTCGTGTACTCGTGGTTCACGACCAGGAGGCCGTGGCCGGCCGGGTCGGCCGCGCCCGGCATCGGGAAGTAGCCGAGGAAGTCGTTGTTGTAGCCGAACTGCATCGCCTGCGCGGCGGCGCTGGGGGCGTGCGGGTCGAAGGCGGGCGCGCCGGGCAGCACCGGGTCGCCCCAGCGGATGAGGATCTCGGCGTCGTGCCCCGCCGCGACGTGGTGGCGCTCGTCGCAGCCCGCCGGCAGCTCCGCGAACGGGAAGACCGGGCCGGCCCGGACGCCGTCCGCCGCGGCGCCCCCCGCCGCCAGCGCCCGGGGCGTCACCACCGCCGCGATGGCCCCGACCGCCAGGGCGCCGCCCAGCACCTCGCGCCGGTCGAAGCGCCGGGCCACGACGTCGCCGAGCGTCGGGTTCCGGCTCGGGTTGGTGCCGGCATCCTCGGCGGCCTCGGCCCGCTGGGAGCGGCTCGGCGTGGGCTGGGTCATGGCGTCTCCTCCGGCGCGGCGGATCCCCGGTTAGGCCGGGCCCGTGGCGCCGCGATGACGGCGCGCCCGGCGCCCGGCCGGCGCGGCCCCGCCCGCCGCCTTGCCGGGCGCCCAGTTTCGCGGCATCACCGGCGGCCTCGCGCGGGCATCCTGCCCGATCCGCGCGCACGCTCTCCGGTGACCGCCCATGATGACCCGTCCCGACGTCCTCGCCGCGATCGGCGGCACGCCGCTGATCCGTCTGCGCCGCGCGTCCGACGAGACCGGCTGCACCATCCTCGGCAAGGCCGAGTTCATGAATCCCGGCCAGTCCGTGAAGGACCGGGCCGCCCTGTTCATGGTCGACGCGGCGGAGCGGGCCGGGGCGGTCCGGCCCGGCGGCACCATCGTGGAGGGCACGGCGGGCAACACCGGGATCGGCCTCGCGATGGTGGGCGCCGCCCGCGGCTACCGCACCGTGATCGTGATCCCGCAGACGCAGTCGGCGGAGAAGAAGCTGGCCCTGCGCCTGGCCGGCGCCGAGCTCGTCGAGGTGCCGGCGGTGCCCTTCGCCAACCCCAACAACTACGTGAAGGTCGCGCGCCGCCTGGCCGAGCGGCTCGGCGCGACGGAGCCCTGCGGCGCCTTCTTCGCCGACCAGTTCGACAACCCCGCCAACCGCCAGGCCCACGCCGCCACGACGGGACCGGAGATCTGGGAGGCGACCGGGGGCAAGGTCGACGGCTTCATCTGCGCGGCCGGCACCGGCGGCACGCTGGCGGGGACCGCCGAGGCCCTGCGCGCCCGCAACCCGGGGGTGATGATCGGGCTCGCCGATCCGGACGGCTCGGCCCTGCACGCCTACTACGCCACCGGCACCCTGCGGGCCGAGGGCAGCTCGCTCACCGAGGGCATCGGCCAGGGCCGCGTCACCGGCAACCTCGAGGGCTTCCGGCCCGACGTGTCCTACGCGGTCTCCGACCGCGAGGCGCTGCCGCTCGTGTTCGGGCTCCTCGCCGAGGAGGGCCTGTGCCTCGGCGGCTCGTCGGGCATCAACGTGGCGGGGGCGATCCGCCTCGCCCGCCGCCTGGGCCCGGGCCACACCATCGTGACCATCCTGTGCGACGGCGGCGCCCGCTACGCCTCGAAGCTGTTCGACGTCGGGTTCCTGCGCGAGCGCGGCCTGCCGGTGCCGCCCTGGCTCGAGGCGCCGCGGGCGATCGACCCGCAGCTGGTCTGACGCGGCGCCCGCCGCGCCGGTGCCCCGCGGGCGGACCGGGCCCGGGGAGGGGCGGCGTCCGCTCCCCGCGGGCCGGGCATCAGCGGGCGCGCCCGGTGCGCCAGCGCAGGAATTCCTGGAACAGCTGGTCGCGGTCCACCTCCGCCGGCGCCCGGCGCTGCGCCAGGAACTGCGCGATGTCGCCGGACGTGGCGGCCACCCGGGGGATCGGCTCGTCGCGCCGCTCCAGCCAGTCCCGGGCCGCCCGGAACCGGTTCCAGCCCGCGACCTCGGCGCCCAGGTTCACCTCGCGCCATTTGGGGTGGCGGGGCGGCTTCAGGAACTCGTCGAACTTCGTGAAGAAGGCGTCGACGAAGCGGGCGATCCGGTTGTAGCGCTCGCTGCCCTTCGGCCAGTTGTAGGCCGCCAGGATGGTCCCGACCGCCAGCGTCCGCACCGTCCGGCCCTCGGGGGCGAGCTTCGGGTAGTCGGCGCTGGTCACCTCGGCCGGCAGGTAGGTGTCGGCGGCGGCGCCCGCGAAGGGCACGTCGAGGAGGTGGTAGCGGCCCTGCCCGTCGAAGGCCGCCAGCACCGCCACGGGCTTCGCGGCGACCGAGACCACGGCCGCCACCTCGCCCCGCGTCAGCTTCTCCAGCGCCGTCGCCTGATCGACGTTGACGGCCTCGACCTGCAGGCCGAGGCCCTCGAACATTGCCCGCCCGGTGGCGTCGGTGCCGCTGCCGCTGACGTCGAAGGTCACCTTCCGGCCGGCGAGCTGGCGAATGTCGGTGATCTCCCGGGACGCCACGACGTGCAGCTCGTCGTTGAACAGCCGGGCGATGTAGCTGATGTGGGCGCCGATGTTCGAGACCCGCTTGTCCTTGCGCAGCTGGTCGAGCGTGTCCGTCCGCACGAAGCCGATGTCGATGCCCTTCAGGTAGCGGACGTCGTAGGCGTTCTGGCCGGCGCCCTTGCCCATCACGGGCAGCACCCGGAGGTCGTTGGTGCCGTCGAGGACGAAGGCCAGGTCGCTGGCGAGGCGGAAATAGGTCCCGCCCGGCGTGCCCGAGATCACCGCCACGGTGTTGGCGTTGAGCCGCTCGCTCAGGGCGGCGTCCTCGTGGGAGTCGCGGGCGGGCTCGGCCCTGGCGGCCCGCTGGCGCGCCTTCGCCCCGCCGCGCGGGGAGTCGGCGTCCTGCGCGGCGGGCGGCCGCTCCGGCGGGGCCGGCTCCGCCCGGAGCGGTCCGGCCCAGGACAGGAGGGCGGCAAGCCAGATCGCGGGCGCAGCACGGCGTATCATGATGTCCTCCCTCGGTTCGTTGAGCGCCCCGCCGACGCGACCATGCGCGGTGCGTGGGGGGCGCCGTGGTGTCGGGTCCCGCCGGCCGGCCTCGCTCCGGTCGGCCGAGCCTCCCGCCCCGGCCTCCGGCCCGCTGCCGTCAGCCGGTCCTCCCGGTCGCGGGCGGCGTCGGCGTCGCCGGGATGTCGTCCCCCGGGGCCGCTTGCGCCCCGGACGGCGGGCGGCGCGACGCCGGCCCTCGGCGTTCAAGGCGTCGGGTCGAGCGCGACGCCGCCATGCTAGTCGCCCGCCGCCTCGAGGGCGGGCAGGCCCGCCTGCCGGACGTGCTCGCCCTCGCCCGGCGGGAGCTGCTGCGCGCGCCGGTAGAGCTCGCCGGCCTTCGCGGGGTCGCCCTGGAGGCCCCTGACCTGGAGCGCGGTGAGCCGCGCCGGATCGTAGGTCTCGGCCAGCAGCACGGTCGCGCGGGCGCTGCCGGCCCGCATGGCGTGCTGCAGCAGCAGGCGGGCGCCGCTGATGTCGCCGTGGCGCAGGAGCAGGCCGACCCGGGCGAGCAGCCGGTCCTCGTCGACGGCCGCGGGCGGCAGCGCCTCGGCGATCCTGTCGGCCGGCCGGGGCGCGCCGGCGCCCGCGTCGGGCTCCGCGGGCGGCCGCGGCATCGGGAGCATCGCCCGCACCAGCGGCGAGGCCGGGTGGTCCGGCAGGAGGGGAGGGGGGACGGCGAGCCCCGCGGCCTGCGGCGCCGCGGCCCGGTCCGGGGCCGCCCGGCCTGCGTCGAGCGCCACGGTCGACAGGGCGTCGACGCGCAGGCGCAACCGGTCCAGGCGCCCG
>NZ_QOWC01000318.1 GCF_003574465.1 Methylobacterium crusticola
GGGCGATGAGGTCGGGCAGGAGGGCGTCGGGGGGGAGGGCGTCGGGGGTGAGGGTGTCCGGGGGAAGGGCGTGGGGGGCGGCGAGGCGGCAGAGCTCGTCCTCGGGGACGAGGCGCAGGGTGTCGAGGCGGCGCTCGGGCGCGGCCAGGGCCTGCTCCAGAAGAGACCGGTAGGCGGACGCGAAGCGCGCGACCGTGGCGTCCTGGAACAGGTCGCGGGCGTACCCGAAGGTGCAGGCGATGCGCCCGTCGGGCTCCTCGGCCGTCTCGAGTACGAGGTCGAACTGGACCGCGCCGGTCTCGCGGCCGAAGGCCTCCGCCGCGAGGCCGGGCCAGCCCGCCGGCCCGGGCGCGGGCGCGCGGTGGCTGTGCACCACCTGCACCAGGGGGGCGTGGCTCACGCCGCGCTCCGGCCGCAGGGCCTCCACGAGGCGGTCGAAGGGCAGGTCCTGGCGGGCCTGCGCGTCCAGCATCGCGTCCCGCACCGACGCCAGGAGGCCGGAGAATCCCTGCGCGCCCGCGACCGGGATGCGGATCACCAGCGTGTTGACGAACAGGCCCACCACCCCCTCGGTCTCGGGCCGGGTGCGGCCGGCGGCCGGCACGCCGACGCGCAGGTCGTGCGTGCCGGTGAGGCGGTGCAGCAGGACCGCGAAGCCCGCGAGCAGCACCGTCGCGGGGGTGATGCCCGCCGCCGCCGCGAGCGTCCGCAGGGACGCGACGGCGGCGGGGTCGAGCGCCAGGCCCCGCGCCGCGCCGCGGAAGCTCTGGACGGCGGGGCGGGGCCGGTCGAGGGGCAGAGCCAGCAGCGGGTCGCCGGTGCCGAGCCGGTCGCGCCACCAGGCGAGCTGGGGGTCGAGGGCGCCGCCGGCGAGGCTGTCGCGCTGCCAGAGCGCGTAGTCGGTGTACTGGACGGGGAGCGGCGGCAGGTCGCCGGCGCCCCCGTAGAGGGCGGCGAGCTCGTGGGCCAGGATCTCCACCGAGCGCCCGTCGGCCACGAGGTGGTGCAGGGTCAGGAGCAGGACGTGGCGCTCCCCCCCGAGTCGCACCAGCGTGGCGCGCATCAGGGGCGCGCGCGCGAGGTCGAACGGCCGGCGCGCCTCCTCGGCCGACAGGGCGGCGAGCGCCGCCTCGGCCTCGGCCTCCGGGAGGGCGCCGAGGTCGGCCTCGTCGAGGACGACGCGCGCCGCCGGGTCGATGCGGGCCCGCACGCCGTCCCGGTCGTCGCCGAACCCGGTGCGCAGGGCCTCGTGCCGGAGCGACAGGGCCGCGAGCGCCCGCGCCAGGGCGGGGCGGTCGAGGGGGCCCGACAGCCGGTAGCCGCCGACGATGTGGAGGAGGGCCGCGTCCTCGCCGAGCTGGCCGATCAGCCAGAGCCGGTCCTGCGCGAAGGAGAGCGGCCGGCGCCCGCCCGCCTCGGCCGGGACGATCGGCAGGTCGCGGAAGTCGATGCCCTTCTGCGCCAGGGCGTCGAGGAGCAGGCGGCGCCTGTCGTCCGGCAGCCGGGCGATGCGCTGGGCGAGACGGTGCCGCTCGGTGTCCACGCCTCAGCCCTCCAGTTCCACCAGGATCGCGTCGATGGCCGAGAGGGCGGCGTCGCCCGCCGGGGCCGCGGCCGCCCGCGCGTCGACCTCCCGGGCCAGCGCCCGCAGGGTCCGGGCCTCGAACAGGGTCCGGATCGGCACCTCGACGCCGAGCGCGCGGCGGACCCGCACGGCCACCTGCGTGGCGGTGAGGGAATGGCCCCCGAGGGCGAAGAAGTCGGCGTCGCGGACGGGGTCGCCCGGCAGGCCGAGGAGGTCGCGCCAGATCGCCGCGAGCGCGGCCTCGGTGGCGCCCGCAGGCGCCTCGCCCGCAGGCGCCTCGCCTGACGGCGCCGGCAGCGCCCGCAGGTCCAGCTTCCCGTTCGGGGTCAGGGGCAGGCGCGGGAGCGGGACGATGCGGGCCGGGACCATGTGGTCGGGCAGGCGGCGGGCGAGGGCCGCCCGCAGGCCGTCCGCGTCGAGGTCCGCCCCGACCGCGTAGGCGACGAGCTGCGGGCCGTCCGGGGCCTCGCGCAAGGTGATTGCGGCGTCGCGCACGCCCGGCTCGGCCCGCAGGGCGGCGGCGACCTCGCCGGTCTCGATGCGGTAGCCCCGGAGCTTCACCTGCCCGTCGCGGCGCCCGAGATAGTCGAGGCTGCCGTCCGGGCGGCGCAGCGCGAGGTCGCCGCTGCGGTAGAGCCGCGCGCCGGGGGGCCCGAAGGGATCGGGCACGAAGCGCGCCGCGGTGAGCCCCGGCCGGTTCAGGTAGCCCTGCGCGAGGCCCGGCCCCCCGACCACGATCTCGCCCGGCACGCCGTCCGGCACCGGGTCGAGGGCGTCGTCGACGAGGTGGAGCACGAGGTCGGGGATCGCCTCGCCGATCGGGCTCCGGGCGGCGGCCTCGAGGTCCGGGGCCGCGACCGGCCGCAGCGTGACGTGCACGGTCGTCTCGGTGATGCCGTACATGTTGACGAGGCGGGGGCGCGCGTCGCCGAAGCGCGCGAGCCAGGGCCGCAGGGCGTCGAGGTCGAGGGCCTCGCCGCCGAAGATCACGGTGCGCAGCGCCAGGTCCGGCGCGGCCGCCCGGGCGAGGACCGCCTCCGCGAGCGGCCGGAAGGCGGAGGGCGTCTGGTTGAGCACCGTCACCCGCTCGCGCACCAGGAGGTCGAGGAAGGCGTCGGGGTCGCGCGCGGTCTCCTGCGGCACGACCACGAGCCGGCCGCCGTGGCAGAGCGCCCCGAACATCTCCCAGACGGAGAAGTCGAAGCCGTAGGCGTGGAACAGCGTCCAGACGTCGTCCGGGCCGAAGCGGAAGTCCGGCTCCGTCGCCGTGAGGAGCCGCGCGAGGGCGCGGTGGTCGATCACCGCGCCCTTGGGCGCCCCGGTCGAGCCCGAGGTGTAGATCACGTAGGCCGGCAGGTCCGGGCCGGCGGCCGGCAGGTCCGGGCCGGCGGCCGGCAGGTCCGGGCCGGCGGCCGGCAGGGCCGCGTCCGGCCCCGGCGCGTCCGGTCCCGGACCGAGCGCCTCGGCGAGGGGGAGGACCAGGGCGGCGCAGCCCGCCAGCGGCGCGCGGCCCTCCGGGCCCGCCAGCACCAGCGCGGCGCCGGAATCCGCCAGCATGTGGGCCAGGCGCTCGGCCGGGTAGGTGGGGTCGAGGGGCAGGTAGGCGGCGCCGCTGCGCAGGATGCCGAGGAGGGCGACGACCAGCTCGGCCGAGCGCCCGGCGCAGAGGCCGACCCGGTCGCCCGGCCGCACGCCGCGGGCCGCGAGGTGCCGGGCGACGCGGGCCGAGAGCCGGTCGAGGTCGCGGTAGGCGAGGCTGCGGCCGCGGTCGCTCAGCGCGACGGCGTCCGGCCGCCGGGCGGCATGGCCGAGGATGCGGGCGACGACCGGGCGCGCGGCGGCGTCCTGCCGGGCGGCAGCCCGCGCCCGCGCGGCCGCCACGTCCGCCGGCGGCGCCAGTTCCAGGGCCTCGAGGGGCGCGGCGGTGCCGGCCGCGAGCGCGTCGAGGACGTGCAGGAAGCGGTCGCGCAGGGAGGCGACCTCCTCGGGCCGGAAGGCCGCGCGGGCGCTGGACCAGGCGAGGCGCGGGGTGCCCTCGAGCATCAGCGAGAGCGTCAGCGGCAGGTCGGTGACCTCGTGCGTCCGCACCGGCCCGACCGAGAGCCCGCCGGCCCCGCGGGCGTGCAGCACCGCGTCGAGGGGGTAGTTCTCGACCACGAGCAGCGTGTCGAAGAGCGCGGACCCGGGCCGGCCGGCCCAGGCCTGGATCGCCGCGAGGGGCGCCCCGGCGTGCTCGGCCATGGCGGCGCCCCGGGCCTGGAGCGCGCGCAGCCAGTCCCCCGCGACGACGCCGGCGGGCGCGGTGACGACCCGCGGCACCGTGTTGATGAAGGGCCCGAGCACCGCGTGCAGGCCGGCATCCTCGGCCGGCCGGCCTGAGACCGTGATGCCGAAGGCCGTGGTGGCCCGGCCGGTGAGCTGCCCGAGGGTGAGCGCCCAGGCGGCCTGGACCAGGGTGCCGAGCGTCACCCGCTCGCGCCGGGCCGCCTGCGTCAGGCGGGCGACGCGCGCCGCGCCGAGGGGCGTCTCCGCGACGGCGTGCCCGCGGGCGCCGGGCTCGCCCGCGAAGGCGCCCGCGGCCAGGGTGGGCCCGTCGAGGGGCGCGGTCTCCCGGCGCCAGAACTCCGCGTCGGCCGCCCCGTCCCGGGCCGCCAGCCCGGCGACGTGCTCGCGGAAGCGCCGGGCGGGCGCCTCGACCGTCTCGCCGGCGTAGGTCCGCAGGATCTCGGCGAGCAGGCGGGCGCTGCTCCAGCCGTCGAGGAGCAGGTGGTGGCAGGTCCAGATTAGGTGGTGGCCGTCCCGCTGCCGCAGGAGGGCGAGGCGCATCAGCGGCGGCTCCCCGAGGTCGAAGCCCCGCTCCCGCTCCTCGGCCGCGAGCGCGTCGCACGCGGCCGGATCGTGCTCCCGGCCCTCGAGGAGCCGCACCGGCAGCGCGGCCCCGGCGTGGACCGCCTGCAGGGGCCGCTCCAGGGGCTCGCCCCACGCGAAGGCGGTCCGCAGGGCGGGGTGGCGCGCGAGCGCGGCGCGCCAGGCCGCCGCGAAGCGCGCCGGATCGAGCCCCGCGAGGTCGGCGCGGAGCTGGTTGACGTAGAGCCCGGCTCCCGGCGCCGCGAGGGCGTGGAACAGGATGCCGGCCTGCGCGGGGGTGAGGGGATAGAGGTCCTCGACCCGCTCCCAGGGCAGGGAGAGGCGGTCGAGCGCCGCCTGCGTCAGGCCCGCGAGGGGAAAGTCGCCGGGGACGGGCGCGGCGAGGCCCGGGGCGTCCGCCGCGGCGGCCGCCGCCCCGAGGGCGTCGGCGAGGCGCCCGGTGAGGTCGGCGATGGTGGCGGGGCGGAAGCGCCGGCCCGCGTAGGTCAGGCGCAGGACGAGCGCGCCGTCCTCCACCGCGCTGTCGACGATGAGGTCGGCGCCGAGCGGCGCGTCGGCGTCGGCCGAGAGGCTCATCCCGTCGGGCGCCAGGGTGAACGGCCCGGCCCCGGGCCGGGCGTCGATGCGGCCGAGGTGGTTGAAGGCGATGGCCGGCTCAGGGAGCGCCGCCACGCCCGGGTGGCGGGCCAGGTGGCGCAGGAGGCCGTAGCCGAGGCCGCGGCCGGGCAGCGCCGCGAGCGCGCGCTTCACCGCCCGGCCCTGCGCCACCGGATCGTCCGCCACCGGCAGGCGGACCGGAAGCGTGGCGGTGAACCAGCCGACCGCCCGGTGGAGGTCGAGGCCGAGGCCGTCGTCCCGGCCGTGGCGCTCCAGGGTGACGGGAACCTCCTGGGCGCCGGACCAGCCGCCCACGGCCCGCACCAGCCCGGCGAGCAGGACGGCATCGAGGCCCATCCGGCCCGAGGCCGCCGCGCGCCCGAGCGCCGCCGTCGCCTCGGCGCTCAGGCGCAGGATCGCGCGGCCGGCATCGCCCCGCCGGCGGCCTGCCGCGGCATCGTCGTAGGGTAGCGCCGGGATCGGTCCGCCGGCGGATTCGATCCAGAACGCCGCCTCCTCGCGCAGGGCGGGGTCCACGGCGCGGGCCGCGAGCGCCCGCGCGAAGGCGCGGAACGGGGTCGCGGCGGGGAGCGCCGCCGCCTCGTCGGCGAGGAGCGCGGCGAGGTCCTCGAGCAGGATGCGCCAGGACACGGCGTCGACCGCGAGGTGGTGGGCGGTGAGGAGGAGCCGGCCGGGGTCGCCCGTCACCAGCACCGCGGCGAGGACGCGGCCGGAGGCGGGGTCGAGGCCGCGCTCGGCCGCCGCGAAGGCGGCCTCCGCCGCGGCGGGCCCGGCCGTGACGAGGAGCGGCGGCAGCGCGGCCGCGGGCACCGGCTCCTGCCGGCGGGCGCCCTCGGTGGAGACGCGCAGGCGCAGGGCCTCGTGGTGCCGCACGAGGCGGCCGAGGGCCCGGTCGAGCCGGCCCGGGTCGACAGGGGCCGCGAGGTCGAGGCGCACGGACTGGTTCCAGTGTCCGGGCCGCGGCATCGCCTGGTCGAGGAACCAGTGCTGGACCGGCGTCAGCGGCGCCGGCCCCGCCGGGACCGCCGGGACCGCCGTCCCGCTCGGCCGGGCCGCCCGGGCCAGGGCCGCCACGGTCTGGTGCTCGAACACCTCCCGCGGCGAGACCGCGAGGCCGGCGTCGCGCAGGCGCGCGACGAGGAGCAGGGCGGTGATCGAATCGCCTCCGGCCTCGAAGAAGCTG
>NZ_QOWC01000319.1 GCF_003574465.1 Methylobacterium crusticola
CGCGACGGCGCCAACCGGCGGGGAGCCGCGGGGCGGGGCGGCGCTCGCGGCGTTGAGGCGCGCGACGGCCTCGGCGTCGTGGCCGTGCCGGAAGAGGGGCGCGTCGGGCGGCGCGGCCACGAAGGCGGGCGCGGCGAGATAGGCCGGGACCGGGACGAAGGCCGGCACCGGGAGGGCGTAGGCCTCGGCCGGCGGGGGCGGCGGCGCGAGCGCGACGAGGGAGGCCGGCGGCGGCGGCAGGAAGGCGGCGGGCGGCGGGGGCAGGCCGTAGGCCGGATCGTCGAGGAAGAGCGCCGGCCGGGCGACGTAGACGAGCTCGTCGGGGGGCGGGGGCGGCACGTCGTACGCGAGGGCGCCGAAGCGCGGCGGCGGCGCGAGGGCCGCGGCGAGCCCGGACAGGCGCCGGCGGGCGTCGAAGGCGTGGGGGCCGCGCGGGTAGCGGGAGAGATACGACCAGTAGGCGTCCGGCGTGTTCGCGAGGGCGCTGCGGCGCCAGGTGACGGCCTCGCGCCGCGCCGCGATGATCGCCCGCACCCGCCGGGCGAGGGGATCCTGCGGGTAGGCCGCGACGAAGTCCTGGTAGCCCTCCAGCGTGTCGCGGGCGAGGCAGGCCGCGTAGGCGTCGCGCACGCCCAGCTCGCCGAGGGGCTTGTCGTCCGCCACGAGGCGCGGCAGGGCCGGCGCGCCCGCGCTCCGCTCGAGGAAGACGAACGGCGCCGCGATGCGCGAGGCGCTCCACGGCACCATCGTGCCGCGGGTCGCCTCGGCGACCCGCAGGCGCACCCGCTCGAACAGCGCGGCCGGGGAGAGGCCGCCCTCGCGGATCATCTCCACCAGGGCCTGCGCGTAGGCGCCGTAGGGCCCGGGCTCGTCGGGGCCGACGCTGCCCGGCGCGGCGTTGTAGGCGAGGAGGCTGCCGGGCTCCGCTTCGGCGAGCGGGAGCCCGCCTGCCAGGGGATCGCCCGTCAGGCGCAGGGGCGCGCGGCGGGCGGCGTCGAGGACGACGAAGCGGGCCTTCAGCGGCAGCGCGGCGAGGCGCTTCACGTAGTCCGAGACCCGGAGCGCCTGGAGCGGCACGTCGGAGGCCGTCCCGATGCGGGCGCCGACGGGCGCGAAGTAGGTCTCGTTCTCGAGCTGGAGCCCGTAGCCCGCGAGGTACACGAAGGCGACGGCGTCGGGCCCGGCCGCCGCGGCCCTGTCGACGAAGTCCCGCAGGGCCCGGCGCAGGGCCTCCTCGTCGAGGTCGCGGGCGCCGACGACGTCGAAGCCCGCCGCCTGGAGCGTCTGGGCGAGGAGGCCCGCGTCGTTCGCCGGGGTCGCCAGGGCGCCCGGCTCGTAGGCGCCGTTGCCGATCACGAGGGCGATGCGCGTCTCGGTCGGGGCCGCGGCGAGGGGGCCCGCCCGGACGAGGCCGCCGAGCACCAGCGCCAGGGCGAGGACCAGTCGGGCACGGAACGGCATCGGCGGCCTCCCTGAAGCCTGGCGGCCCCGCGCGCGGGCCCCGCGCCGGCGGCCGGCCGGAATGCGGCCGGGCCCGAGCGCGCCGGCGCGGGGCCCGCATAGCAGTCCCGGGGGCGTGAACCGTGTCTGAACGGGCGGCACCGGCCTTGCGAGGCCCCGCGCCCGGGAGGCACGATGCTCGACAGATTGTTCCACGCGGCCCTGAGCCTCACGCTTCTCGTCGGCGTCGCGGTCCTGTTCTCGACCGACCGGCGGGCGATCCGGCCCCGGGTCGTCCTCTCGGCCCTCGCGGTCCAGGTCGCCCTCGGCGCCGTGATCCTGTTCGTGCCGGCCGGGCGCATCGTCCTGTCGGGGATCGCCGACGCCGTGCAGACCGTGCTCTCCTACGGCGACCGGGGCGCGGCCTTCCTGTTCGGGGGCCTCGTCGAGCCGAGGATGTTCGAGCTGTTCGGCGGCACGGGCTTCGTGCTCGCGTTCCGGGTGCTGCCCCAGATCGTCTACGTCTCGGCCCTGATCGCCGTGATGTACCATGTCGGCCTGATGCAGGCCCTCGCGCGGGCCCTCGGGGCGGCGCTCCAGCGGGTCCTCGGCACCTCGCGGATCGAGACCTTCTCGGCCGTCATCACGATCTTCATCGGCCAGAGCGAGATCGCGGTGGCGCTGCGGCCGTTCCTCGCCCTCCTGACCGGCGCCGAGCTCTTCGCCGTGATGACGAGCGGCGCGGCCTCGACGGCGGGCTCGATCCTGGCCGGCTACGCGGCGCTCGGCGTGCCGATGACCTACCTCGTCGCGGCCTCGTTCATGGCGATCCCGGGCGGGCTCCTGTACGCCAAGATCCTGGTGCCGACGACCGAGCCGACCCGGGTGACGAGCATGCGGGCGGAGTTCGGTGAGACCCGCGCCGTCAACGTCATCGAGGCCGCCGCGGACGGCACCCAGCGGGGCCTGGTGGTGGCAGTGGCGGTCGGCGCGATGCTGATCGCCTTCGTGGGGCTGATCGCCCTGGCGAACGGCCTCGTCGGCTGGGCCGGCGGCCTCGTCGGGGTGCCGGGGGCCTCGATCGAGGGCCTGCTCGGGATCGTGCTCGCGCCGCTCGCCTGGGTGCTCGGGGTGCCCTGGGAGCGGGCCGCCCTCGTGGGGGGCGCCATCGGCCAGAAGCTCGCCTTCAACGAGTTCCTGGCCTATGCCGGGCTATCGCCGGTGCTCAAGGGCGGCACGCTCGATCCCCGCACCGCCGCCATCGCCTGCTTCGCCCTGTGCGGCTTCGCGAACCTGTCCTCGATCGCGATCCAGCTCGCGAGCTTCGGCAGCCTCGTGCCCGAGCGCCGCGCCGAGGTGGCCCGCTACGGCCTGCGGGCGATCCTGGCCGGCACCCTGTCGAACCTCACGAGCGCGGCGATCGCCGGGCTCTTCATCGCCGGGTGACGGGCGCGGCCCCCCCCGAGGGCGCCGCTCAGGCGTCCCGGCGCGCCTGGAGGCTTCGGTACACCGCGGTCTCGAAGGCGAGGAAGCCGCCGACCGAGGCCGGATCGACGAAGGGGAGGATCTGCGTGCCCCAGAAGCCGCCGACCCCCGTCCGGCGGTCGATCCAGAAGTAGAGGTTGGCGAGGCCCGCCCAGGCGAGCGACCCGGCCGCGCGCCCGGTCGGGGCGTCGTGCTCGTTGATCATGAAGGTCAGACCCCAGGATTTCGGCATCCCGGGGAAGAACTCGGCGTCGTGCGACAGGGCCGGGACGATCCCGGGGAGGCCCGTGATCCGCATCGTGCCGAGGCCGTTCCGTGCCGCCATCGCCACCGTCTCGGGCCGGAGGAGGCGGCCGGCCTCGCCGGCGCCGTCGTTCAGCCACATGCGGATGAAGCGGCAGTAATCCTCCGCCGTGGCGTAGAGGCCGTGGCCGCCCATGTGGATCTCGGGCTCCTGCGGCAGCTCGAAGGTCGCGAGCGGCGCGAGGGCGCCGTCCTCGCCGCGCTGGTGCACCCGGGCGAGGCGGGCGCGCATGGCGGGGGTCAGCGCGAAGGCGGTGCTGTCCATGCCGAGGGGGGAGAAGATGCGCTCCCGCATCACCGTGCCGAGGCGCTGGCCGGCGATCGCCTCGACGACCTGCCCGGCCCAGTCGATGTTGCTGCCGTACTCCCAGCGCTCACCGGGGTCGAACAGGAGCGGCGTGTTCAGGGACGCCCGGGTGGCGCCGGTCACGCTCGGCTGGCCGTGGTCCCGCGCCAGGCGGTGGTAATCCGCGTTGAAGACTTCGTAGCCGAGCCCGGCGGTGTGCAGCAGCAGCATCCGGGTGGTGACGTCGCGCCTGGGTGCCCGCAGGCGGGGCGTCCCGTCCTCGCCGAACCCCTCGAGCACCTGGAGCGCGCCGATCGCCGGCACGTAGGCCCGGGCCGGGGCGTCGAGATCGAGGCGGCCCTCCTCCACGAGCTGGAGCACCGCCGTGCCGGTGATCGCCTTGGTGGCGGAGAAGATCGCCATCACCGTGTCGGGCGTCATCGGGGCCTCCTCGCCGAGCGTCCGCAGGCCCGCGGCGCCCGCGTAGAGCGTGCCGGTGCGGTCGGTCGCCATCGCGACCACGCCCGGCACGCCGGGGCTCTGCGTCACGGCGTCGTTCAGGACCGTGTCGGCGGCCTCTCTCAGACCTGCGGCCATGGGCTGTGTCTCCTCGCGGGGGCGTGGCAATCGCCGGCACCCGCGGGCCGGCGCGGCGGGCCACCTGCCGCGGGCCCGGGGGCCCGAGCGCCGCTCGCCGACGCCGACACTGGTTCGGCGCGCGGGAGCGCGTCAAGTCGATGACCTAGAGAAAGGTCCAATCTCAGCCCGATCGGGCGTCGCCCGAGAGCCACCCCGGTCCGGGCGAACACGGCCCCACGCCGTCGTTCGACCGCAAGGTCCGCGGCACACCGCTCGTTGCTTCGTCGTGACATTGCGTCAGCGGCCCGGCACGGGCGGCGGGGGCAGCGTCTCGTCGGCGCCGGCCGGGGCCGCGACCTGCGCGACGTTGAGGGTCATGCAGACGAGGTCGTAGTAGCCGTTGACCGCGATCAGATCCATCGCGCCCTGCTCGCCGAAGCGCGAGACCACGGCCGCGTAGGCGGCGTCGCTGACCTGCCGCTGGCGGTGGAGCTGGGTCGAGAAATCGTAGATCAGCGCCTCGTCGCCGGTCATGCCGGCGGGGCGGCGGCCGGCCTTGAGGTCCTCCAGGATCGCCGGCCGGGCGCCCGCCTTCACGGCGAGGGGGTAGTGCGCGAACCACTCGTAGCCCGAGCTCCACTCGCGCCCGGTGATCAGGATCGCGAACTCGTTGAGGTCGTGGGGCAGGGAGGTGTTGAAGCGCAGGTGCTCGCCCACCTTCTGCAACCGGTCGGCGAGGTCGGGGCTGCGCAGCCAGGCGTTGAACGGGCCCGAGAGAGACTTGCGCGGCCCCGACGCGATGGCGTCGGCGACACGCTTCTGGGCCGGGCTCATCTGCTCGGGCGCGAGGACCGGGAAGCGCTCGGCGGGTTGGGCGAGCGCCGCCGACGATGCGGCCACCTGGACGGCGGCGGCCAGCAGACCTGACCTCATGATGTTCCTCCCTGGCCGGCCTCGCGCCGCCCGTCTCCCGGCCGTTGATCGGCCGGACGGGTGCCAGTCTGGCCGCCGCCGCGCGGGTTGTCGATCCGCGCGCGTCGAAGCCGCCCGTCAGGCGAGGGCGCCGGCCCGGGCGAGGTCGCCGGAACTCGCCAGGCCCCCGATGCCCCGGCACCGCTCCATCGCCCGGTCACATCCGCGCCTCCGGCCGGATGCCGTCCGCCAGGTCCGTGCGCGCAGGTCCGTGCGCGCGAGCGCGGCGTCGCGCATCCGCGGAACGGGCGGTTCGCGCCGAGCACCTGGCGCAAGGCCGCGGGCCCGTCGACCCGAGCGGCGTGTGCAGGCCTGGCACGCCCGGAGCGCCCGGGCGGCCGCGAGCCCCCGGGGGGCCATTACCGGCCGGATCGTTCAGGCCTCGGGCTCGGGCGCGTCCTTGCCCTCCTCCCCGGCCTCCGGGGCGGGGGGCGTGCCGTGCTCGGCGCGCCACTGCGCGAACAGGCTCCCGAGCACCGCGACGGTGTCGCGCACCGCCTTGGCCTCGTCGTCGACCGAGACGCCCTCCGACACGGAGTTGCGCGTCGCGAGGAGGGCCCGCGCCTCGATCTCGCCCAGGCGCTCGAGGAAGTCCGGCCGCTCGGCGACGAGGGTGAGGGCGTCGCCCATGGCGGTGGCGAGGGTCGTCGCGAGGAGGCCCGCCGTGACGACGTCGCCCACCGAGGCCTCGTAGGGCTCGGGCATCGCGTCGTCGTCCTCGTCGCCCTCGTCCGCCTCGGCAGCCGCCTGGAGGCCCTCGACCAGCGCCTCGATCAGCTCGACGGCGGTGTCCTCCGGCAGGGCGAGGCGCACCGCGATCTCGGCCTCGTCCCCGCTGAAGCCGGCGGTGCCGAGGGTGACCTGGAGGATGCCCGGCCGGCGCAGGCTGAGCGCCAGGAGGGCGTTGGCGTAGATCGTCGGCGCGTCGGACGGCATGGCCTCACAACTTCCTCGGCGGCCGCGTGATCCGCCCCCGCACGTCAATCCGCGGCGCGGGTGGCGGTTCGCGGGCGCCCGATCAGGCGCTCGCGAGCCCGGCCGCCTTGAGGGCGGGCAGCTCGATGTCGACGCCGAGGGTCGACATGGACTCGCCGCGCTCCATTGTGACCTTGACCTTTTCCTTGTCGATGGCGA
>NZ_KZ984662.1 GCF_003574465.1 Methylobacterium crusticola
GGCCGGCCGGCCCCGCCCCCGCCCGCCGCCGCGCCGCCGCCGATCCCGCAGCGCCCGCTGCCCGGGGGCATCGCGGGCCTGCGGCTCGCCGGCGAGGAGGCCAGCCTCGAGTGGCCGGTCTACTTCAGCGAGGCCCAGGCCCGCGAGAGCGTGCGCCTGCGCGTCGCCTACCTGTCGGCGATCTCCGTGGCGCCCGAGACCTCGTCGCTCACCGCGAGCCTCAACGACGCGGTGATCGGGCGCACCGACATCAAGGCCCCGGGGGCGGTGAAGATCGTCGAGTTCGAGGTGCCGGAGGGCGCGCTGCGCCCCGGCTGGAACGCCCTGCGCCTCTCCGCCGTGCAGCGCCACCGCGTCGACTGCTCCCTCGGCGCCACCTACGAGCTCTGGACGCAGATCGACCCGTCCTGGACCGGGTTCGTGCTGCCCCCGAAGGCGCCCGGCATCGCGCTCCTGCGCGACCTCCCGGCCCTGCGCCCCGACGGGTCCGGCGCCGTCCCGGTCCGCATCGTCATCGGCGGCCGGCCCTCGCCGGCGCGGCTCGAGGGTCAGATCCGGGCCGCCCAGGCCCTCGCGGTCGGCGCGCGCCTGACGCAAGCGGTGGTCGAGTTCGGCCCGCCCCTCGCCGGCGAGGCGGGCGTGAACCTCGTGGTCGGCACCCCCGACGAGATCCGGACCCTGCCGGGCCTGCCCGCGGGCGCCGCGCCCTCCGGGGGCCGGGCCGCCCTCGTGCCGGGGGAGGACGGCCGGGCCCCGACCGTGGTGGTGAGCGGCGCCGGGGAGGCCGAGATCGACCGGGCGCTCGCCGGCCTCGCGGCCCAGGCCGCCGAGGAGCCGGCCGGCAGCGCCGTCGGCCGCGACCTGCTCGCCCGCCGCGGCGGCTACGCGGTCGCGGGCGGCGAGGAGGTGCGCCTCGACGCCCTCGGGCTGCCGAACCGCGAGTTCACCGGGCGGCTCTTCCGCACCGGCTTCGACCTCGCCCTGCCGGCGGATTTCGTGCCCGCCGACTACGCCAAGGTGATGCTGCGCCTCGCGGGCGGCTACGCGCCCGGCCTCGCGCCCGGCGCCCAGCTCATCGTCGACCTCAACGGCCGCAACGCCGCCAGCGCCACGCTGCCGAAATCCGGCGGGGACCTGTTCGAGGCGACCGATATCCCGCTGCCGCTCAGCCTGTGGCGCCCCGGGCGCAACCGCGTCGAGATCGCCGCCCAGGTGCCGAGCGCGGCCGACGCCACCTGCGACACCCTGGCGGCCGAGGGCCAGAAGCGCTTCCTGTTCCTCAACACCACCCGGGTCTCGGTGCCGCCCCTCGCCCGGGCCGTGCGGGTGCCCGACCTCGCCGCCGACGCGGGCGGCGCCATGCACTACCTGCGCGGGGCGCGGCCGCGCCTCGTCGTGCCGAACGCCGACCGCGAGACCATGTCGGCCGCCGCCACCCTGGCGGTGCGCCTCGCCCTCGCGGCCGGCCGGACGATCGACTTCGCCCTCGTGACCGATCCGCCGGGCGCGAGCCCGGGCCCGAGCCTCGTGGTCTCGCCGGTGCGCAGCCTCGATCCGGGCCTGCTGCGCAGCATCGGGGTCGATCCCGACCAGATGCGCGAGATCTGGCAGAGCCGCGCCGAGTTGCCGGCCGACGCCGCCCGCGCGCCCCTGGCCGCGACTGGTCCCGCCATGAGCCTCGACCGCCTGCGCAACGACGTGCCGGCCGCGTGCAGCCTGCCGGCCGCCCCCGCCCGCACGGCGTCCATCGGGTCCGACCGGGCCCGCGAGCGCAGGGGCCCGGCGCCCCAGGCCCGCGACCTCGTCGCCTCCTGGGACGACACGGTCCGGGGCCGCGCCTCCGTGGTCGAGGGGCTGACGGGCGTCGCCGCCGCGGCCTGGGGCGGCCTGCGCGACACCGCCTCCGACACCCTGTCCTGGGTGAGCGCCCAGGTCGCCGCCCCGCCCGTCGCCGTCTCGCCCCGGGCGACGCTCCTGGTGGGCCAGGCCGCGACCGGCGACAGCCTCGACGACCTCGTCACCGTCGTCACCGCCCCCAACGCCACCATCCTGCGCGCCTCGGTGTCCTGCCTCACCGATCCCGGCATCTGGTCGCGCCTGCGGGGACGCCTCGCCACCCTGGACGCCTCGGACGGCAGCCTCGCCACCGTCGAGGCGGCGCATCCGCGGCTGGCCGAGACGCAGGTGCGCAGCCTCGACAACCTGCGCCTCGTCGTGGCCGGATGGCTCTCCATGAACCCCTTCATCTACGTCGCCCTGAGCCTCGCCGTCGCCCTCGGCCTCGGCGTCAGCACCCGCACGATGGTGAGCGGCATCGGCCGCGAGAACCGGCCGAACCGCGCCGGCGGGAGGAACCCGTGAACCGCCGCCCCCTCGCCCGCGCGGCCGCCCGGCGGCCCGGCGCCCTCTCCGCCGGCACCCTCGCGGCCGGCGCCCTCGCGCTGCTGCTCGCCGGGGCCTCGGCCCGGGCGGCGCCGCTCTCGCCCGGCACCCCGCCCGAGCCGGCCGCGGCCCCGAAGGCCGCCCCCGACGCGGCGCCCAGGCTCGCCGGCGCCCTCACGGATGCGGGCGCCTGGCGCGCCTACCGGGCCCGCTTTGTCTCCGAGGCCGGCCGGGTGGTGGACAGCGCCAACGGGGGTATCAGCCACAGCGAGGGCCAGGGCTACGGCATGCTGCTCGCCGTGGCGGCGGGGGACCGCGGCACCTTCGAGCGGATCTGGGGCTGGACCCGGGCCAACCTGATGGTGCGCGGCGACGCTCTCCTCGCCTGGCGCTGGGAGCCCGACAAGCGCCCGGCCGTCGCCGACCTGAACGACGCCTCGGACGGCGACGTCCTGGTGGCCTGGGCCCTCGTCGAGGCGGCGGAGGCCTGGGGCGACCCGGGCTACCGGATCGCGGCCCGCCGCATCGCCGTCGACATCGGCCGCCGGCTGGTGCTGTTCAAGACCGGCAAGCCGCCGCTGCTGCTGCCGGGCCTCGCCGGGTTCTCGGCCGAGGAGCGCGCCGACGGCCCGGTCGTGAACCTGTCCTACTGGGTCTTCCCGGCCTTCCCGCGCCTCGCCCTCGCGGCGCCGGAATTCGACTGGGCCCGGCTGACCCGCAGCGGCCTCGACCTCGTGCTCAGCGCCCGCTTCGGGCCCGCCCGGCTGCCGACGGAGTGGATCTCGCTGAAGGGCGACGAGCCCCGGCCGGCCGACGGGTTCCCGGCCCAGTTCTCGTACAACGCCATTCGCATCCCGCTCTACCTCGCCTGGGCGGGGATCGGCACGCCCGCGCACTACGCCCCGTTCCTCGCCCTCTGGGGCGAGCGGGAGCGGGGCGGGCTGCCGGTCGTCGACGTCGCGGAGGGCCGCCCGGTCGAGTGGCTCGAGGAGGGCGGCTACGCCGCGCTGCCGGCCCTCGCGGCCTGCGCGGCCGAGGGCACGCCGGTGCCGGCGAGCTTCGGCGCGCCGCAGGCCCGCGAGAACTACTACCCGGCCACGCTCCACCTTCTGGCGCTCGCCGCCGCCCAGATGAGGTACGCGTCATGCCTCGGACGCTGAGGCGCCTCGCCGCGCTCCCGCTCTGCCTCGCCCTCGCGGGCACGGTCTGCGCCGCCTCCGGGGCGGCGCGGGCCGCCCCGGAGGCGGCGCCCGACGCCCCCGCCGGGATCGTCGGCGTGGTCCGCTCCAACGGGGCCGGCTCCAGCGCGCCCGCGATCAGCGGCGAGGCCGGGCGGAGCACCGCCGAGATCGTCGACGAGAGCGCGCTGCGCTACTACGCGGCGCAGAAGCAGGCCGACCGGGTGAAGGCCGAGATCCGCCGCCTGCGCCGCCTGCATCCGGGCTGGGTCGAGCCGACCGACCTCGACACCCTGCGGCCGAGCCCGCCCGAGGAGGCGCCGCTCTGGGACATGTTCACGGCCGGGCGCTTCGACGCGCTGACGGCCGCCATCGCGGCGCGCCGCGGCGCGGATCCGGGCTGGCAGCCCTCCGCCGACCTCGCGACCAAGCTCGGCCGCGCCACCCTGCGCAGCCGGGTCAAGGAGGCCGCGGCGGCCGGCGACTGGGACGGGATCGTCGCCCGCGTGCAGGGCAATCCCGGCGCCCTCGACCGCTCCGAGGTGGACATCGTCTGGCTGGTGGCGGAGGCCTACGCCCGCACGGGACGGACCGCCGACGCCGCGGGGCTCCTGCGCGGCGTCATGGAGACGAGCACCGATTCCGGGCAGCGCATCGCCACGGTGCAGAAGGCGCTCGGCACCCTGCCGATGGCCGAGGTGGAGCCGCTGCTCGCCCTCGCCCGCACCGCCGCGGACGGCGCCAGCGAGCTGCGCCCGGTCAGGATCGACATCGCCCGCGCCCGCCTCGCCGCCCTCCTGCACGACGAGCCCGGCGCCCGCATCGAGCCGGCCGACCTCGCGGCCTTCGGCGAGTACGCCCGCCGGCTCGGCGATCCGAGCCAGACCAGCATGCTCGGCTGGTACGCCTACAAGCGGCGGCAGTTCCGCGAGGCGCTGGACTGGTTCAAGCTCGCGATCGCCCGCGGGGGCGACGGCATGGTGGCCCACGGCCTCGCCCACACCCTGCGCGAGCTCGGCCAGGAGCGCGACGCCGAGGAGGTCGCCTTCGCGTGGCGGGCGCTGCCCGCCAACAGCATCCTGTACGTCGACCTGCTCGAGCGCCGGCTCACCCAGCCGGCCCCGGCCTACATCGAGCCAGAGCGCATCGACCGCCTCGCCCGGGTGGTGCTGGCCACCAGCTCCGGCGAGGGCGCGCAGGCGCTCGGCTGGTACGCCTACAACACCTGCCAGTTCGACTCGGCCCTCGAGTGGTTCGAGCGCGCCACGGCCTGGATGCCCCGCGAGCCCGTGATCCTCGGGCACGCCCTGACGCTGGCCCGCCTCAAGCGCGCCCGCGACTCCGCCGTCCTGATCAACCGCTACGACGGCCTGTTTCCGGGCGTGGTCGACCTCGCCTTCCGGCAGGACCAGGACGGCGATCCGGGCCCCTGCGCCCCGCGCCCGACCGCCACGCCGGNCCGCCGCCGCCGCGCCGCGCTTCGGCCGCGTGCCGAACCCGAGCGGGCCGCCGGCGGCGGCCGCCAAGGCGGCCCCGACCCGGCGCATCGACTTCCCGATCGCGGTGGTGAGCGACAACCCGCTGCGGTTCTTCCCCGCCGGCTCCCCGGGCCTCGAGCGGCCGCGCGAGGGCGAGTACCTGCGCGACCCCCGGGCCGAGCCGCCCCTCGTCGCCCGGCGCGTGCCCGGCGTCGGGCCGATGCCCTACGAGCGCCTCGGCTACACCCTGCTGCCGGGCTGGAACGGCCTCGACCGTCCCGACGCGCCGGGCTCGGCGGCGCCGGTCGGCACCCTCGCCCAGGCGGCGGAAGCCGGCGACACGCGGGCGGCCCCCGGCCGGCCCCGCGGCGACAGCGAGCGGTTCGGCCCCCTCGGGCAGGCCGACAGCCTGCGACAGGCCGACGGCCTGCCGGACGGGCACGCAACCCGCCAGATCCGATGAGGAGACAGGCCGTGGCCCTCAAGGTCAGCATCGTCCGGGCGCTCGCCCTCTGCGCCGCGCTTCCCTGGCTCGCCGCCCTCCCGGCGCAGGCCCAGGGCGACCCCTCGCCGGACCTCCCGGCCGCGGCTCCGGCGGGCGGGCCCGCCCTCGTGAGCCTGCCGGGCCTCGCCGTCCGCTCCGTGCAGCAGGTGCGGTTCCGGGGCGGCCTGCAGCAGACGATCCTGCTCCGGGACGGCGGCGAGGCCCGCGACCGCGTCACCCTGTCGCTGCGGGCGGGCGAGGGCGGGCCCGACGCGCCCGCCATGGCCAAGCCGACCCGCCCCGCCATCATGGGCGAACTCGCCCTGCTCGGGCCGGGCGAGGGGATGCGGGTGGTGACGCGCCCGATGCGCAACGCCTACGGCCCGATCGGCATGGCCATCGGGCGGACCTGCCTCTACGCCTGGCAGTGGATCGACGACGTCGGGACCGCCCTGCCGCGGACCGTCGCGGGCGTGCGGGCGTCCGCCGGCCAGGCCTGGCCCGCCTCGCTGCGCATCCTGCTCTGCCGCCGGGACGGCGGCGACCCCGTGGCGCTCGCTACGCCCGTCCTGCGCCTGACCCTCGCCGACGGGGGCGCCGCCCGGATCGCGCGGCACCGGCCGGCGCGCCCGCGCGCCACGGCCTCGGCGCAGC
>NZ_KZ984663.1 GCF_003574465.1 Methylobacterium crusticola
CGGCGCCGGAGCGGCCGCCGCCGGGCCGCTGGCCCCGCGGCCCCGGCTGGCGCCGGTCGCGCTCGGCCTCGGCGACGGCCTGGGCCGCGTCCTCGCGGCTCGGGGGCACGAAGCCCTCGGGCATCGGCGCCACCGACACCTTCTGGCGCGTCAGGCGCTCAATGTCGCGCAGGTAGGCGCGCTCCTCGTCGTTGCAGAACGAGATCGCGAGGCCGTCCGCGCCCGCCCGGGCCGTGCGGCCGATGCGGTGGACGTAGGCTTCCGGCACGTTCGGCAGGTCGAAGTTGATGACGTGGCTCACGCCCTCGACGTCGATGCCGCGGGCCGCGATGTCGGTCGCCACCAGCACCCGGCAGCCGCCGGCCCGGAAGGCCGCGAGCGCCCGCTCGCGCTGGGGCTGGGACTTGTTGCCGTGGATCGCCGCCGAGCCGATGCCGTCGCGCTCGAGGCCGCGCACCACCCGGTCGGCACCGTGCTTGGTGCGGGTGAAGACGAGGACGCGGTCGATGGACTCGTCGCGCAGGATCGTGGCGAGCAGGGCCTGCTTGGCCCCCGTGGAGACGTGGATCACGGTCTGCTCGACCCGCTCGGCCGTGGTGGCGACGGGCGTCACCGCGACCTGGACGGGGTTGCGCAGGTACTGGTCGGCGAGGCCCGCGATGTTCTTCGGCATGGTGGCCGAGAAGAACAGGCTCTGGCGCTGCGCCGGCAGCAGCTTCACGATCCGCTTGAGGGCGTGGATGAAGCCGAGGTCGAGCATCTGGTCGGCCTCGTCGAGGACGAGGTACTCGACGCCTTCCAGGGTCAGGGAGCGCCGGTCGATCAGGTCGAGGAGCCGGCCCGGGGTGGCGACGAGCACGTCGACGCCGCCCGCGAGCACCCGCTCCTGGCGGCCGATGGTGACGCCGCCGAACACCACCGTGGTGGTGAAGGGCAGGAACTTGCCGTAGTCGCGGAAGCTGTCGGCGATCTGGCTGGCGAGCTCGCGGGTCGGGCTCAGCACCAGCACGCGGCAGCCGCGGCGGGGCGCCCGGGAGGCGCCCGCCGGGTTGCCGCCGGCGAGGCGGTGCAGGATCGGCAGCGCGAACGCCGCGGTCTTGCCGGTGCCGGTCTGGGCGATGCCGCAGAGGTCGCGGCCCTCCATGGCGGGCATGATAGCCTGCGCCTGGATCGGGGTGGGCGTGACGTATCCGGCCTGGGCGAGCGCCTTCAGGAGCGGCGCCGCGAGGCCGAAATCGGTGAACTGGGTCAAGGGATTCTTCTTCAGGTACAGCAGCGGGATCGCCTGCATGGGTGCGGGGCACCGCGACGTCGCGATCCGTCATCGGGAGACCGCCCGCGTGATGGGGCAGTCCGGAGGTTCGAGCGATTAAGAGAGGGGCCGGGCCTGCCACGCACGAGCCGCGGACAATCCGTCACGCAGCCCCCTCGAGCGGGCCGCTGGGCCGCTGACGCTGCCCCCGCGATATGGCGGTGTGCGGGCGCGAAGTCAATGCGCGGGGCGGCCGGCGCGCCCGTGGCGTCGTCGCAGCCGGCGCCTAATCGGCGGCGAGCGGCCGCGCCACGTCCTCCAGCGGGCGGCGCTCCGCGGCGACGCCCCAGATCCCCGCGACGGCCCCCGCCGCGACCATCATACCGGAGGCCAGGAGGTAGCCCCCCAGGATCGCCGCGCGGGACTGGCCCTCGATCAGGAGGCCGAAGAGCGCCGGGCCGACGGCGCCGACCGCGGTGCCGACGGCGTAGAACAGCGCGATGGCGAGCGCCCGGATCTCGAGCGGGAAGACCTCGCTCACCGTCAGGTAGGCCGCGCTCGCCGCCGCGGAGGCGAAGAAGAACACCGCCATCCAGCACAGGGTCAGGGTGGCGGCGGTGACGAGCTCCTGCCAGAACAGCACGCCGCTCAGCGCCAGGAGCACGCCCGAGACCCCGTAGGTGAGCGCGATCATCGGCTTGCGCCCGACCGTGTCGAAGAAGCGCCCGAGCAGCACGGGCCCGAGGAAGTTGCCGGCCGCGAAGGGCAGGATGTACCAGCCGACCCCGTCCGCCGGCACCGCGAGGAAGTCGATCAGGATCAGCGCGTAGGTGAAGAAGATCGCGTTGTAGAAGAAGGCCTGGGCCGACATCAGGGCGAGCCCGACGAGCGCCCGCTGCCGGTAGCGCCCGAGGGCGGCCAGCACCTCGGGGAGCGGCGTGTGGCTGCGCGGGCGCAGGCGCACCGTCGGGAAGGGCCCTTCCGCGAGGGCGTGGCCCTCGCGGCGCAGGCGCGCCTCGATGGCGGCCACCAGCGCCTCGGCCTCGGCGGCGCGGCCGTGGGTCATGAGCCAGCGCGGGCTCTCCGGGATCCAGGCGCGCAGGAGCAGGATCGCGAGGCCGAGGACCGCCCCGAGCCCGAAGGCCGCCCGCCAGCCGTGGTCCGGCCCGAACAGGGCGGGGTCGAGCACCACCAGCGAGGTCCCGGCGCCCAGGACCGCGCCGAGCCAGAAGCTGCCGTTAATGACGAGGTCGGTCCAGCCCCGCGCCCGGGCCGGGATCAGCTCCTGGATGGTGGAGTTGATCGCCGTGTACTCGCCCCCGATCCCGGCCCCGGTGAGGAAGCGGAAGAGGCAGAAGCTCCACAGGTTCCAGGACAGGCCCGTGGCGGCCGTGGCGGCGAGGTAGACCGCCAGGGTGACGAAGAACAGCGTCTTGCGCCCGAGCCGGTCGGTGAGCCAGCCGAACCCCAGCGCCCCGANAGCCCGATATCGGCGTTCGAGAAGCGCAGCACCGGGCTCGCGCGGAGCGCGCCGGCCAGCGCCCCCGCCAGCGTCACCTCGAGGCCGTCCAGCACCCAGGTGATCCCGAGGGCGAGCACCACCAGGCTGTGGAACCGGCCCCAGGGCAGCCGGTCGAGCCGGGCCGGGACGTCGGTCTCGATCACGGCGGGGGCGCCCGCTCCGGGTGAAGCGTCCGGCATCAGCGCCCCGCCCCGGACTCCCCGAACAGGGACAGCACCACGGGCCTGCGGTCGAGGTTGTAGACCTGCGCCTCGCGGGCGGCGCGGCCGATGCGCTCGGCGGCCTCCGCCAGGGCCGCGAGGCGGGCCGGCGGCTCGCCCTGGCGGCGCGCGATCTCGGCCGAGAGGTGGCGCTGCACCGTGTCGAGGGCGACCCCGTAGAGCGCCTCGGCCTCGCGGGCGGCGAGGCGCTCGGCGAGGCGCAGCACCCGGCGCCAGTCCGGCCGGCTCCCCTGCGCCAGCAGGGCCTCGACCTCGTCGACGAGGGCCAGGGTGTCGGGGTCGAGGAGCCCGAGGGCGCGGGCGACCGAGCCCTCGCTCAGGGCCGCCGCCCGGGCGAGCAGCGCCGGCGGATGGGCGTCGAAGGGCGGCCCAAGCCCGGCCAGCACCGAGGCCACCTCGCCCTCGCCGAGGGAGCGCAGGGAGAGGCGCCGGCAGCGCGAGCGGATCGTCGGCAGCAGCCGGCCGGGGGCGTGGCTGACGATCAGGAACAGGGAGCGGGCCGGCGGCTCCTCGATGAGCTTCAGGAGGGCGTTGGCGCTGGCGAGGTTCAGCTCGTCGGCGCAGTCGACGATGCAGATCCGGTAGCCCGCATCCGCCGAGGTCTCGGCGAAGAGGTGCAGGGCGCGGCGCGCCGCGTCGACGGTGATCTGGGTCGGCACGGTCTTGGCGCCGGGCGCGCGCTGGCGGCGCAGCAGCACGAGGTTCGGGTGCGACAGGCCGGCGACCTGCCGCGCCACCGGGTGGGAGGGCGCCAGCGCCAGGGTCTCGGGCACGCCCCGGCCGGCGCCGTGCGCCAGGAGGTGCCGGGCGACCCGGAACGCCAGGGTCGCCTTGCCGATCCCGCGCGGCCCCCCGAGGAGCCAGGCGTGGTGCAGCCGCCCGGCCCCGATCGCCGTCCGGAAGGCGTGCTCCGCCGCCTCCTGGCCGACGAGGTCCTGCTGCTCGCGCGGGCGGCGCAGGCCCGCGACCTCCCCCGGCTCCCACTCGTCGCCCGCGCGCTCAGGCGGCATCGCTCGCCTCCGGCATGAGGTGGGGCAGGCGCCCGGCCACCGCCGCCCGGATCGCCTGCGCGACCGCGTCGGGGGAGCCGTGCGCGTCGATCACGGCGCAGCGCGTCGGCTCGGCCTCGGCGATGGCCCGGTAGGCGGCCCGGAGGCGCTGGTGGAAGCCGAGCGCCTCGGCCTCGAATCGGTCGGGCCCCCGCGCCCCGGCCCGGTCGCGGGCCCGCGCGCGGGCGAGCCCGACCTCGGGGGGGAGATCGAGGACCAGGGTCAGGTGCGGCCGGGTGGCCCCGACCACCACGCGCTCCAGGGCCGCGAGGGTCTCCGGGTCGACCCCGCCGGCCGCGCCCTGGTAGGCCCGCGTCGAGTCGGAGAAGCGGTCGCACAGCACCACCGCGCCCCGGGCGAGCGCGGGCCGGATCAGGGTCTCGAGGTGGTCGAGGCGGGCGGCCGAGAACAGGAGCGCCTCCGCGAAGGGGCCGTAGGGCTTGGCCGCCCCCGCGAGCAGCGCCGTGCGGATCTGCTCCGCCCGGGGCGAGCCGCCCGGCTCCCGGGTGGTCACGACCTCGCGCCCCCCCGCCGGGGCTCCCTCGCGGGAGGCCGGGCGGGCGAGCGGGCCGGCCCGCAGGCGCGCGGCGAGGCGCGCGATCTGGGTCGACTTGCCGGCCCCCTCCCCGCCCTCGAACGTGATGAACAATCCGGGCCGCTGCGCGACGGTCACGACTTGTGGGTGATCCGGTTGAGGGCGGACCGGAACCAGCCGGTCCCGACCTCCAGGGCGGCGTCGAGGGCGCGCTGGGTCATGGTGCCGGCCGCCACCTCCTCGCCGGTGTAGAGCGGCATGTCGAGCACCTGCTGCTCGCCGCGGGTGACCTTGAGGCGGCCGACCTCGCGGCCGCTCGCCACCGGCGCCGCCAGCGGCCCCTGGTAGGTCGCCCGGGCGACGAGGCGGTCGGCGTTGCCGCGGGGCAGGAGCAGCCGCACGGGCTTCCGCGTCACCAGGGGCACCCGGCTCCGCTCGCCCCCGAAGGTCTCGGCCTCCGCCACGGTCTCGCCGGGGGCGAAGATCTGGCGGGCCTCGAAGGCGCGGAAGCCCCAGTCGAGGAGCTTGCGCGATTCCGCGGCGCGGTCGCGGGCCGTCTTGAGGCCGCTCAGCACCACGACGAGGCGCTGCCCGTTCTGCACCGCCGAGCCGGTCAGCCCGTAGCCGGATTCCTCGAGGTAGCCGGTCTTCAGCCCGTCGGCGCCGACGTCGAGGGTGAGGAGCGGGTTGCGGTTCTGCTGGCGGATCTTGTTCCAGGTGAACTCGCGCTCGGAGAACAGCTTGTAGTCCTCCGGATAGGTCTCGATCAGGTGGATGGCGAGCCGGGCGAGGTCGCGGGCCGTCACCTTCTGGTCGGGGGCCGAGTAGCCGGTGGCGTTGCGGAACAGGGACTTGGTCAGCCCGATCTCGCGGGCGTGCCGGTTCATGATCTGGGCGAAGTTGTCCTCGGTGCCGGCGACGCCCTCGGCGGCCGCGATGGCGGCGTCGTTGCCCGACTGCACGATGATGCCGCGCAGGAGGTCGGGCAGCCTCACCCGGCTGTTGAGCTGGGCGAACATCGACGAGCCGCCGCCGCCGGCGCCCCCGCGCTTCCAGGCGTTCTCGCTGATCGTGAACTCGCTGTCCTGGGTGAGGCGCCCCTTGCGCATCTCGTCGAACAGCACCTCGACGGTCATCAGCTTGGCCATGCTGGCGGGCGAGAAGGGCTCGTCGGCGGCCTTCTCGAACAGCACCGCGCCGGTGTCGGCGTCGATCAGGATCGCGTGCGGCGCCAGGGTCTGGAACCCCTGCGCGAGAGCCCCCGGCGCGCCGAGCGCGACCGCCAGGGCCAGGCCGGCGGCCAGGCGCACGAGCGCCCTGCCCGCTCCGGTCGTCGCTCTCACACCCATGCCGCCGCCGCCCGCCCGCACCGTCCCGGCCGCCCGGGAGATCGCCCGCACTCTGCCGTCCCGGTCCGGGCGGCGCAACCGCGCCGGACCGCCTCACCCGCCCTCGCGGGACGCGGCGCGCCTAGTACATCCCCGCGACCTTGGCGCGGCCGGGGCCGGCGGCCCGGGACGCCGCCTGGCCGGCGGCCTCCTTGCCGGCGACGCGCTGGGCCGGCGCCGCCC
>NZ_QOWC01000324.1 GCF_003574465.1 Methylobacterium crusticola
GAAGACGCGGCGACGCGGAGCGACTTTGGCTCGATGCGCCTGCCGGCGTCGACGCTTGCGCGCGACATCCGCCCGGTCCTGCGGCCCGTTCCGCCACGAGGCCGCGCACCGTGAACGGCCCGCGCCGGACCCGCTCGGCCGGCCACCGGCCTGGCTCACCCGACAGGACCGGCTTCTTGTGCCCGCCGATCTGACCCGGTGTGAGCGCGCCCGCCTGCGCCTTCGGCTTGGCGCCACTTCGAGACGCAGGACGGGCGGATGGGCGGGGCTCGGCCGCTAGCCCGGATCGTCTCCCCGGCATCAACGCGGGCCAAGGCCCGCCCGCGCAGGTCTTCCGAACAGGCGTGCGTCATCCCGGAACGACCTTCTCCCAAAGGCCGAAAGGCAGGCAGACCACAGCCCGCTCGTGAACTTCAGTTCCCTCAACGAACAACATGATCTAATAATGATCGCAAGTATCAACAGGCGATGATTTGAGTTCTGTATTAGAACATTCAGCCACTTTGGCCATGTTCGAAGCTACCATCGCCAAGTGGGCTACGACCCTCGGCGCGACCGAACTCGAGGAAATGCACGAGAGGGTTAATGCCCGCTACGGCAACGTCGGGGTTGGCTGAAAGATAGGCCGTGGTGTCGAACCCGGCTGAAGGGTCCCGACCTTCCTCAGCACCAAACAGCAGATAATGGTCGACTGGGTTGATGCCGGCCGCCGCGACGTCCGGATAGGCGGTTAGGTAGCCTGTCGTGTCAAACCACGCATTTGGATTGCGACCCTCCCGAGCTCCATATTCAATGTAGTGCGCTGTCGGATCGAGAGCGGCAGCCAGCACATCGAGGTTGTGTGAGAAGTAGTACAAGTCATCAACCAGGGGAGAGCCGCCCGAGACGAAGGCATAGACGTCGTTGAGGTGGTTGGTGCCTGTGGCCAAGAGTGTGCTGCCGACCACCGGGCTATCGACTGGGCCGAGGTGACCTGATGCGGCTGCCAGCGCCGGAGCGCTGCCCTGCGCGGCAGTCGAATGATCGAAAGCGCCGTCGCCGCGCGGGGTGCGACCCTCGGTGCGGCCGTACTCAAGGAAGTGTGAGAGTGGATTGAGCCCTGCTGCGACGACATCAGGGTTGGCCGCCAGATAAGCAGTCGTGTCAAACCCCGTGGAAGGGTCGCGCCCTTCTTTCCAGCCGAACAGCAGATAATGGTCGACTGGGTTGATACCGGCCGCCGCCACGTCTGGATAGGCTTCCAAGTAGCCTTTGGTGTCGAACCACGCATCCGGGTTGCGGCCCTCCCGAAATCCATACTGTGCGTAGTGCACCGCCGGGTCTATACCAGCGGCGAGCACGTCGAGATTATGGGACAGGTAATAAAGGTCATCGACCAAGTTAGTATGGTCTGTAACTGAAGGAAAGACGTTATTGAGATGGGTCGACCGGTTATCGGGCACGGGAGCCCCAATGACAGGGCTTGTCACGCTACCTGAGCCGCCGGCACCCTGTAAGTGAGCCAGCAGATCGATGCCTGTGCCGTCCGGGCCGACCGTAGCGCCGCCGAAGTTGGTGTTGGTGCCTGTCCCGCTCAGACCTGTTCCCGCCCCCGTGCCTCCGCCGCCTAGGCCAGTTCCCGTTCCGCTAGAGGCTGAACCCGTCCCCGTGTTGGTGCCTCCGGGACCGGTACTTACCCCGTTGCCGCCCGCCGGAGAGCTGGTACTACCATCAGCTGATCCGGTAGCAACACCGCCCAGCCCTGTTCCTGTTCCTGCGTTGCTTGCCGTCGTACCCGTACCGGACGCAACTGAGTTGGTGCCAGAGCTTCCGTTGCCTAGGCCGGCATCTGTTCCGGTTCCTACTGAACCTTGGGTGAGGCCAGTGCTCGAGCCGCTCACGCCCGTGGCAGTGCTGGATGCATTTCCACCCAGACTAGTACCCATCGAGGGGCCAGTCATTCCTGCGGCTGTTCCTGTCGTCGAGCTGCTGCCGATGACACTCGACACTGAACCAGCAGTGCTACCCTGGCTCGCGCCTGTCCCAGCGCTCGAGGTGCCCGAGCTCGTACCTATAACGTTCGGGCTATCATTCGGGGTTGTACCGGTCGAGCCCAGCGCACTTCCCGTACCCGCTGCACTTTCACCTATGCTCGACCCTGTCGTAGCCCCACCGGCAGAAGTGCCAGTGCTGCTCAGGTTAGCTCCCGCTCCCGTCGTCCCCACAGTCGTTTGTGGGCTCGTGATCGTCGTGCTCGAGCCGATGGCGTTTCCGGTCCCGCCGATTGAGCCTGGGCCGACGACATTTGCCGTGGAACCGATCGAGCCTGAGCCCAAGGCAGGGTTGGTCGTAGCCGCACCGATTGTCGCAGTGCTATTGAGACCGGTGTTGCTCGCTCCTGTCAGACTCGCACCTGAGCTGTTCAGGCTGTTTATGCCGGGGCCACTCGCCATCGAACACCTGCACTCGCAACTCGAGACCCGCTCGCATTCTGGCAAAGCGAACAACCAATCACCCGTTCCCCCTGCACGCAAAAATCGCTCGCGGGTCCGTCGCGTCCCGCGATCTTCGCGATGGGCGAGCACCTTCTCGTCGCCAGCGCGGCGGTCCTGGCGCATCCTTTGGCCCGAGAGGTGATGGCGCGGGTGGACGCGGTGGACGGCCTTCGGAACGGCGCGGTAAGGACGGCGATGCTACGGGCGAAGGCATGAACGCAGCCTCCCACGCCTTCTCCACGCCCGTCCTCGTGCTCGCCGGCATGGCCGCTCTCATGACCCTCTGCCGGCGATCGACAGCACGCGCGAGGGCGCGCGAATCGCAGGCGGAGAGCGCGATGGTGAGGGAGGCCGGATGGCTATGAGCGACGACCAGCCCAAGACGATCGTTGCGCCGCCGATCGACATGAAAGCCCTGGCCGAGGCGGTTGAGGTCTACCTCGCCGATCCGACGACGCGGGCGCACGAGGTCGGCGTCTTCACGGTCGACATCGCGGCTGCCGTGGACGCCTACCCGGCCGCGAAGTGTTTCATGGCGGAACCGGACTGCGATCTGGACGCGAGGCGCCGAGCCGTCACGACGGCGCTGCTGATGGCTCTGCTGCGGGACCGGCCACCGCTTCAGTGAGGTAGGCCAATTTGTGCCGATGCCTCCGCCCTGTCGACCTGCGCCTGCACGACCGGCTCCTCGGCCAGCCGCGTCGTGTAGCGCGGTGCGCGCATCTCGAACTTCGTCGACCACTTCCGCATCTCGATCGGCCCCGCCCGCGCCGGCACCACGCTGCCGCGCCCGAACCGCGCGTTGCAGGGGTCCATCGCCCCCATCAGCGCTCCCGGTCGATGGCGTCGAACATCGCACGAGGGCTGCCGGAGATGTGGGGCCGGGCTGTTACGAGTTCGTCAACCATCGTGCGCGAGCCTGCAGGTCGCCGACCCGGAGATCCCGAGCCGGCGATAGCGGCGGCCCGACGTTCCACCTCACCTAGAGCAGCACCCGATCACGCCGCAATCGGCCGCTGCTCCAGGTTTCTGAGTCTGCCGCATTGTCTGCGGCGAACCGGTGTCCACTTCGCCGGAAAATGCTCTAGCCGTCGGGCCGCCGCTCAACGTGCTGATGGCGCGCGTGACCTTCAAGGGCTTCAAGCCGACGACCCTGGGACGGGCTAGAGTTCGCTCCCGTCGGGCCGTCGAGGGACGGAGGATTGGATGCTCGCCAAGGCGCATGCTAACCCCTTCTTCGCCGTTGACGGCTACGACCCTGCCGATGGCGAGGGCGAGCTGGTGATGGGCGCCGAGGACGAGAAGGTGGGTGACCACTGGGTCAAGCATCAGGGGCGCGGCCGCTTCGCCGTCCTCCTAGGCGACGCCGTAGGGGGGGCCGGCCTGAGCAAGACCCAGGCTGAAGACCACGCGCGCGAACTGTCGGAAGGCGCCTGACCATGGCACTGTCTCGTCCGACCCTAGTCCTCACTGCTTTCCTGGTGGCGGGGGTTGACCGCGCGCGCGCGACCGATCTGCCATTGGCTATCAACGTCGACCCGGCCGCCAATGATCGCACCGGCGATCCGTTGCGCACGGCCTTCCAAAAGACGATGTCGGCGGTGAACGCGCTCTATTATCAACGCGCGCAGGCCAACGGATTGGCGACGCTGGGCGCTGACGGTCGTCTTCCGTCCTCGCAGATTCCAGCCGGAGCCGCGTTCTCTCAATCGATCTCAGTTGGTGCCGGGGCAGAAAACGCCATCGATCTGATCACGAGCGCTCCCACGAACGGCACCTGGATCACTCACGGCTCGCTCAAAGCCGAGCCCATCCTCGGGCCGTTCAACGGCGTCGCGCAGGATCTTACCCGCGCCGGGCTGGCCCGCTGGTACACGGCTTCCGGCAATTCCGACACGGGCGAGTACGCCAACCTCTTCAACATGCACGTGACGGGCGGCTATCCGACCGCGTGGCAGGGCCGTTCCGCTTACAGGGCTCGCTCTACCGTGATCAACGGCGGGCGGATGTACGTGGTCAAGCCGGGCACGCGGGGAGGCACTTCTGCGGCGAGCGGAGGTCCAACCGGTACGACGCCGGGCGTCGACATCGCGGACGGCAGCGTGATTTGGCGCTATGAACCGAACATGCAGGCCGCCAACGGCGGCAAGACCAACTTCGCCTTGATGACCTATGCCGACACGAACGCATCGGCAACATGGGGCGCGGCGATCGATACGCAGATCTCAAACGGCACCAACCGCATCAACGTTAATTCAGTCGAGATTGACCTCAATAATTATCGGCTGGACTATGGTGCCCGCGCGCCGGGCGGAAGCGCTAATGCCTTGCAGATCTTCATGGGCGGTCCTCGGCGCTCGTCGGCTGCGCTCGCCATTTCGGCTTATGATACACCGAGCGACGCCGCCAATTCGGTCAACGGCATCACGCTCTGCTGTGACCGGCTCGTGTCCGACAATTCCATACTGGATCTGACGCATGCTCAGACAGGCATCCGGCTGGGCGGCGTGTACAGCGGATATCAGATCACTGGCACGGGCTGGAACGTGAACCCCGTTGGTGTCCTCACGGCCGCGGGCGCGGTGATGACGGCCGGGTTCAGGCTGGCGCCTTTCACCGTCTCAACGCTCTACGCCTGCGTGCCGGCGTCGGTGGGCACGATGGCCTACGTCACTGATGCCACGTCGCCGGCATACGACGCCGTCGTGACGACCGGTGGCGGCACGAAGCTCAGTCCTGTCTTCTGCGACGGCACGGCTTGGCGCTATCGCTGATCCCGGGGACGCCATGCCCAACCCTCGGACCGTCGACTCCTCCACTTTTACCGCCGACCTAGAGCATTTTCCGGCGAAGTGGACACCGGTTCGCCGCAGACAATGCGGCAGACTCAAAAACCTGGAGCAGCGGCCGATTGCGGCGTGATCGGATGCTGCTCGAGAGGCCGGCGCGGCGCACGGCCCACAAATGGCTGTCACGGACTGCATCGACGAACGCTGAGGCCGTCAGCGCAGTGCCGATCCCTCCTCCGAAGCAGCTGGCCTGGATCCTGGTGCAGTCCCTCGCGACTCTGCAGCCCCGCGCCGCGGCTGACCTCGCCCGCATCCGGCAGATCCTGAAGCCGCACGGATCGCCGATCTGGCGCGGCGGTTCACGATGCTCGTGCGGGCCTGTGGCCTGGGCGGTGACCGGCCGGCGGACCCTGCCCGGCGAGCTCGACCGATGGCTGCTCGAAACCCGGACCTGCGGTGTCGCTGCGCGGGAGACCTTCGCGGCCGGTTTGGCGCAGGATAGGGCGGCCGTTCGGGCGGCGCTGACGACGTCGTGGAGCAACGCTCAGACCGAAGGGCAGATCAGTCGGCTGAAGATGCTCAAGCGCACCATGTACGGCCGCGCCAGCTTCGCGCTCCTTCGTCGCCGCATCCTCCTGGCTGCCTGATCCACGCAAAGTGCGGGAGAACCGCGAAACCGGGGGAGGATCACCACGCGCCGACGCAGATCTTTGGACTGGGCTGAGGACATCGGCGCTCTCCTTCGCCGACCAACCCATCACCCTGCCAGCCGTTTCATCCCGCTCGATAGCGCGCCAGCTCCGGATCCCCGATCAGTCTCGCCCGAACGGCC
>NZ_QOWC01000325.1 GCF_003574465.1 Methylobacterium crusticola
CACGGGCTCCGGGGCCGGCGGGAACATCGCCTGGAACGACGGGGACGGCCCCTCGACCGCCGGGGGCTCCGGGAAGGGCGGCGGCAGCGTCGCCGGCTCGCCGGCCCCGGGGAGCGGCAGCGGCGCCTCGGCGGGCGCCTCGCCGCGGTCCGCGAGCTCCGCCGCGACCCGCGCCCCGGAGGTCCGCACGATGTTGCGCTCGACCACGATGTCGTTGGGGCCGCCGACGAGCAGCAGGTGCTCGACGTTGTCGCGCCGCAGGAGGATGAGCTGGCGCTGCCGGTCGAGCTCGTAGATGTCCACGATGCCGAGCCGCGGCGGCCGCCCCCGGGTCCCGCTGCCGTTGCCCAGGGTCAGTCGGCCGCGGGCGAAGCGCTTCGCCCCGAAAGCGAACAGGCTGAGAAGCACCACCATGATCAGGAAGACGACCAGGTAGGAGACCAGGGGCGACCCGTCCGTTCCGAAAATCGAGGAGAGCAATGCACGGTCTCTCAAGTGAGGCGCGTCCTGCGCCGACGCCAACGCCCGCGTTGTAACACGGGCGCTCGGCACCTGCGCAGGGTGCGTGAATATATGGTGAGGCGGTCGATCTGGAACAGCCGTGCGGCGGCAACGGGTTAGGCGAGGAGGAGCGGTTCAAGAATCCTGTGGGTTCGAGCGCGGGCCCGGCCCCGCGGCGCGGCCCGGCGGGCGGCCCGGGCCGCACGGGCGCCCGGGAGCACGCTCCGGAGGGGACCGCCCGCGCGCCGGCCGGGCCGCTCTCCCCTCGGGCGGGGAGCGCACTAGGTGCCCTACGCGCACGGCTCCCGGCGCCGCGGATGCGCCGGCAGGGCAGCGATCCGATCCGGGACAGCCGTGTCCGAGCAAGGGGATGATAGGCCGATGGAATACCTGCACACGATGGTCCGCGTCGCCGACCTCACCCGCGCCCTCGACTTCTACTGCACCAAGTTCGGGCTCGAGGAGGTGCGTCGCGTCGAGAGCGAGAAGGGCCGCTACACCCTGGTGTTCCTGGCCGCGCCGGGGGATGCCGCCCGCGCCCGGGAGACGAAGGCGCCGCTGCTCGAGCTGACCTACAACTGGGACCCGGAGGAGTACGCGGGCGGGCGCAACTTCGGGCACCTCGCCTACCAGGTCGACGACATCTACGCGACCTGCCAGGCCCTGCACGATGCCGGGGTCACCATCAACCGGCCGCCCCGGGACGGCTACATGGCGTTCGTGCGCTCGCCCGACGGCATCTCGATCGAGATCCTGCAGAAGGGCGGGGCGAAGCCGCCCCAGGAGCCCTGGGCCTCGATGCAGAACACCGGGAGCTGGTAGGCGCCCCGGCCCCGTGCGGACGGGCCGTCGCCGGCCCGCCCGCGCGACCTCACGCCTCGGACGCCGGCGTGATGCCGAGCTGGGCCAGCTTGGCGTGGACCGCCGTGACCGGGCGCTTCAGCTTCAGGCTCATCACCGAGGCCGGCACGCCCTCCCGGGCCATGGCCTTCAGCTGCTGCACGGTCTCCAGGGTCCAACCCGACTCACCGTTCTCGCTCATGGGGTCGCCTCCGCTCGTGAGCGGCCGCCGCGCCGGGCGGCCTTGCGGCGGCAGGTAGGGGCGGCCGGCGGCCCGGCAACCCGGCTCGCGCCCGGGCGGAACCGGCTTGACGGCGGCGGCGGCGCGTCGCACATCGGCGCCATCAGCCGGCCGGGCGGCCGCTCCGGTCCCCGCGCGAGCGGGGCCGGGGAGGAAAGTCCGGGCTCCATGGAGAGACGGTGCCGGATAACGTCCGGCGGGGGCGACCCCAGGGACAGTGCCACAGAGAGCAGACCGCCGCCGCGGCCCACGGGCCGCGCGCGGTAAGGGTGAAAGGGTGCGGTAAGAGCGCACCGCGGACGCGGCAACGCGGACGGCACGGCAAACCCCACCGGGAGCAAGACCGAATAGGGGCGACACGTCCCGGCCCCGTGCCGGGGCAGGCCCGATCTCCAGGCCCGTCGCCCGGGTTGGTTGCTCGAGGCGGCCGGCAACGGCCGTCCCAGAGGAATGGCCGCCACGTCCTGGGGACCCTTGCGGGTATCCCCGGGGCCCTACAGAACCCGGCTTACAGGCCGGCTGATCCCGCCCCTGACGCCGCCCGTCCCCGGTCCCGCCGCGCCGCGCGCACGACCCGGGGCGGGCGCTGCATTCGGGGCGAAAAGCTCAAGCTTTCGTTAACCTTGCTGGCCTCTCATGGGGGCCGGTCCGGCCCCGCCGGCCGCGCACCCTCGCGTTGACGAGCCCCGAAGGCCCATGGTAGCCCGAGTCACCCCGTCCACGGCGATTCACGGACCGGCGGTCGCACCCTGCACGCGCAGGCGTTCCGGCCGCGTGCCGGCGTTTGGCGTGGGCGCATCGGCGCATGCGCGCCCATCCCGGCCGGCCCCGGCGCGGCCCGTGCGGAATGCGGAGAACCATGGACCTGCACGCGTGCGTTGGCGCCGTCGCGAGGCGGCGCGCGATCCCGTCGGCCGGCGCGAGGCGCGGGCCGCGATGAGCGTGCCCCCCGCCGGCGCCGCCCCCCACGTCCCGGTGCTGCTCGACGAGGTGGCGACGGCCCTGCGCCTCGGCGAGGGGCCGGCCACGCTGATCGACGCCACCTTCGGGGCGGGCGGCTACACGCGGATGATGCTGGCGGCCCATCCGGAGAACCGCGTGCTCGGGATCGACCGCGACCCGAGCGCGATCGCGGCCGGGCAAGCGCTCGCCGAGGACTCGGCCGGCCGCCTCGCGCTGGCGCAGGGCCGCTTCGGGGAACTCGACGCCCTGGCGCGGGACCGCGGCCACGCTGCCGTCGACGGCGTCGTCCTCGACGTCGGCGTGTCCTCGATGCAGCTCGACCGGCCGGAGCGGGGCTTCTCGTTCCGCCACGACGGCCCCCTCGACATGCGCATGGAGGCGGCGGGCGCGAGCGCCGCCGACCTCGTCAACGAGTCCTCCGAGGCCGCCCTCGCCGACATCGTCTACCATTACGGCGAGGAGCGCAGGGCCCGGGCGGTCGCCCGCGCCATCCTGGAGGCGCGCCGGCGCGCCCGGATCGAGACCACCGGCGCCCTCGCCGAGATCGTCGCCGGCGTGGTGCGGGCGGAGCCGGGCAGCGGGATCCACCCGGCGACCCGGACCTTCCAGGCCCTGCGCATCGCGGTCAACGACGAGCTCGGCGAGCTGCAGCGGGCGCTGCACGCGGCCGAGCGCATCCTGCGCCCGGGCGGGCGCCTCGCGGTGGTGAGCTTCCACTCCCTCGAGGACCGCATCGTCAAGCAGTTCCTGTCGACCCGCAGCGGCCGCGCGGTCGCGGCCTCCCGGCACCTGCCGATGGCGGCGCAGCCCGCCCCGCGGAGCTTCGCGCTGGTGACGAAGGGACCGGTCGGGCCGAGCGAGGCGGAGTGCCGGCGCAACCCTAGGGCGCGCTCGGCCAAGCTCCGGGCGGGCGAGCGCACCGCCGCCCCCGTCCCCGAGCCGCTCGCGGCGCTCGCCGTCCTGGCGGCCCTGCCGGCGACCCGCGAACGGGGAGGGACCCACCGGTGATCCGACTTCTGCACCTCGCCGCCATCGCGGGCCTGATCGCCTCGGCCATCTACGCCTACTCGATCAAGTACGACACGCTCTACCAGGCCGAGCAGGTGGCCAAGCTGAAGACCCGCCTGCGCAAGGAGCGCGAGGCGGTCGCGGTCCTGCGGGCCGAGTGGCAGCTCCTGACCCGGCCGGACCGCCTCCAGGCGGCGGTCGACAAGTACCTGACGCTCGAGCCCGTCGGCACCGTCCATCTCGGGCGCCTGGCCGACCTTCCGGCCCGCCCCGACCGCGGCGACGAGATCGCCCGCAAGCTCGAGGCGCTCGGGCTCACCGCCACGGCGACCCCGGCGGCCCGCGACAAGCCGGGCCCGACGACGAGCCGGCCGGCCGAGGAGCCGCGCACGACCGGCTCCACCGCCGCCCGGGCGACGTCCGCCCGGCCGACGCCCGTCCGCCCCGCATCCACCCGCACCCCGACGGCGACGAGGTAAGTGCCCGTGTCCCAGGCCGCTCCCGACGACGCTCGAGACGACGCTCCCGCTCCGGTGCCCGGCCAGGCCGCGCGGCCCGCCCTGCTCGCCACGCTGCGCACGGGCGCGCGGGCGATGTTCCGCCTGTCGGTCGAGCGCAGCGCCGCCCGGGTCGGCCTCGTCACCCTGGTGTTCGGCGCGGTCTTCGCGACGCTGATGGGCCGCCTCGTCGTGATGGCGTCGTTCCCGGACGACCCGGTCACCGCCTCGGCGCGGCGCGCGGAGGCCGGCGGCACCACGCAGATCCGGCCCGACATCCTCGACCGCAACGGCGAGATCCTGGCCACCGACATCCGCACCGTCTCGATCTTCGCCGAGCCGAAGAACATCTACGACAAGGACGAGGCGGTGGAGCTGCTCACCGCGGTCCTGCCCGAGATCAACGCCCGCGACCTGCGCGAGAAGCTGTCCTCGAAGAAGGGCTTCGTCTGGGTCAAGCGCGAGATCACGCCCAAGCAGCAGGCCGAGGTGCACCGCCTCGGCATCCCGGGCGTCGGCTTCCTGCCCGACCACAAGCGGGTCTATCCCAACGGCACCGCGGCCGCGCACGTGCTCGGTTTCGCCAACCTCGACAACGTCGGCATCGCCGGGATCGAGAAGTACATCGACAAGACGGGATTGAAGGACCTCAACAGCCTGGGCTTCATCGAGAAGGCGGCGGACCTCGCGCCCGTGCAGCTCTCCATCGACCTGCGCGCCCAGCACGCGGTGCGCGACGAGCTGGCCTGGGGCCTCGAGCATTACCGCGCCAAGGCGGCGGCCGGCCTGATCCTCGACGTGACCACCGGCGAGGTGATCGCCCTCGCGTCGCTGCCCGACTTCGACCCGAACGACCCGGCGGACGCCCTCAGCCCCGACCGCATCAACCGCATGAACGTCGGCGTCTACGAGATGGGCTCGACCTTCAAGGCCATGACGCTGGCGATGGCGCTCGATTCCGGCAAGTACAGCGTCAACTCGACGTTCGACACCCGCGGCGGCGTGCTGAACTGGGGCCGGCAGAAGATCCACGAGTACCACGGGACGAACCGGGTCATCACCATGCCGGAGGTGTTCACCCACTCCTCCAACATCGGCTCGGCCAAGATGGCGCTCGGCATCGGCGTCACCGGGCACAAGGCCTTCCTGCGCAAGATGGGCCTCCTCGACCGCCTGCGCACCGAGCTGCCCGAGAGCGCCGAGCCGATCATCCCGCCGCGCTGGACCGAGATCAACACCATCACGATCGCGTTCGGGCACGGCCTCGCGGTGGCGCCCCTCCAGGCCTCGGCGGCGGTCGCCGCCATCGCCAACGGCGGCTTCCTGATGACCCCGACCTTCCTCAAGCGCGGCGAGGCCGAGGCGCGCGAGAAGGCGGTCCCGGTGCTCTCGCCCCAGACCAGCGAGGCGATGCGCTTCATCATGCGGCTCAACGCGGTCGAGGGCTCGGCCAAGAAGGCCGCGATCCCGTACTACTTCGTGGGCGGCAAGACCGGCACGGCCGAGAAGGTGATCCGCGGCCGCTACGTCAAGAACCGCCTGTTCACGACCTTCATGGCGGCGGCGCCCATGGACAAGCCCAAGTACCTGTTCGTGACCATCATGGACGAGCCGCAGGCCGTGGCCGCGGAATCCGGCGGCTACGCCACGGCCGCCTGGAACTCCGGCGTCGTGACCGGCCGCGTCATCGCCCGGGTGGCGCCGATCCTCGGCCTGCCGCCGCAATTCGACCCGCCGGTGAGGCCGTTCCCGCTGATGGTCAAGCTCGGCGCCTACCACGCCAACCAGGTCGACGGGCGATGAGCCGGGACGGGCTCACCCTCGGCGCCCTGTTCCCGGAGGCGCGGGGCGCGCCGGCGGCGCTTCCGGTCGCCGGGCTCACCGCCGACAGCCGCACGGTCGCGCCGGGCGTCGTGTTCGTGGCGGTGCCGGGCAGCGCCGCCGACGGCCGCCGCTTCGCCGCGCAGGCCGCCGCGGCGGGCGCCGCCGCCATGGTGGCGGAGGGGCCGC
>NZ_KZ984664.1 GCF_003574465.1 Methylobacterium crusticola
ATCACCGCGCCGCCTGACCGCCTCCGTCACCAAAATTCCTGCATAGTTCCCCGAGCGCCCGCGCTATGCGGAACATCCGGGTGTGACGTAGAGTGCGAGACTGGTCCGAACCGATCCAGGTTCGACATCGCGGTTTGCGCAACACGACGATGCCGGCTGAACCAACTCCCGCCCGTCCTGCGCTTGCCATAGCGAGCGTCCTGATGCGAACGGAGTGACCCCGATGACCTCACCCTCCAGTGGTGTCCCGATCATGCCCGCTGCACCGCAGCTTCCCGCACAGACCTTCGAGGTGGCCCAGGCACCGCCCATCCTCGTGACCGACGGACCGTGCCCACCCGGCATGCGCCGCATCGCCGTCGACGCGCTGGACGCATCCGGGCGCTTCACCGCAGGTTTCTCCTACTGCGCTCCAGACGTCCAGGAGCCATCAGGCGCCGAGCGGGCGAGACGACGCTGATGTGGGGGTGCCCCGGGCGGCCGGTACATCCGCGGTCCACCCGGGGCTTAGGCACCACCGCGGTGGCGCTGAACTGATGATGCCGGCCACGCTCCTCATGGCCGAAATCTGACGCCTGCTACCCGTCGCGAGAGGCTGGTTGCGACCGATTGTGTTGAAAAACTCGGGATGCAGCCGATGCGCTGTTCCACACCAGCCCGCGCGTAGAAAAAATCTTCTGTACTGGCTCGCGCGGTCCGGCCCACATCGGCATGCTGAACGCCGGAAAGAGACGAGTTCTCCTCACAGCGCGGTACGGGCGAGGCAACAGGCGCCGCCTCTGAGTTTTTCAACACAATCGATCCGTTTCAGAAGCTCCTCACTCCTCCTCGCGGTCACGGCTCAGTTCGGCCTATGGTGCTGGTGTAGAGGCGACGCATCCGGCCGCCCCTTGTGAAAGCAGAGCGGCGTGACGACGAAGACGACCACGGCGGCCCAGGATCGCGATCGATCAACCTCATCTGCCATCGGCCTGACGATCCTGTCCGGCCTGCTCTACGTCCTGGGGTACACGCTCTCGAAGAGTTTGGTCACGAACGACGGTCTCGGCCCCTTGCAGGTCACCTTCCTGCGCTGCGCCGTCATCCTTATCGTCGGCCTTTGTGCGGCAGCATGGCCTGGAAGCTGCGTGACCTGGCACCGCCTGCTGCGGCCGGACAGGGCGTGGGAGCAACGAGTTGCCGCTGCTGCGCTCGTCGTGTCCAACGCGCTCGCGGTACTCGCCTACGCTCTGATGCCGGTCACCGCCGCCTCGGCGCTTGGCTTCACCGCCCCGTTGCTGCTGACGCTGCTCGGCGGATTGCTGCTACGCGAGCGCGTCCCGCTCGGCCGCTGGCTCGGCACTCTGCTCGGCTTTGCCGGAATGCTGCTGATCGTGAGACCGGGCGGGGAGGCGAGCGTGCTCGGCATCGCGGCAGCCTTCGGAGGCGCCCTCACCTACGCGGTCTATCAGGTGTTGATCCGCCGCCTGCGCGATGCAGCCACGACCCTCGACACGATCCTGCAGGTCGCTCTGGTCGGCGTCGTTCTGCTGGCTGCGCTGGTGGCCGCGGACTGGCGACCCGTCAGCGCCAAGGCTGCGGCCCTCACCCTGTTGACGACGGTCGTCCAGACTGCCGCCCTGGCAAGCATCGCGGCGGCACTTCACCGGGGAGAAGCGTCGCGGCTGGCGCCTTGGCAGTTCTCAGGCCTGTTATGGGCCATGGCCCTCGACGCGCTCCTACTCCAGATAGCCCCTACGCTCGGCGGGTTGATTGGCGGGTGTCTTGTCATCGGGGGTGGTGTGTTGGCTCAGATGGCGGGTCGATCACCGGCGGTCGAAGCAGCTTGACCATGCGAAAGGCCGTTTCCCATTTGTAGCAGACCTCGCGCGTGCGCGCCGAGTTCGCATAAGCCCGGCATATGGAACGCGTGATGGTGCTGCTCAACGCCGGTCAGCGACCGCCGCTTCGTCGCTACTTAGCGCGATCGTCCGCCGAAAAAATTCTCGTGGAGTGGAACTACGTGCGTCGCCAGCCGTTACGCGCGTGCGAGGCCCGATCCGGGCTCGCGCGGTGGGCGCCGGCCCCGCTGCCGGCGTCCCTTGTAGTCACGTTGCTCACGGGAGGATGTGGTTATGAGGACCTACGACGTTGCCCCCCTGTTCCGCTCGTCCGTCGGCTTCGACAGGCTGTTCGACCTGCTCACCCAGGCCGACCGCGTCGAGCCCTCGACCGCCTGGCCGCCCTACAACATCGAGAAACTGGCCGAGGACCATTATCGCATCACCATGGCAGTGGCGGGCTTCTCCCCCGACGAGATCGAGCTCATCCAGCACGACACCGCCCTCCTGGTCGCGGGCCAGAAGTCGGGCTCCGAGGGCGAGCGCCAGTACCTGCACCGCGGCATCGCGGCGCGCACGTTCCGCCAGACCTTCAACCTGGCCGAGCACGTGACGGTCACGGGCGCGACCCTGGAGAACGGCCTTCTGACCGTCGCGCTCAGGCGCGAGGTCCCGGAGGCGCTCAAGCCCCGCCGCATCGCCATCGGCGGCGACCGACCCATGGCCGGGCAGGACAACGCGCCGGCGCAGATCGCAGGTGAGGCCAAGGCCGCCTGAGCCCACTCGATCTGGAACGATACGCTTTCTCGCGGGCTCGCCGGCCCGCGAGCGATGCCGCACGCCCTCAACCATGCTGATGGAGGTGAGCCATGAGTGTGAGAGATCTGATCCCGTGGGGCCGCGGAACCAGCACCGCGCTGCCGAACGCGATGCGCGCTGAGCCCACCAGCCCGTTCCTGACGCTCCACCGCGAGATGAACCGCCTGTTCGACGATGTGTTCAGCGGCCTTGGAACCGGAGTCGCAGGCCTGCCAGGCCGCCTTGGCTGGCCGAGCGTCGAGATGGTGGAGACCGACCAGGGCCTGCGCCTCTCGGCCGAACTGCCGGGGCTTGAGGAGAAAGATGTTGAACTCCTGATCGACGCCGACGTCCTCACGCTGCGCGGCGAGAAGCGGGCCGAAGCCTCGGACCAGGAACGCGGCTACTCGGAGCGCAGCTACGGCCGCTTCGAGCGGGTGATCGCCCTGCCGTTCGCGGTCGAGGAGGAGAAGGTCGAGGCGTCATTCCGTAATGGGGTGCTTAGCGTCACGCTGCCCCGCTCAGCCAAAGGGCCGGAGCGCGGGCGCCGCATCGCGATCAACTGCGCCAAGCCGCATGACACGGCACACTGAACGCGGGCGCCCATCAGGACACACGTGAACTGATCGACGGGAACGCATGACACGGCGGCTGGTGCGGACCAGCAGGTCGCACCGGCTGCTCGTCCTTTGCTCAAGAGGAGGGTCGTCACATGCAGCAGCTTGAGACCACGATCGAACGCCTTGGCCCGGTGGCTTCGGCCACTCTCAGGTCGGCAGCGGTGGATGCCTTCGAGGCATTCTGCGCACCCGGCGACGTCTTTCGGCGNAGCCGAGAAGCGCACTATCCTGGCGTCCTGGGCGTCCGACGCGCGCGCGGTGGACTCCTGCCCGGCCTTGCGCTGCCTGCCGGGATGCCGGGCTGAACCCGTGCCGCTCGATGAGGTCCTGGCGGCCCTGCAGGAGCTGGATGGCGAGCGCGCGAACCGGACCGATGCGAAGATGCCTGAGCACCGATCCTCACCAGGCCTCGGGTGTCGCTGGCGTGACCGAGCAAGAACGCGGGAGAGCGATTTGAACTGAGACCGGGAGGTAAACGATGGCGACGTTCCACCCGAAGGATTGGCACCGCCGGTCGTCCCGGCTACGGCGCATGAGGCGTGAGATGCAGGCACGGGACGCGAACGCAGCGGCCACAGTCGAGTGGCTCCTGTCCACCGGGCTCTGCCTCGGGCTCACGGCGCTGCTACCAGCGTCGGCCATGCTCTCGGCTCTGGCGGCACTGCTCACCCTAGCAGGGTTTGCTTGGCTCGGCGTGGCGATCATGCAGGCCGAGCCGCCGGTGGGCAGCCCGCACCTGACCGCCTGGGACGCGGCGCTGTTCTCCTTGGCGGCCAGCTTCGGCGTGCAGAGCACAGCGCATCTGGCCGCGCTCAGTCCTTGATCCGGGTTGAGCACGACAAGATGTGCTTGGACTGCCATACTGAGGCTCGGCCCAACCTTGAAGCTTGGCTACCCGGCTTCCTATCTGACAGGCATCCGAGTAGTGTAGCTTGAGTGCAGATTATGAATACGGGGTCGAGCAAGGCCTACATCGTCCTTCCCTTCGAACGGGTTGGTACAACGATCGGTGCGAGGCAAGCTCTCATCTTTATGCGCTGAGGCCTTGGGTCAGAAAGCAAGCGGCGTCGCGATTTTAGAGCACACGGTCGATCAAGAGACTGGCGTGGAGGAGGACCGCCTGGTGGCTGCCGGAGGCGCCGTGCCTCCGTTCTCGCCTGGAGCGGCAAGTTGGACGATGCGCTTGCACTGAGTAGCCCTTCGCATCTGCGCTCGCGGGCGATCGGCTCGGTTGCCTGTATTCAGCGCATCACCGAAGCTCGCATAGCCGAGATCAGTGCAGACGGAACTCACCATTGATCGCCCTCAACTCGGCCGGCCTGATGAGACGGCTATGCGCGACCTTGACGGAATGCAGTGGGCCATCGAGCGCGTCCTGCCAGAAGGAAAGGAAGCGCTTCAGCTCGGGAAATTCTGGAAAGAGGTCATGGTGCTGCCAGACGAATGTCTGAAGCACGTGCGGGTGGTCGGGAAGGTGGTAGAGGATCTCGGCAGTCGTAAGGCTGTAGCCCTCGAGTTGGCGACGGAAGGCCGGCGACACGGTCATTCTGGAGCCTCGCTCAGGCGCTGAACGAAGAGCGCATGGTGGCGCGACGGCGGGCGCCGATCAAGATCGTGCGAAAATTCATCAACCTAATTAGCAACTTAGCACTCAATTGCAGCCCTGCTGCTACCCTCTAGCGTCACGCTTGGCCATCCCCCGTTGCGAGTGCCAAAAATTGTTGCCACCCTCTTGAAGCGGAAAAATCCTGCTCCCAGCTTGGCGGCGGTCGGACCACTCAGGTCGGGATCCGGCCGGACATCCGAAATGTAACTCTCGCGCTGGAGACATCGCATGAAGTTCCGTCCGCTGCACGACCGTGTCGTCGTCCGTCGCATCGAGAGCGAGGAGAAGACCAAGGGCGGCATCATCATTCCGGACACCGCCAAGGAGAAGCCGCAAGAGGGCGAGATCGTCGCCGTCGGCCCCGGCGCCCGCGACGAGTCCGGCAAGGTGGCGCCCCTCGACGTCAAGGCCGGTGACCGCATCCTGTTCGGCAAGTGGTCGGGCACCGAGGTCAAGATCGACGGCCAGGATCTCCTCGTCATGAAGGAGTCCGACATCATGGGTGTGATCACTGCCTCGGAGTCTCTGCAGCGAGCCGCCTGATCCAGAAGCCCACATAGTTCAACTGTCCATAGGGAGTGGCCATCATGGCAGCGAAAGACGTACGGTTCTCCGCCGACGCGCGCGAGAAGATGCTGCGCGGAGTGGATATCCTGGCGAACGCCGTGAAGGTGACGCTCGGTCCGAAGGGCCGCAACGTCGTGATCGAGAAGAGCTTCGGCGCGCCCCGGATCACCAAGGACGGCGTCACCGTCGCCAAGGAGATCGAGCTCGCCGACAAGTTCGAGAACATGGGCGCCCAGATGGTGCGCGAAGTGGCCTCGAAGACCAACGACCTCGCGGGCGACGGCACCACCACCGCGACCGTGCTGGCCCAGGCCATCGTCAAGGAAGGCGCCAAGTACGTCGCCGCCGGCATGAACCCGATGGACTTGAAACGTGGCATCGACCAGGCGGTCGCTGCGGTGGTCGAGGATCTGAAGAAGAGCGCCCGCAAGATCACCCGGAACGACGAGGTCGCTCAGATCGGCACGATTTCGGCCAACGGCGACGCTGAGATCGGCCAGATGCTGGCCAAAGCGATGCAGACGGTCGGCAACGAGGGCGTGATCACGGTCGAGG
>NZ_QOWC01000328.1 GCF_003574465.1 Methylobacterium crusticola
GAAGGAGATGCCACTGCGCATCCCGCCAGACTCGCAGCACGGACTTCAAACCGAAACCCCGGACGGACGCAACCGTCAGTGCTCAACCACTAGAGCAGCATCCGATCACGCTGCCATCGGCCGCTGCTCCAGGTTTCTGATTCTGCCGCATTGTCTGCGGCGAACCGGTGTCCACTTCGCCGGAAAATGCTCTAGCTGCTCAACAACCTTTTGTGGCGTTTTCCTACAATTACCTTGCCGTGCGTTTTGATCACAAGATATTGGCAGAGCGCCTCGGACTGCGCTGAGTGCACGCATTAAGGATGGTACACGTGTCAGAAGACAGTCAGGCCGAGCAGCCCGATCTCATTGATCTTGCGGCAGACATTATCTCCGCCTACCTTTCCAAGAACAATGTGCCGTTGGCAGAGCTGCCGGGCCTTATCGCGTCCGTACACGCCTCACTGACGCGCCTCACCGAACCGGTCGCGCCGCCAGCCGAGGATTTCAAGGTGACGGCAGCTCAGATCCGGAAATCCATTACGCCAGATCATCTCATCAGCTTCGTCGACGGCAGGCCCTACAAGTCGCTCAAGCGCCACCTGAACGCGCAGGGCACGACACGGGACGACTACCGCGCGAAGTGCGGCCTCGGGCGAGACTACCCTATGGTTGCAGCGCGCTACGCCGCGCAGCGCTCCGAACTCGCCAAGAGTCTCGGTCCGGGGCAGATCCGTGGCAACCGCCGAGCTGCCACCAAAGCCGCCGAGAAGCGGGCAGCGCCTGATCCCGTGATCTCTGCGCCGATCGAGAAGGCGAAGTCCAACAAGAAGCTAAGTCGAGCAATGATGGTCGCAGCGGCCGCGGAATAGCGTGACGTACCAAGGGCAGGGGGCCGGGCGCACCCTGCCGCTCAGGGGTACTTGGCTCCTCTAGAAAGGCGTCGCGATCGCGGTCCGCGGTGTATGCTGAGCTTCGGCATTCTCGCAGCATAACGTCCGTCGGCTGCTCACACCGAAAGGAAGCTCAATGGCTCGCATACCCTACGCCGACACCAATCGGCCCGAGACGGCCGAACTGGCCAGCCGCATCGTCGCCGAGCGAGGTGAGATTCTCCATCTCTACGCAATGCTGCTCCACAGTCCGCCAGTGGCTGAGGGCTGGCTGCACTTCCTCACCGCGATCCGCCAACGTTCGACCCTCTCTGGCGCCCTGCGCGAACTCGTGATCCTCCAGGTCGCCCATCTCAATGGCGCCCGCTACGAAGCTGAGCAGCACACGCCCATTGCCCTGCGCGAGGGGCTAACACGAGAGCAGGTCGAGGCACTCCCGGATTGGCCAGACGCCGCAGTGTTCGATGACGAGCAGCGCGTCGTGCTGGCTTATTGTGATGCGATGACACGCCACGTCCACGTCGAGGCTGCCGTGTTCGAGGCGCTGCGCCAGCATTGCGACCCGCGGACGATCGTCGAGCTGACGGCCACGATCGGCGCCTACAACATGGTCTCGCGATTCCTTGAGGCGATCGGCATTGCCTCCACCGACGATAAGGGGAGCGGACACGTTCTCGCCTTCAGTGATGGGCGAGGAACTCCAGCACCACTGCGTTGAAACGTTCAGGGTTCTCGCGGTTCATCGCGTGTGCCGCATTCGGGATCACAACTGGCGCGGGGATCGCGGCATTGCAGCCGTGGGCAGCAGTGAAAGCTTCCGGGTAGCGCCTCGGGCTCCGCTCACCCGTCAACGTCAGGATCGGGAAGCTGAACTTGGCGATGTCCGCGCAGGTGAGATTGCCCCGCTCGCCGCTGTCCACACCCGTGCCCATGTTGTCGAGCAGGATCTGGCGCTGCGCTTGAGAGCGCTTCGCCCACGTTCCCGGACCGCCTAGACCGTCCGTGAACTCTTGTGCAGCCTTTTCGACGTTGCCGTCCGCCAGATTGCGTCGCAAACCACCAATCAACTCCTTGGTCTCAGCAGCCATCTTCTGGCTCTCCGGCGTGTCGAGTAGCAGGCGCTCCATTCCGCTCGCATCCTCCAGGATCAAGGTCTTGATCAACTCAGGATGTTCCTTGGCAACCATCAGGACAACGGCCCCGCCGCGGGAATGTCCGAGCAGGTGTATCTTGCCCAGCCCCAATTTCTGGATCAGAGCCGCAACGTCTGCCGCGTGCTGAGTGACCGAGAAATCATCACCTTTTCCATCCCATTTCTCCGGATAATAATGTCGGAGACTTAGAGAGATAACGCGGTAACGCTTGGCGAACTCTGGAACCTGGGCGTACCAGATACGATAGTCGTTCAGAGAGCCATGAACCAGGACAAGTGGAACGCCTGAACCGGTCTCTTGGTAGATGATCGGATATCCGTTCACCTCAACACTCTTGGCGCCCTCGGGAATCGACCGCTCTGCCCGTGCAGATGGAGCGGAAAGAACACCGAGAGCCAGTAAGACCGCGGCCACGATTCGCATACAGTCCTCCCCCCTCACCATGTCCAGCAAATTTGGCGCAGCCAGTTGCGTTTGTCACGGAGGGGTCGGCAGGGTTATCTTCCTACGCCGTCAACACGCCCGCTTCTTCGCATCCGAGGACATCGGCACGGGAGAGCCACACCTCTCGTTGCGATCTGCGGCGTAAGGGCATGAATGCTGGATGGATGCTTGACGCGGGCAATTACCTGCAAGTCATCACGCGCCTATGTCATATTCGGGCCGCATTTCGCGGGCTCAATGAAAGCTGTTAGGACAATGGATGCGACCGCATGGTGCCCCTCGTCACTGCGGATGAATGTATCTCACTGTTCTGGTAGGTGCGGCGCAAGGCCGTGATTATCGCCCCTTCGCCATAGGAGGGCCCAGTGTTTACTGATTATCAGATCCGTCAGTGGTTGGAAGAAAAAGCGGAAGAGAAGCGTCGTAGAGAGCAGCGACCGCAGCCGATCGCGCGGGCGTACCCGGGAGGCGGCAGCCTGATGATCACACCCCATTCGACGTCCGTCCGGTTTGGTGATGGCAGCGGGATTGGTTTGGTCAACGGACAAGTCGTGATCGATTGGGGCCGCAAGTAATCGCGCTTTTCACGCGAAATTACTTCTAATGATCAAGCTCTGGGGCCTTCATGGTCCCAGTTTTATGTGCGAGTTGCTCAACAAATAATAGCCTTATCTGTGCTCGATCACGTTACCGCGGACGCTTGCACGAGAGCTCCCAGCCGTCGGCGATTTTCGTCACGCTAGTGGATCAGGTCTGACGCTTGGCACCGACGGGCCAGGTCCGCTACGGGTCGAAGCAGTCCTGGAAGCCGTGCAGCGCCGGCTCGACACGGACCCTCACGCAACGCGAACGCGTCGGCAGACGGTCGAGCCCGTGTTCGGGACGCTCAAGAGCTGGATGGGAGCGACCCACTTCCGGATGCGGCGGTTGAGGAACGCGGCCACCGAGATGAGCCCGCAGGTCCTGGCCTACAATCTGAAGTGGGTGATCGCGATCCTCGGCACCGGACCACTCCCCGCCCTGCGGGCGTGAGCGCCCGCGGTACCTCGCGCACCATCACCGCTTCCCGCCAACACACCAAGCCGTGTTCTCACACAGCCTCCACCCGAAGCGGGCGCCACCAGCGGGTACCAAGCGTCAGGTTTGTATCACTAGGGACCAGTTCGCAGCATCAGGTACTCGGCTGTGTACGGCATCTCGGCTAGAGACCCGGCTGCATCGCAAGTGCCGATCATCACACCGCCGTGTGTGGCGACGCGCTGAACAGCCGAAATCGAGCTCAGCGCTCCTTCGCCGTCGTGGGACACGACCGCGAGCCGTATCCAGGGAATGTCATTCGGCTGCGGTGCAGGTTGATTGACGACGACGCGGCCAACGATCCGGCTGCCGTCGACGTGCTCCCAGGTCGGACCGGCGTAGTGTCGGCCGATGCGCTGTGTTCCCACGAACAGGTCCGCACGCGGCTCCTTGAACCTCCAGCTGAGTGCCCCGTCAGCAGCCGCGCGGCACTCGTAGACTTGAATCCCGGTAGCTGAGACCCGCAAAACAATCTGATCCTCTGCCGCTGACAGCGCTCCTAGCCCTTGAGCATACGCGGCACCAACGAGGAAGTAGATCGAGGAGAAAGCGACGACTCTGCGCATGATGTTCCTTATTTTCGAGCGAATAGTGCAAGTGTAGCGTAATGCGCGGAAGATAAGCGATGCAAGACCCACGAGCGCCGCACCGAAGTTGTCGTATGCTTCGGGGCAGGCCATGCCATGAGCAGGCACCCACTGACGCTGATCAAAGCGTCATCCGAAGCACGGCATCCACCATGGCGCCGTGCGAGCAACGGACAGGGACAACCGGGGCATGTTGTGCTCGCCTGCCCACCTCAAACAATGAAATCGATCACGCCGCCATCGACGCGCAAGGCGGCGCCAGTCGTCGCTGACGCCGCCGGCGAGGCGATATAGACAGCCATGTTCGCCACTTCCTCGACCGTGGCAGGGCGCCCAATGATCGAGGTCGGCCGGAGGGCTTTGACAAAATCGATGCCTGCCTGCTCCAGCGTCTTTCCCTGAGGAACTTGATCCTTCAGCATTTCTGCTACGCCCTCGGACAGGGTGGGACCTGGCAGGATCGAGTTCACGGTGACGCCCGTACCTGCCATCCGCTTGGCTAGACCCCGCGCCAGCGACACGTCGGCCGTCTTACTGACACCGTAGTGGATCATCTCGACAGGAATGTTGTAAGCCGACTCTGAGCCGAGGAAGAGCACCCGTCCCCACCCCTTCGCCGCCATGCCCGGCAGATAGGCGCGGGCGAGGCGCACGCCCGACATCACGTTCACTTGCCAATGGCGCTCCCAGACATCGTCGTTGGTCTCGAAGAAGTCGGACGGTTGGAAGATGCCGAGATTGTTCACCAGGATGTCGAAGGCTGGCTCGGCGGCGAGGAGCGCGGCCGCGCCGTTCCGGTTGCCGAGGTCGATGGCCTGCCCACGCGCTTGGCCGCCCAGGCGTGCGACGGCGGCGTCCACCTTGATCTGCGTCCGCCCATTGACGACGACAGTGGCGCCGGCCTCGTGCAGGCCCTTGGCGATTGCGAAGCCAATGCCCTCTGTCGAGCCAGTGACGAGTGCGGTCTTGCCGGAGAGATCGATTTTCATGACGAGCTCCTGTATCTACGTACGCTAAGAGTGATCAGACGATCTCGTCCAGTGCTGGATCGATATCCGGCTGCAAAGCGCTTCATGGCGGAGCCGAACTGCGGTCCGGCCGGAAGGCGCCGCGCCTTCACGGCGGCCCTGCTGATGATTCTACTGCGGGATCGGCTCCTGCGCCGAGCCCTTCGACCTGATCGCTCGCTTCCTGGCCGACGATCTCGCTGACGTGGAGCATCGCACCTTCCGCGACGCACCTGATTCGATCCTTGCGGCACTCGCGGCGTGCCAGGAGGCGGACCGGGCCTATGATGGCGCCCTCAACACCGGGACGCCGCCTGACCAGACGACCCGCCCGAGGCATTGGAACGACGCCGTGCGGCCGGTGGTGCGCTGTTCGCGATCTGGCGCGAGACGGTGCCGGCGACGCGCAGCGGGGTGAAGGCGCTGGCGCTACGCGACGCAGTTCCTGGACAAGCAGGGCGTCGACGACGAGGACGCTCGCGCCGTCCTGGGGCTGATCGCCAGGAGCCCGGCGCTGTGAGGCTGCTGTTCCTGATCGTCTCCCCGTTCGCCTGCCTGCATGCCCGGTTCACGGTCTGGCAGGTGGGGCGGGATCTCGACCGGTCCACATGGCACCACGGGGCGGGCGAGGCGTACCGCGCGAGGGTGGGAGCGAGGCTCGTCGTCATGGAGAACTGGCAGGAGCCAGATCGGCTGACGCCCCCTAGGCTGTGTGGACTCTTGGGGTTCACAAG
>NZ_KZ984665.1 GCF_003574465.1 Methylobacterium crusticola
GGCGCCTCGGCGCCGCGGGCCCGGTCCGCGAGGTCGGCGAGGCCGACGGCGTCGAGGTCGAGCAGGATCGCGACGCGGTCGAGGAGCGCGGCGGGCGGGGCCTCGTCGGCCTCGCCCTCGTCGAGGAGCACGAGGCCGAAGCGGGCCGGCGCGCGGGCCGCGATGCCGTCGCGCTCGACCGCGACGGCCCCCGCGTCGAGCGCGGCCGCGATGCGGGCGGCGGTGCCGGCGCCGAGCCGCTCGGCCATCGGCACGATCACGAGCCCGCCGTCGGCTTCCGCCAGGAGGCCGGCCTGCGGCACCGGCCGCCCGGCCCGCAGGGTCGCCACGAGGTCGAGGCCGCCGATGAGGCGGTCGTCGGCGATGCCGGGGGGCAGGCGCCGCACGGGGCGGCCCGGGGCGAGGAGAGCCTGGAGCCGGGCGAGCCAGGCCTCGCGGACGGGGCCGGGCCGGGCCCGGACGGCGATTCCGCGCGATCCCGCGGGATCGCGCGCGACCAGGGCGGCGGCGAGGCAGGCGCGGGACCAGGCGAGGGCGCCCGCCGGGGCACTCACGCCAGCACCTCCTCGACGGCCCGGGCGACCCGGGCGCTGGAGCCCGCCTCGTCGAGGGGGTTGCGGCGCAGGCGGTGGCGCAGGGCCGAGGGCGCGACGGCGCGCAGGTGGTCCAGGGTCACGCTCCGCTCGCCCTCCAGGCTGGCGAGGGACCGGGCGGTGCGCATCAGGGTCAGCTCGCCGCGCAGGCCGTCGGTGCCGAGGGCGAGGCAGAGGCGGGCCGCCGCCTCGAGCACCGCGTCCGGCACCGCGACGGCGCCGAGGCGCTCCCGGGCCGCCAGGATCTGCCGCCGCAGCTGCCGCTCCTGCGCGGCGAAGCGGCCCGCGAAGGCGGCGGGCTCGCGCTCGTAGGCGTCGCGGCGGCGCACCACCTCGACGCGGGTCGCGAGGTCGCCCGGCGTCGCCACCTCGACGGCGAGGCCGAAGCGGTCGAGGAGCTGGGGCCTGAGCTCGCCCTCCTCCGGGTTGCCGCTGCCGACGAGCACGAACCGGGCCGGGTGGCGGATGCTGAGGCCCTCCCGCTCGACCGTGTTCACGCCGGAGGCCGCCACGTCGAGCAGCAGGTCGACGAGATGGTCGTCGAGGAGGTTGACCTCGTCGATGTAGAGGAAGCCGCGGTTGGCCCGGGCGAGCAGGCCGGGCTCGAACGCCTTCTCGCCGGCCGAGAGCGCCCGGGCGAGATCGAGGGCGCCGACCACCCGGTCCTCGGTGGCGCCGAGCGGCAGGTNGAGCCCGGCGGGCCGGCGCTCCCGGCAGGCCGGGCAGAGGCCCGCCGCGTCCGCGGGATCGCAGGCATAGGCGCAGCCCGCGACCGCCCGCATGGGCGGCAGCAGGGCCGCCAGGGCCCGGATCGCCGTCGACTTGCCGGTGCCGCGGTCGCCGAACACCAGCACGCCGCCGACCGAAGGGTCGACCGCCGCGATCAGCAGCGCCCGCTTCATCTCGTCCTGCGCCACGATGGCGGAGAACGGGTAGGCGGCGCACGGCTCGGCCGCCTCGGGGACCGGGGCCGCGGCCCGCGCGGTCGTCCCGGCGAGGGCCGGCTTCAGCCCGCGGCGGGACGCGGCAGAATGGGTGAGCGCCACGACGTCTCCTGCGGCCAGGGCTGTTTCTCGAGGGCGTCAGACTCGTCGAGGCAGCATCCACCGGCAGCGGTCGAATGTCCACTTGAATTGACACTTCCGAAAGGACCGTCCCATGGACAGCGGCGGGCCGGAGCGGCCCGGCCGCGCGCCTCAGGCGAGGTTCGTCTCGACCAGGACCGTGTCGCTGTCGAAGCGCGCGGCGTGCCAGGTCCCGGCGGGGAAGTGGAAGAGGCTGCCGGGCCCGAAGGCGGCCCGGCCCTGCGCGGTCTCGAGTTCGCCCGAGCCGGCGAGCACCTGCACGAACTGCTCGTGGGGATGGCTGTGCGGCGGCGCCTCGGTGCCGGCCGGAACCCGCACCCGCACCAGGGCGGCGCCGGCCCCGGCGAGGCTGCGCTTGGCGACGCCCGAGGCCGCCAGCACCTCGGGCAGCGCGTCCCAGGCCACGCAGTGCGCCTCGTTCGGGGTCTCGCTGCGCGTCTCGGTCATCCTCGTCCTCCTGTGCACCGGCTCGGACCATCATGGCACGGCGCGGCCCGGGAATCCCCGGCGGGCCGGCGCCCGCCGCGCGGCCCTCGGGCGGGCGCCGGCGGCCCGGGTTCAGCCCGGCAGGCGGCGCAGGAGATCCACGAGGCGCCGGGTGCGCGGCCCGAACAGGGCGGGCGCGTAGTAGGCCCCGGCGGCCGCCCTGGCGGCCTCGCCGATCGTCGGGTAGGGCAGGATCGTGCCGCTGACGGCCCGCAGGCTCAGGCCCTGCGCGATCGCCAGGCACCAGAGCCCGATGACCTCGCCGGCCGCGGGTCCGAGGATCGCGGCGCCGAGGATGCGGCCGCGCCGCCCGGCCACCAGCTTCACCGCGCCCTCCGGCCGCCGCTCGGCCACTGCGCGGTCGTTGCGCGAGAGGGGCTGGGTCAGCACCGTCACGACCTCGCCGCGGGCCCGCGCCTCGGCCTCGGTCAGGCCGACCTGGGCCAGTTCGGGATCGGTGTAGGTCACCCGCGGCAGCGCCCGGTACTCGACCCGGGCAGGCAGGCGGAAGGCGAGATTGCGCACCACGATGCCGGCCTGGTAGCCGGCCGCGTGGGTGTAGCGCGGCCCTCCGGCGACCACGTCCCCGAGCGCGAAGAGGCCGCGCCGGCTCGTGCGCAGGCGCCGGTCGACCGCGATGCCCTCGGGCCCGTACGCGACCCCGGCCGCGTCGAGCCCGAGATCCTCGACGTTCGCCTGCCGGCCCGCCGCGACGAGCAGGTGCGATCCCGCGAGGCGCTCCTGCGCGCCGCCCCGCTCCAGGGTCAGCACGACTTCGTCGAGGCCGTGCGCGACGCGAGCGACGGCGGCGTGCTCGACGAGGCGCACGCCCTCCCGCTCGAGGCGCGCGCGCAGGATCGCGACGAGGTCGGGCTCGTCGCGGGGCAGGATCGTGCGGCGCTGGACCAGGGTGACGGCGCAGCCGAGGCGGCGATGCGCCTGGGCCATCTCGATCCCGACCGGGCCCCCGCCGAGGATCAGGAGATGCGCGGGCCGCTCGCGCAGCCCGAACAGGGTGGCGTTGGTGAGCACGCGCGCCGGATCGAGCCCCGGGATCGCCGGGATCGCCGGGCGCGAGCCGGTGGCGATGACGCTGCGGGCGGCCCTGACCACCTGGCGGCCGATGCGCAGGGTGCGGGGCTCGAGGAAGCGCGCCCGCCCGCGCAGCACGGTGGCGCCAAGGCCCTCGAAGCGCGCGGCGGAATCGTGCGGCGCGATCGCCGCGATCACGTCCGCGACCCCGTCCGCCACGGCGGCGAAATCGACGGCGGCCGCCGGCGCGGCCACGCCGGGGATCGCCGGGCCCGGCCCGGCCGCCCGCGCCGCCGCGAGGAGCGCCTTCGAGGGCACGCAGCCGCGGTTGAGGCAGTCGCCGCCCATCTCGGCCTCCTCGACCAGCACCGTGCGCAGGCCGAGCCGGCTCGTGCCCGCCGCGACCGACAGCCCGGCCGAGCCGGCCCCGATCACGCAGACGTCGCAGGCCAGCGCCGGGGGGTCCGGGCTCACGCCGCGTCCCCCGGCCGAGGGCCGCCCGCGCCCCCTGCCCCGCGGCGCCAGCGCCGCCAGCCCGCCTCGTCGTCGACGTCGGCGCGGGAGCGGACGAACCCGGCGGGCGCGGCGAGGTTGCGCAGCGTGTCGGCGAGAGCGTGCGGGCTCGACCAGCGCACGTCCCGGAAGAAGTCCGGGCGCCGCGGCCGGCGCCGGGCGCCGACGAGCCAGTAGCCGCCATCCTCCGCGGGCCCGAACGCCGCCTCGCGGCGCCCGAGGACCCGGAAGGCCGCCGCGATGTCGGCCGCCCGGATGCCCGGGATGTCCGAGCCGACGATGACGACGGGGCCGGGCGGGCCGTCCGCGACGAGGCGCTGCATTCGCGCCCCGAGGTCGCCCCCGCCCTGGGGCCGGCGCGCCACCCACCGGGGCCAGAACCCCGCTTCGGCGGCCCGGTCCGGCGCCACCGCCAGGATCGTGCGCCAGCGCGGGTCGCGCCCGACCCGGCGCAGCAGCCCGGCCGTGACGGAGCGGGCGAAGCGCACGGCCTCGACGGGCCCAATGGTGCGGGCGAGGCGGGTCTTCACCCGCCCGGCGACCGGAGCCCTGACCATGACGACGAGGGTCGGGCGCAGGCTACCCATAGAGCCTCGCGATCGTCCCCGGCGAGATCCCGGCGTAGTACAGGGAGAGGCAGGCCGCGTTGCGCAGGATGCGCGGCGCGTAGCCGCCGCGGCGGTAGCGGGCGGCGCTGGTCACGGCGCGCACGGGCAGGCCGGCGAGGCGCCGGCGCCCGAGGCGGCGCACGAGGTCGACGTCCTCCATCAGCGGCAGCGCGCCGTACCCGCCCACCGCCTCGTAGAGCGGGCGGGCGATGAGCAGGCCCTGGTCGCCGTAGGGCAGCGCCAGCAGGCGGTTGCGCATCGCCACGGCGCGCTCGACGAGGCGCGCCGCCCGCCCCGGATCGTCGAGGGCGAACCGGAAGGCGGCGGCGCGCCCGCCGCCCCGGGCCATGAAGTCGGCGGCAGCCCCGGCCCAGCCGGCCTCGGGCCGGGTGTCGGCGTGCAGGAACAGGAGCCACTCGCCCGGCGCCGCGGCGGCGCCCCGGGCGAGCTGGCCACCCCGGCCCCTCTCGCCCCGCACCACGGCGCAGCCGCCGCGGGCGGCGATCCGGGGCGTGCCGTCCCGCGAGCCTCCGTCGCTCACCACGATGCCGGCGATGAGGGCCGCGCCCTCGCGCAGGGCCGCGAGGGTGGCCGGCAAGGTCGCGGCGGCGTCCAGGGTCGGGATCACTACGCCGATCACGTCCTCGTCCCTCGGCCTCCGCGGGCAGGGCCGCGCGGGCGACCGGCACGCAAAAAACAAGGCCCACGCGAGGTGGACCTTGGAAGCAGGTACAGCCACCGGAACTCCCCGGGACGGTCCCGGGTTCTCCCGATGCGGCACGACGATGGCGTCGTCGTGCCGGTCCGCCCCTCGCGGGGCGTTTCCTCCCCAGACTCGGGCCGCATCGCGTGTGCGGCCTTTCTTTTTCGTCAGGGTAACCAACCTAACTCGGCTCCCGCCGGGTTGGTTGCAGGACCGTTAAACCGCGCGCGCCGATTTCCATCGCGCAGGGCCCCGTGCGCGCAGGAGCCTGCCTGCGCGGGAGGCCGGCTCCCGGGGCTCAGCCCGCCTGCGGGGTCCGGGGCCACGCCTCGGGCGCGCCCGCGCCGCGCCGCCAGGGCCGGCCCAGGATCACGAACGAGAGCGCCACCCCGGCGGCGTAGTAGCCGTGGAGGCTCCGGTAGCCGGCCTCGGGGCTCCAGGCAAAGCCGCCCAGGAAGACGTAGCTGACGGCGTCGGCAACCAGCCCGAAGCCGAGGGCCCAGGGGTGCTGCAACACCGGATCCTGCCGGTAGATCGCCACGGCGAGGTGCCCCAGGCCGTACAGGACGCCGCCGACGGGCAGACCGACGAAGAGCGACAGGACCGCCCGCAGGAAGACCGAGGGCCAGTCCCTCGATCCGGTCCGTCTCGCGCGCGCATCCGCCATCGGGGTGGGGCTCATCCGTTCCAGGGCCGCGGCGCGTGAGGCCCGCGGCCGCCGCGCCGCGGCGAGGCGCCCGTCGCCTCCCCGCCCGAGGGGCCGATCCCCGCGTCGAGGGTGGGAGCGGCCGCGCCGATCGACGCGGTATCGCCGGGCGCGGCCGCGGGC
>NZ_QOWC01000331.1 GCF_003574465.1 Methylobacterium crusticola
CCGCCCGCACCGCGTTCCCTTTTGATCCCCGGAGGGAACCGTCGCCACGATGCTTAGCAGCAAGGGGAAACGCCGGTCAATCCGGCCCCCGGCCGTCGCGCCCGCGGGCGCCGGGGCCGCCGCCGGGGCCGCGGGCCGCGGCTTCCACAACCGGTCCGATCAATTCCGGATCGACGCCGCCGCGGCGGGCTGACATACAGGCGCCCGCGGTCGCTCGGGCCGCGGCGCTGCTGGTCCGGAGACCCTCGATGTCGTTTCGCTCACGCGTTGCCGGTGCGGCCGGTCTCGCCCTGTCGCTGGCGCTCGCCGCGCCGGCTCCGGCGCAGGACGCGCCCGGCCCGATCAAGGTCGGCGTGCTCAGCGACATGAGCGGACCCTTCGCCGACCAGGCCGGGATCGGCTCCGTGACCGCCGCCCAGCTCGCCGCGGAGGACTTCGCCAAGGAGGCCGGCGACCTCAAGGTCGAGATCGTCTCGGCGGACCACCAGAACAAGCCCGATATCGGCCTCGCCACCGCCCGGCGCTGGCTCGACCAGGAGGGCGTCTCGACCATCGTCGACCTGCCGAACTCGGCCGTGGCGCTGGCGGTCGCCAACCTGATGCGGGAGCGCCACCGGGTCGCCCTGGCGTCGAGCGCGCTCACCTCGGACATGACCGGCAAGGCCTGCGCCCCCACGACGGTGCAGTGGGTCTCGGACACCTGGGCGCAGGGGTCGGCCACCGCCCGCGCCATCGCGGGCCGCGGGCTGAAATCCTGGTACTTCCTCACCGTCGACTACGCCCTCGGCCACGCCCTCGAGCGCGACGCGACGATCGCCCTCAAGGCCGCCGGCGGCACCGTCAAGGGATCGACCAAGCACCCCCTCAACGCCGGCGACTTCGCCTCGCCGCTGCTCTCCGCGCAAGGGGCGGGCGCCCAGGTGCTGGCGCTCGCCGACACCGGCGCCGACATGATCAACGCGGTCAAGCAGGCGGCCGAGTTCGGGCTGATGCCGGAGATGCGGGTCGCCGCCCTGTTCATCCAGCTCTCGGACGTCCACGCCCTCGGCCTCAAGGCGGCGCAGGGCCTGCAATTCGCAAGCGCCTTCTACTGGGACCGCACGGACGGCACCCGCGCCTTCGCCAAGCGCTTCGGCGAGCGCATGAACGGCCGCATGCCGACCGAGAACCACGCCGGGGTCTACTCGGCCACCCTGGCCTACCTGCGGGCGGTGCGCGACACCGGCACGATCGAGGGCGAGAAGGTGGTGGCGGCGCTGCGCGAGAAGCCCATCGCCGATCCGCTCTTCGGCAGCGTCACGGTGCGCCAGGACGGCCGGGCGGTCCACGACCTGTTCCTGTTCGAGGTCAAGGCGCCGGCGGACAGCAAGGGCCCCTACGACTACTACAAGCTGCTCGCCACCGTGCCGGGCGACCAGGCGTTCCGGCCCCTGGCGGACGGCGGCTGCCCGCTGGTGAAGTAGGGGAACGCGAGGCGCCCGGCCCGGGGCGCGCGCCCGCACGAGGCGCACGCCCGCACGAGGGGTCCTCAGCCCCGCGCGGCGACCCCTGCTCGGCGCACCCTTGCGCGGGGCGCGGGCGCGCGACGGGGCCGGGGGGCCGCGCCCCGGGCGCCGCTCCCGCCGGGGCCGACCGTCCCGGCCCGCCCGACGGCGGGGAGGCACGTCGCCACGCAGACCTGCGCGCTCGCCTTCGCGGACGTGCGCTTCGCCTGCGTCCCCGACGACCACGACGGCGGCAGCATCGTGCGGGCGGAGGGCGCCAGCGCCCGCGCGGAGAACGACCCGGGCGAGGTCCGGGCGGTGCGCGGCCTCAACCCTCGACCCCGAGGTGGCCCGGGACGCCGAGGTGGTCTTCTGGTGCGCCGGGCCCGCCGGCGACTTGATCGACGCGAGCGGCCGGCCCTACACCTGCGCGGTGCGCCGGCCCGGCTGCCGCCGGGGCCGGGTCCCCCCGTCGCGATCATCCGAGGCACCGTGAGCGGCCGAACGCCCCCCGAGACCCGCGCCGCCTACCGGCGCTTCGTCCCCATCGGCACGCGCTGGGCCGACAACGACGTCTACGGCCACGTCAACAACGTGGTCTACTACGCCTTCTTTGACACCGCCGTGAACCAGGTGCTGATCGAGGACGGCGCCCTCGACATCGCGCGGAGCCCGGTGATCGGCCTCGTGGTCGAGACCGGCTGCCGCTACTTCCGCTCCATGGCCTTCCCGGACCGCGTCACGGCGGGGATCCGGGTCGCGCACCGCGGCACCTCGAGCGTGCGCTACGAGGTCGGGCTGTTCCGCAACGACGACGACGAGGCCGCCGCGCAGGGGCACTTCGTCCACGTCTACGTCGACCGCGCGAGCCAGCGCCCGGTGCCGCTGCCCGAGGCGCTGCGGCGGGTGCTGGACCCCCTGGCGGTGTGAGCGCCGCGCCCGGGATGGCCTTCGAGACCGACCTGCCGGGCTTCCTGCGCGGGATCCCGCCGCAGCTCCGGCCCGGCGCCTGCGTGTGCGTGACGCTCGCGCCCGGCGCCGCCGCGCCGGAGGGCGTCGCGCCAGAGGGCGCCGCGCCGGTCACGACCGTCCGCGAGGCCGAGAGGACGACACTGATCACGCCCGCGGTCCCGTCGTCGCTCCTGGCGGTGGAGTTCCTGGCGGTTGGGGTTCCTGGCCGCCGCCGCGGCGCGGCTCGCCGGCGCCGGCATCGCCGTCAACCCGGTCCCGGCCCACTACGACTACCTTTTCTTCCCGTCCTGGCGGGCCGAGGAGGCGCTGGGCCTCCCGGAGGACCTCGCGGGCGGGTGAGGAGCCGGCCTCAGGCGCCCGATCCGGCCGCCTTCCGGCGCGGCTCCGAACCGGGCTCGGCCTCCATCACCGCCGCGGTCTCCGGGCCGGTCTCGCCCGGCTCGCCGAGGGGCGCCCGGATGGTGCAGACGACGCCCTCGGGCGGGAAGCGCAGCGTCACGGTGCCGTCGAGCTCCCGGGCCAGGCTGCGCTCGATCAGGCGCGAGCCGAACCCCGTGCGGGTCGGCGGCGCCACCGGCGGCCCGCCGTGCTCGCTCCAGCGCAGGCACAGGTCGCCCGCCTCGACCTGCCAGGCGATGGCGACCTGCCCGCCCGGGACCGAGAGCGCGCCGTACTTGGCCGCGTTGGTGGCGAGCTCGTGCAGCGCCATCGCGATGGACAGGGCGATCCGGGGCGGCAGGCGCACGGGAGGGCCCGCCACGGCGAAGCGCGGCCGCGGCCCCGGCGCGTCGAGGGCCGCGACCGCGTCCGTCACCACCTCGGCGAGCTCGGCGCCCTCCCAGCTCTCGCGCGTGAGCACGTCGTGGGCGCGGGCGAGGGCGATCAGGCGGGCCTCGAAGGCTGCCTTGGCGGCGTCCGCCTCCGGGCCGCGCAGGGCGCGCAGGCTCTGCATCGAGATCGACTGGACGGTGGCGAGCGTGTTCTTGACCCGGTGGTTGAGCTCGTGGACCAGGAGCCGCAGGTGCTCCTCGGCCCGCTTGCGGTCCGTCACCTCCTGGTGGATGCCGATGACCCGGATCGGCCGGCCCGCCGCGTCGCGCTGCGCCATCGCCTGGGCGCTGACCCAGCGCAGGGCGCCGCCCGCCGGCCGCACCCGGAACTCGGCCCGGTACTCGCCGTCCCCGGCCAGGAGGGCCGCGAAGGCGGTCTCGGTGCGGGCCCGGTCCTCCGGGTGCACGATCCGGATCCAGGTCTCGCGGGACAGGGGCGCGGTCCCGAGGATCTCCGCCGAGCGGGCCGAGAGCCGGTGCTGCCCGGTGGCGAGGTCGATCTCCCAGGTGCCCAGCCGGCCGGCCGCGAGGGCCAGCCGCAGGCGCTCCTCGCTCGCGCGCAGGGCCGCCTCGGCGAGCTTGCCCTCCGTGATGTCGACGTTGCAGCCGGTGTAGCCGAGGAAGCGGTTCTGGTCGTCGAGGCGGGGCACGCCCTCGCAGAGGAGCCAGCGGACCTCGCCGCGCTTGTCGCGCACCCGGGTCTCGGCCCGGAAGGGCCGGCGGGCCGCGAAGGCGTCCCGGAAGACGGCCTCGAAGGCCGGGAGGTCGTCCGGGTGAACGATCTCGCGCCAGCGCTCGCCCGCCAGCGTCTCGGCCGAGCGCCCGAACAGGTAGCCGTAATGCAGGTTCACGAAGGTGATCTCGCCCTCCGCGTCCGTCATCCAGATCAGGGCCGGGGCCGAATCCGCCATGTGGCGGAAGCGCGCCTCGCTCTCGCGCAGGGCCGCGAGGCCCCGGCTCTGCTCGGCGAGCGCCCGGTCGCGCTCGGCGATGCGCCGGCGCAGGCGCTCCGAGGCGTCGGCCAGCACGTCGCCGAGCTGGCGGATCTCGCGGATCGGCGTCGAGACCCGCGGCACCGGCTGGCCCGACGCCAGCGCCCCGCCGGCGGCGGCGAGCTGGCCGAGCGGCTCGGCCACCCGCGCCCAGAGCCGCACCGCCAGGACCGAGGACACCGCGAGGGCGAGCAGGCCAAAGCCCCCGAACGCCAGCACCCAGCGCTGGAGCGGGGCCTCGACGGTCTTCTTCGGGATGCTGGCCCCGACGGTCCAGCCGGTGATCCGGGTCCGGGTCTCGACGAACAGCACCGGCCGGCGCTGGCGGTCGAGGCCCTCCCAGATGCTCTCGCTGCCCGCCGGGCGCCCCCGCAGGGCGGACAGCATCGGCTGGCCGGCGAGGGCCGCGTGGTCCTCCGAGCGGGCGAGCAGGATGCCGGCGCGGTCGACGATCCCGGTGACCCAGCCGGGCGCCGGGTCGTGCGCCAGGATCTGGTGCAGGCGCGCGACCGGCACCGTCAGGCTGAGGATGGAGGCCACCGCGCCGTCGGCCGTCACCGGCACCGCGACCGCGTAGGTCGGGGGCTGCCCGGCCGGTCCCGCCTGCGCCCCGGTGACCAGCGGCCGGCGCGAGGCGACGATCTCGGCGTCGTAGGGCTGCGGGTCGAGGGGCAGGGGCGCGCCCGCCGGCAGGGCCGTGTTGACGATCTGGGTGCCGTCGGGCCGCCGCAGCGCCAGGTTGAGGCCGGTGGTGTCCTGCACCGCCCGGGCCTGCCGCTCGAAGCCCTCGAAGCCGCCCTCGCGCAGGCGCGGCGTGCTGGCGAGGGTCTGGAGCACCGAGACCAGCCCGGCGATGTCCCGGTCGATCGTGAGCGCGATGCCGCGCACGCTCTCGCGGGCGTCCTGCTCGAAGCGGGTGCGCTCGAGGGCGGCGTAGCGGCCGAGCAGCACGGCGGTGAAGATCAGGCCCGGCCCGATCAGCGCGATCGCGAGGGCGACGAGGTAGACCTTGGTCGAGAGCCCGTCCTGCCGCAGGGCGTTCAGCCGGCGCCGGATCACGATCGCGCCCCGCCGTCGCGGGGCCTGCCCTTCGCCATCGCGGATCAGCCCCGGTCGATGTGGCCGAGGTCGCGTCCCGGCTCGACGCGATCGCGCACCCGCTGCTTCAGGGTCTTGATGTCGGGGAACCCGCCGTCGCGCTTGCGCTCCCAGATCAGCGCCCCGCCGCAGGTGATCGCGAACGCCCCCCCGCGGCCGGGGATCAGCGCGACCTCGCCGAGGTCGTCCTTGAAGGTCGAGAGCAGCTCCTGCGCCATCCAGCCGGCCCGCAGGAGCCAGCCGCACTGCGTGCAGTAGGTGATGGCCACCTTGGGCTTCGCGGCGTCGGCGTCCGGGAGGGGGGCGGCTTCGCTCATGCTGGCGCGACTCCGTCCCGATCGGGCGCGGTTGTCAACTGTGTCGGTGCCCTCCGGTCCCGGGGAGCGGGCCTTGCGCGACGATCCCGCGCGGTCGGCCGAGCCGGCGCGGCGCCCGCGGGCGGCGTGCCGGCGCGCCGGGTCC
>NZ_QOWC01000332.1 GCF_003574465.1 Methylobacterium crusticola
AGATCCGCTTCGACGGCGGCGTGTTCTGGGGCGTCCAGTACCATCCCGAGCTCGCCCTCGACGAGGTCTCCGGGGCCTTGCGCCGGCAAGCCGGCGGCCTGGTCGCGGCGGGGCTCGCCGGGAGCCAGGACGAGGTGGACGCCTACGCGGATCAGGTCGAGGCCCTGCATCGGGCGCCCGGCCGGCGCGACCTGGCCTGGCGGCTCGGCCTCGACGAGCAGGTCACCGACGCCGCCACGCGGCGGACGGAGCTGCGGAACTTCATCGAGGCCCTGGGCGGGCCGCGGGGCGCCGCGCCGCGCAGACCCTGAGGCTGCGCCGCGCAGACCCTGAGGCGGCGCGAGGCGCCCGTATCGGCAGCGATCGCCCTTCCGGGACATGCGCCGATCCCTCTCGCCGGCGGCGCCCTCGGGTCAGCGCGGCCCGGCCACGACCCCGTCGTCGTGCAGGCGCGCCACGTCCCCGTCGCTGTAGCCGATCTCCGCCAGGATCTCGTCGGTGTTCTCCCCCAGGCTCGGCGCCCGCCGCGGGGTGACGCGCTCCACGTCCGAGAACACGATGGGGTTGCCGGGGGTCAGGTACGTCCCGATCCCCGGATGCTCGAGGTGCGCGAACATCGGGTTGTCGGTGGAGCAGTCCGGGTCCTCCTCGACCACCTGGCGGAAGGAGCGGTAGCGGGACCAGGTGACGCTCCTCGCCTGGAAGTCGCCCGCGAACTCGTCCGGGCGCCGGGCGGAGAAGAAGGGCGCCAGCACCGCCGTGATGGCGTGGCGGTGGCGGTAGCGCTCGCCCTCCTGCCGGAGGTCGGCGCCGAGCCGCGCCGCGAGGGCGTCCATCGCGGCCCCGGTGGCGGTGGCCGCCTGGAGGTTGTCCCACTGGCGCGGGGTCAGGGCCACCACGATCACGCGCTCGCCGTCCCGGCAGGTGAAGTCCTGCGCGTAGGCGCCGTAGAGCGCGTTGCCGACCTTGGGCCGGTCGACGTCGTTCACCGTGACCTCGCCGATGATGCCGAGGTTGCCCAGCATGGCGAGGGCCGTGTCCTTGAGCGCGAGCTCGACCACCTGGCCGCGGCCGGTCAGGCGGCGGTGGCGCTCGGCCGCCAGGATGCCGAGGGCCGCCTGCTGGCCGGTGATGCAGTCCCAGGCCGGCAGCACGTGCCCCACCGGCTCGGACGTGCCCTCCGGCCCGGTGGCGCCGGGAAAGCCGACCGCGGGGTTGACCGTGTAATCCACCTGCGGCCCGCCGTGGCGGTCGCCGGTGACCGACATCATGATCAGGTCCTCCCGGTGCTTCCGGAGCGCGTCGTAGTCCATCCAGCCGCGCACGCGCAGGTTGGTGAGGAAGATGCCCTTGCCCTCGCCGGGCTGGCAGATGAGGCGGGTCACCACCTCCTGGCCGCGGGGCGTGGACATGTCGACCGCGAGGCTGCGCTTGCCCTTGTTCAGCCCCGCCCAGAACAGGCTGCGGCCCTGGTCGGTCACCGGCCAGCGCGCGTGGTCGAGGCCGCCACGGATGCGGTCAAACCGGATCACGTCCGCCCCCATCTGCGCGAGCGTCATGCCGGCCAGGGGGGCGGCGACGAAGGCCGAGCCCTCGACGATGCGCAACCCCGCCAAGATCTTGACCATTGCCGCCCTCCCCCCGCGCGTCGCCGTGTCCGGACGGGGCGGACCGGCGCATCCCGGTCGCCGCCGGGTGTCCGGGGGGAGCGGGGATGCATCGCGCGGCCGCCCGGACCGTCCGGGTCTCCGGATCCAGGACCGCCCCCAGATGTGGACGAGATCCGCGCCCCGCTCAACTGCCGCGAGGCGGCTGCGGTCCCGGGCCGGAGCCGCGCGGGCCGCCGCTGCCGCGTCGGCCCAGGCGCGGGCGATCCGCCTATCTCGATCCCGGCGACGGCCCTATATTGCGGGTTCGCCGACCCGGACGATGGTTCCGAACCCTTGCGACGCCTCCTGAAATTCCTGCACACGATGGGGACCATCGGGCTCATGGGGGCGATGGCCTCCCTGCTCGTCCTCCTGGGGGTCGCCCCGCCGCCGGCCTCCCTGGCCGGCTACGCCCTGATGCGCGGCGCGATGAGCGCCGTGGCCACCTGGGTGTTCCTCCCCTCGCTCGCGCTGACGCTGTTTGCCGGCCTGCTGGCGGTCGCGCTCACCCGCGCGTTCCACAACGCCGGCTGGGCCTGGCTGAAGCTCGTCACCGGCATCCTCATGTTCGAGGGCGGCCTGGTCTACGTGCAGGGGCCGATGCAGCAGGAGGCGGAGCGCAGCGCCGCGGCGCTGGCCGGCCGGCTCGACCCCGCGACCCTCGCCGCATCGCTCGCTGCCGAGCGGGGTACGCTGTGGGTGCTGCTCGCGGTCTCGACGGCGAACGTCGTGCTCGGCATCTGGCGGCCGCGGCTCACGCGGTCCCGCGCCCCGGCCCTCGTCCCCCCGGCGCCTCCGTGACGGCCCCGGGGCCGGTCCGCGCCACGGCGCGGGGCCCGATCCCGGCCGGGCCGGCGCGGCGGAGCGTCAGCACAGGCGGCGGCGCTCGGCCCGGGCCCGCCGGCCGAGCACCCGGCCGAGTTCCATGAGCAGCATGTCGGCGAGCTTCAGCAGGAACGGCTGGTGCGTCTCGCCGATCGCCTGGCGGGCCGCGATGCAGAGGTCCGCGGCGCGCTCGAGCGGGTGGTCCGCCGCGGGCGGGGCCACGGCGACGTAGGGCGTCAGGCCGCGATCCTGCTCGGTGAGGTCGATGCTGACGCCCGTGACCCGGACGGGGCGGCCGGCCGGGTCGTGGTAGCAGCGCCCCAGGGCGGCCACGTGCCGGATCGAGCCGTCGCGCGCCCGCGTCCTGTACTCGGCGACGTAGGGTCCCGGCACGCTCAGGGCCCGAGCGACATGCCGACGGACGTACTCGCGGTCGTCGGGATGCACACCCGAAATGATGTCCCGGCTGGTATATCCCGCATCCAGTCGATCGGGATCGAGCCCGTACATCTCAGCCACGAGATCGTCGACCCGGAATATATCCGTTTCGAGCTCGCGCTGCCACGTCCCGATCTTGTTCAGGGGGCACGAAAAGCTCAGAAGAGTTGGGCGCGCACCCGGGAACTGCATCATGCCTCGCTCCTCCCTGATCGTCTTATCGATCACAGGTGGCAAGCTCACCATCTGTGCGGCAGCCGTACGAAGTCAGTGGCACGGGATCGCGTCGTCGGGGAAGACGTCGCCCAGCACTCACCGGCGCGATAAGCTAACCTAGGTTGTTGACGGTGTGATACACGTTTCCGATGCGACCGCAAGGCACAGTCGTTATCGTGCACAACTAAGACGTGCAACGTCCGTTCCGGACCCGGGACGGCCCGGGACCGCGAGGAGCGGACGCGACCTGCCGGGCGGCGGCCCGGCGCGCCTCGCCCGCTCCCCCGTGCGGCATCGCGGCAGACCGGGTCCGCGCGGGCGTTTCGTCAACACAGGTTATGGCGTCGCGCGGGTCGCTCGGTCCAGGAGTGAACCATCGCTGGCGTCGAGCCCTGGCAGCCGGTGCCTGAGAGAGGCGTGTGCTCCCGCCTGTCCCCTGCGGAGAACCATGTGCCACGCTACTTCTTCGACATCCATGACGGCAGCGAGCAGTTCGACGCCGAGGGGGTCGAGTGCGCGACCATCGAGGCCGCCTGCAAGCAGGCCAAGCAGGTCCTGCCCGAGATCGCCCTGCACGAGTTGTCGGCGGACGGCGACCGCAAGGCCTACACGGTGCTGGTCAGGGACGAGCAGGACAGCCCGATCTACTCCGCGACCCTGACCTTCGTCGGACTGGTCCTGAAGCGGCACGCCTGACCCGGGAAGCCCCGGGCCCGCGAGGCCGGTGTCGATCCGCGCAGGAACGGGAGGCTGCCATGGCTCCGGCATCCAACCACTCCATCGCGGTCCCGATCCGGAAGCTTGAGAGCACCGCTCGGCTGTCCGCCGAGGAGCGGCGGGCGATCGAGGACTCGCCGGGTTCGCGCTCAGGCCCATGATGGCGCGCCAGGATCCTCGCGCGCCCCCGCGACGACGATGCCGGGCGGGTCGGGGCCGGAGCGGCGCCCGGCCTACTTGCCCTGCGGGCGCGGCGAGAAGCGCTGGGGAGTTCCGTCCCACGGCAGGAACTTGGCGGTCGACTGCCAGCCGCCTTCCGGGGTCGGCTGCTGATCCGCGCTCTCGAAGATCTGGGTGATCTCCGCCGCCACCACCACGACCCCGAGCGTGTCGGCCACCTTCTGGCAGAACACGACGCCCGATATGCCGCCTTCGGTTTCCCTGGAGGCGGCCTCGCAGACCCACAATTCCGCCGAGGCACCTTTGGCGAACAGGCCGCGCAGCTTGCCCAGTCCGCTCGCGTTGGAGATCGAGATCGGCGTCGCTCCCATGATCACGCCCATGAAGATGCGCGCGTTGCCGGCCTCGTTCGCGACCGGCACGACCCGCCCGTGGCCCAGGATGATCAGGCGGCCGAGCTGTCCCATGTCCTTCGCCGCCTTGGCGATGTCGGCGAAGTAGGCGTCGGGTGCCGCCGCTTCCTTGATCGGCAGAAGCTTGTAGGGCTCGGGATACTTGTTGTCGCGCAGCTCGGCCTCGCTCGGGGAGTTGCGGATCGCGGCGCCGGTCTGCGTCTTCGCACGCGGAAAGGCTTCGTCGTAGACAAGCAGCGTACCCGCACCCATGTCGACCTCCCCACCCGATTGCCTGTTCTGACCGAAGACCGGTTCGATCCGAACAGATCGCGATGTATTGTACCGATCATCGATGCGCGGGACGGTGCCACGGCGCACACCGGGCGGCCGGCGATCGTGGCCCGCGCCCGTTCCGGCGCGATGCCGGGCATAAACGCTTCGTTTACCATGCCGGTGTGGAATCCGGTTCATGGCGAACCGATCAGACCTCCCCCTCCCCTCCACGGCCCACTCCCCCCGGGAGGCGCCCGTGCTCCCTGCGGACCTGAAGGCGTGGCGCACCGCCCTGCAACGGCAACGGATCTCGTTCGACCGCTGGGAGCGCCGCCTGAGCGCCCGGGGGCTGGTCGACCCGAGACCCCTGGGCCGGCAGTGACCGGCGTCACCCGCGCGACCCCGCCGCGCGACCCCGCCGGATCACGCCGCGCGGGCGGCAGGGGCGGCACCCCGCATGACCGAGGCCCGGACCATGACCGAGATGGAGAGCGCCGCCCCGCCGCGCGACGCGGCGCGCGGCGATTGGCGGGGTGAGGTGCTCGTCCGGGTCCGGACCTGGATCGGGCAAGCCGACCCGGAGGTCGCCGAGACCGTGAAGTGGCGAAAGCCGTCGAACGCCATGGCGGGGGTGCCGGTCTGGGAGCGCGCGGGCATCCTCTGCACGGGCGAGACCTACCGCACTTGCGTGAAGCTGACCTTCGCGAAGGGCGCCGCGCTCCCGGATCCTGCGGGCCTCTTCAACGCCGGCCTCGCGGGGGGCACCCGGCGCGCCATCGACATCCGCGAGGGCGAGGCGGTCGACGAGGACGCCTTCAAGGCGCTCGTCCGCGCCGCCGTGGCGCTCAACCTCTCCCGAGGGCGGGGCTGACGCGGGCCGTCCGGGACCCGCACGCGGACCCGGCGTGCGCCGGCGCCGGACAGGGCCCGCGCCGCGGGCCGTTCCTGCCCCGGGCATCGCCGAAGGGGGCCGCCGGCGGGCGCGGCGCCCTACCTTCGCTCGCCTGCGCTGGCAGGAGAGCGGCGGGCCGCCCGCGACCCCGCCGGCGCGCCGGGGCGCGCC
>NZ_QOWC01000333.1 GCF_003574465.1 Methylobacterium crusticola
TCAGCCGCCGCGGCCTCAGCCGCCGCGGCCTGCCCGCGCGAGCGCGGCCGCGATGGCGGCGCGGGCCAGCGGCCCGGCGGCGTCCGGGTCCACGTGGTGGTCGCGCCCCTGCGCGGCGCCGAGGAAGCGCCGGTCGAGCGTGCCGTCGGGCCCGAGCAGGGCGTCGAACCCGTCGACGTACCGCAAGCCGCGGGCGCGGCAGAGTGCCCGGAGGCGGTCGTTGAAGGCCCGGTGCAGGGCCGTGCGCGCGGCAAGGCCCGGGACCGCGATCGACCGCACGGCGCGGATGATCTCCGCCTCGTCCCGGTCACCCTCGAGCTGCGCGACGTGGGCGTTGCAGTAGCCCTCGGCCCAGGCCTCGTCCGAGAGCGCCGGCGGGGCGATTCCGACCACGTGGACGGCCGTGAAGCGCCCGAAATGCTCGCCCAGGAAGGCGCCGTAGCGCTCCACGACCTCGGTGCAGAACGTCCCGAACGCCGCGGGGTCGAAGGCCGCCTCGCCGCGCGCGATGCGCCGGAAGGTCGAGACGAACTCGACGTCGACCTGCCCGAACTGGAAGAAGGCGGGCAGGCCGCGCCCGCCCGCGGCCGCGAGGGCCGCGGCGGTGCGGGCGAGGTACTGCCCGTAGCCCGAGCGGGAGGCCGGGTTCGCGAGGCCGACCGCGGAGCCGGCCGAGCAGAGCAGGTGGACCGGGACGGTGGGCGCGCGGCGGCCTCCCCCGACCGACCGCGAGAGCAGCGAGTGGCTGTCGCCGGCGAGGAGGAAGGGCCGCCCGACGCGGCGCAGGGCCGGCAGGAGCCGGCGCCAGAAATCCGGGTCGTGGGCGCTCGCCGGCCGGGCCGTCAGGTGGGCGTTGACGAGGCTCGCGACGATCTGGGCGAGGTAGCGGCGGTTCCAGGGGCGGGCCGCGGCGAGGCGCTCGAGGCCCGCGAGGTCCAGCGCCGCCGGGAGAGCGAAGCTCGCCTCGGTGCAGCCGCGCAGGATGTGGAGCAGGGCGACCCGGTCGTCCGGCAGGGCTGCCGTAAGGGCGGCCGACTGGCCCCGGTAGGCGGCGCCCGAGGCGCCGGCGCCCTCCGCGAGGCGCAGGAAAGCCTCCAGCGGCTCGGGGAAGCAGCGCAGGGCGTACCAGCGCAGGCCGACGGCCCGGCGCGGCCCGCGCAGCGCGCGGCGCAGGACCTTGCCGACCCGGATCACCGGGCGGTCAGCCGCGGGGGAATTCCAGGCCCATCTCGCGGTAGCGCTCCGGATCGTCGGCCCAGTTCTCCCGCACCTTCACGAACAGGAACAGGTGGACCTGGGTCTCGGCGGCCTCGGCGATGTCGCGGCGGGCGGCCTGGCCGATGGCCTTGATGGTCTGGCCGCCCTTGCCGAGGACGATCTTCCGCTGGCTCTCGCGCTCGACGAAGATCGTCTGCTCGATCCGGACCGAGCCGTCGGGACGGGCCTGCCACTGGTCGGTCTCGACGGTCGAGGAGTAGGGCAGTTCCTCGTGTAGGCGGTCGTAGATCTTCTCGCGGGTGATCTCGGCGGCGAGGAGGCGCAGCGGCGCGTCCGAGACCTGGTCCTCCGGGTAGAGCCAGGGACCGGGCGGCATCAGGCCGGCGAGCGCGCGCCGCAGGTCGGCGACGCCGTCGCCCGTGAGCGCCGAGATCATGAAGGTGTGCGCGAAGGCGACCCGCGCGTTGAGGGTCTGGGCGATGTCGAGCAGGCGCTCGCGCGGGATCAGGTCGATCTTGTTGAGCACGAGGAACTTCGGCCGGCGCAGGTCCGGCAGGCGGCCCAGGAGGGCGTCGACCTCCTCGTCCACGCCCCTGCGGGCGTCCACCAGCAGGCAGACCGCGTCCGCGTCGGCGGCCCCGCTCCAGGCCGAGGTCACCATGGCGCGGTCGAGCCGGCGCTTGGGCGCGAAGATGCCGGGGGTGTCGACGAGCACGATCTGCGACCGGCCCTCCAGCGCGATGCCCCGCACCAGGGCCCGGGTGGTCTGCACCTTGCGCGAGACGATCGACACCTTGGCGCCGACGAGGTTGTTGAGGAGGGTCGACTTGCCGGCGTTCGGCACGCCGATCAGGGCGACGAAGCCCGCGCGCGTGTCGCCGGCGTCGGGGGTCGCGGGGGCGTCGGCCTCGGCCATGGCGGTCTCGTCACTCCTGTGCGGCGGCCGCGTCGTCGGCCCACAATCCCTCGCGGATCAGGAGGGCGCGGGCGGCCTCCTGCTCGGCCAGGCGCTTCGAGCCGCCGACGCCGAGGCCCGGCTCCACGCCGGCGACCCGGGCCTCGATGCGGAACGAGGGCGCGTGGTCGGGCCCGGCCCGCTCCACCACCGCGTAGGTCGGGGTCGGCCAGCCCTTTCCTTGCGCCCATTCCTGCAACGCGGATTTCGGGTCGCGGCTCCGCGTGCCCTCGGTCTGGTCGCCCGCCGCGAAGGCGCGGTCGATCACCGCCTTGGCGGCGGCGTAGCCGGCATCGAGGAAGATCGCGCCCAGGATGGCCTCGCAGACGTCGGCCAGGATCGCGGCGTTGTGGCGCCCCCCGCCGTGGACCTCCCCGCCGCCGAGATGCAGGTGGGTCCCGACGTCCCAGGCGGCGGCGACGGCCGCGCAGCTCTCCCGGCGCACGAGGCCCGAGAGGCGGCGCGACAGGTCGCCCTCGTCCGCGCGCGGAAGGGCGGCGTAGAGCCCGTCCGCCACCGCGAGGCCGAGCACGCGGTCGCCGAGGAATTCCAGGCGCTGGTAGCTGCCGGCGCCCGACGCGGCGCTGACGTGGGTGAGCGCGCGGGTCAGGAGGCCGTGATCGGCGAAGCGGTGCCCGATCCGCTCCTCGAGCAGCGACAGGTCGGGCCGGCGCCGCGGGGCCCGGCGGGCGCGGCTCGCGGAGCGCGGCGCCTCGGCGCCGGCGTCGATGCCGGTCCCCGCCCCGCCCGCTCCGTCAGCCGCACTCACCGCGAGAACCCCCGTCAGTGGATCGGCTTGAACAGCCGGTTCCAGCGCACCGTCCAGGGCCAGTTCCAGATCTGCCAGGCGGCCGCGCCCTCGTCGATCGAGAAGAAGATCACCTCGGCCCGGCCGATCAGGTTCTCGAACGGCACGTAGCCGACGTTGCCGAGGTCGCGCGAGTCGGTGGAGTTGTCCCGGTTGTCGCCCATCATGAAGAAGTGGTTGGCCGGCACCGTGTAGACCTGGGTGTTGTCCCACAGGCCGCGGTCGCCGTCGCGCTCGATGATGTTGTGCGTGACGCCGTTCGGCAGCGTCTCCTGGTACTGCGGCACCAGCGTCGCCTGGCCGAACGCGTCGCTCGTCGAGTAGTCGGCGATGCGCTCGCGCTTCACGGGCCGGCCGTTGATGGTGAGCACGCCCTCGATGACCTGGATGCGGTCGCCCGGCAGGCCGATCACCCGCTTGATGTAGTCGGTCGCGTTGTCCTTGGGCAGCTTGAACACCACGATGTCGCCGCGCTTGGGCTCCGCGCCCCAGATCCGGCCCTTGGCCTCGATCGGAAGGTACTCGCTCAGCGGTAGCGAGTATTTCGAGTAGCCGAGCGAGTACTTGGACACGAACAGATAGTCGCCGATCAGCAGGGTCGGGATCAGCGACCCCGACGGGATGTTGAACGGCTGGAACAGCAGCGTGCGCACGACGACGGCGATCAGAAGCGCCTGGAGGCCGACCTTGACGGTCTCCTTGACGGAGTCCCAGAGGCCGGCGTCCTTGCTCCGCTTCATGTCCTGGTCGATGCGTGCGCGTTCCATGGAAAAGTCTCTCCGGCGGTCGGTGTGTTGGCCTTGGCAACCGCCGAGGGCACGCGGCCGGCATTCCGCGGTGCCGGGGGTCTAGACTAACGCTTGTCCGCCCGCAACGCGCGCCCCGGCCGAAACGGGTCGGCCCCCCGGCGCCGGGTCCCGCCCCCGGGCGTCAGAGCGGGAGCGCCTCGATGATCACGAAGGCCTGGGCGAGGGGCGGCTCGTCGGTGAGCGTGACGTGGACCTGCGGCCGGTGCCCCGGCGGGATCAGGCCCGCGAGGCGCGCGGCGGCGCCCCCGGTGAGGCGCAGCGTCGGGCGGCCGCCGGGGAGGTTCACCACCTCCATGTCGCGCCAGAACACGCCGCGGCTCAGGCCCGTGCCGAGCGCCTTGGCGCAGGCCTCCTTGGCGGCGAAGCGCCGGGCGTAGGAGGGCGCCCGGGCGGCGCGCCGGTCGCTGCGCGCCCGCTCGCCCTCCGTGAAGACCCGGTGCGTGAAGCGCTCGCCGAAGCGGGCGAGCGAGCGCTCGATGCGGCGGATGTCGCAGAGGTCCGAGCCGATGCCGACGATCATGCGCCGGCCCCGCGCCGGCCCGCCTCCATGGCGTCGCGCATGCCCCGCACCGCCGCCGCGAGCCCGACGAACACCGCCTCGCCCACGATGGCGTGGCCGATGTTGAGCTCGCGGATCTCCGGCAGCGCCGCGACCGGGCCGACGCTCTCGACCGTGAGGCCGTGGCCGGCATGGATCTCGAGCCCGAGCGCGGTGCCGTGCCGGGCCGCCCGGACGATGCGGGCGAGCTCCCGGGCCGCCCGCGCGGCGTCGCCGGCGAGCACCGCGTCGCAGTAGGTGCCGGTATGCAGCTCGACCACCGGCGCCGCGAGCGCCCGGGCCGCGTCCATGACGTGGACCTCGGGCTCGACGAACAGCGAGACGCGGATGCCGGCGGCGTTGAGCCGGGCGATGGCCGGGGCGAGCTGCTCGCGCCCGGTCACGATGTCGAGGCCGCCCTCGGTGGTGCGCTCCTCGCGCTTCTCCGGCACCAGGCAGGCGGCGTGCGGGCGCAGCCGGGTCGCGATGGCGAGCATCTCCTCGGTCGCCGCCATCTCGAAGTTCAGCGGCCGGTCGATCTCGCGCATCAGGCGCACGACGTCGTCGTCGCGGATGTGGCGCCGGTCCTCCCGCAGGTGGGCGGTGATGCCGTCGGCGCCGGCCGCGATGGCGGCGTGGGCGGCCCGGACCGGGTCCGGCAGGCGGCCCCCGCGGGCGTTGCGCAGGGTGGCGACGTGGTCGATGTTGACGCCGAGGCGAAGGGGGGACGCGGACATCGGGCGTGCGGGCTCCGGAGGATGCCGGCGGTGTAGCGCGCGCCGCCCGGCGGGGCCAGCCGGACGAAGGGGCCGCCCTCCCCGGCCGGGACGCCGTCCCCGTCAAACCGCCGCGCGGGCGCTCATCCGCCTGGACACCTCGGCGAGCCCACCGCACTGTGCGGGCACCGCGGGAGGGGCCCGGGCCGGCTCCGCGCCGGCGCGGGGCCCGGCCGCGAAACCCGACGACGAGGCTGGGTGGGCCGACGCGCCCGCCCCGGAGACGCTCACGATGTCTGCACGACGGCTCGACCGTGGCGGTGCTGCCCCCGCCCGGCTGCCACTGCCGCTCCGCCCCCACACCTTCGCCGCGATCCCCACCCATGACCCGCGCGCCGGGGCCGATCACCCGCGCGAGGCGGCCCCCGGCCCGCGCGACGGGCGTGCGGCCGGCCGTGCGCCGGAACCCGCGGGCCCGGCCGCGGTTGCCGGCGCGAGGCGCGTGACCGAACGACGAGAGGCTGGCTTGCTCACAACCCTGCGGATGGCCGTCGCGGCGCTCGCGACCCTCTCGGCCGTCACGGCCGCGGGCGCCCAGCAGGGCTCGGTCCCCCCGGAGGCCCCGAAGCCCGCGGCGCCGGCCGCGCCGGCCCCGGCGGCTCCGGCCCCCGCGGCACCGACCGCCC
>NZ_QOWC01000334.1 GCF_003574465.1 Methylobacterium crusticola
ACCCGAGCAGAAGGCTCTTCACGAGCTTCATAGAGACCTCCAAAGTTTCGAGACCCTGGGGGTGAATGACTGTGCCTCGATGATCCCGTGGGATCCGAACCACGCCACTCTTATCCCCGTCAGCTCAGCCCTCCCGCACGGGGCACCGGCCAAACCCGCCGAGTTGCTCCCGGCGCAGAGGCACCATGTGCGAGGCTCCTGAGGCGATCAACACGGATCCGCACCCGACCCGGCCAAGTTGCCGGCTTTCCGCCGGATTGTTGCAAGGAGGCAACGAAATCTTGGTCGGGACTGTGAAAATCGGCCTCGACGACGGTCAGTGCGGCCCAATCCGATCGTAACGCTGTCGTTTCTTGGCCCCGCGCGGCCGATTCGGCGCCCCCGGCGGGCGCCGTGGCGCGCCTCACCCCTCGAGCGCCTCGCGCTGCATCTCGAGGGCGAGCCAGCGCTCCTCGGCCGCCGCGAGGTCCGTCTCGGTCGCGGCCAGCGCCGTCGAGACCGCCTCGAACCGGCCCGGGTCGCGGGCGTAGAGGGTCGGATCGGCCATGGCGGCGCGCAGCTTTTCGGCGTTGCCCTCGAGGGCGGCGATCCGCGCCGGCAGGGTCTTCAGCTCGTGCTGCTCGTTGAAGCCGAGCCGGCGGCGCGGCGACGCCTCGGCGCGCCGGGCCGGCGCGCTCCCGGCCTCCCGGGCGCCGCCCCGGGCCGGGCCCTCGCCGCGGGGCGCCTCACGGGCCTGCACGCCGGCGCCGCGCTGGGCCACCATGTCGCTGTAGCCGCCCGCGTAGGCGAGCCAGCGCCCCTCCCCTTCCGAGACCAGGACCGCGTCGACCACCCGGTCGAGGAAGTCGCGGTCGTGGCTGACGAGGATCAGGGTGCCGGCGTAGTCGCTCAGCATCTCCTGGAGGAGGTCGAGGGTCTCGAGGTCGAGGTCGTTCGTGGGCTCGTCGAGGACCAGGAGGTTGCCGGCCTCGGCGAGCGCGCGGGCGATGAGGAGCCGGTTGCGCTCGCCGCCCGAGAGCACGCCCACGGGGGTGCGGGCCTGCTCGGGGGAGAACAGGAAGTCCTTCATGTAGCCGACGACGTGCCGGCTCTGGCCGCCCACCGCCACGGTGTCGCTGCCCCCGCCGGTGAGCACGTCGGCGAGCGTCCGCTCCGGGTCGAGCGCGCTGCGGCGCTGGTCGAGGAGGTTCAGGCTGACGTTGGCGCCGAGGCGCACCGTGCCGGAATCCGGCGCGAGCCGGCCGGTGAGGAGGTTGACGAGGGTGGTCTTGCCGGTGCCGTTGGCGCCGACGATGCCGAGGCGGTCCCGGCGCGCGACGCGCAGGCTGAGGTCGCGCACGATCGGCCGGCCGTCGTAGGCCTTGGAGACGCCGGCCGCCTCGATCACCAGGCTGCCGGAGGCCTCCGTCTCGGTCGCCGCCAGGCTGGCGCTGCCGAGCGGCCCGCGGTGCTCCCGGCGCTGGCGGCGCAGGTCGTGCAGGCCGGCCAGCCGCTTGACGTTGCGCTTGCGCCGCGCGGTGACGCCGTAGCGCAGCCAGTCCTCCTCGGCGGCGATGCGGCGGTCGAGCTTGTGGCGGTCGCGCTCCTCCTCCTCGAAGACCGCGTCGCGCCAGCCCTCGAAGGCGGAGAAGCCCTGATCGAGGCGGCGGGTGACGCCGCGGTCGAGCCAGACGGTGCTGCGCGAGAGGGCCTGGAGGAAGCGGCGGTCGTGGCTGATCAGCACCAGGGCGGAGCGGCTGCCCTTCAGCTCGGCCTCGAGCCACTCGATCGCCGGCAGGTCGAGGTGGTTCGTCGGCTCGTCGAGGAGCAGGATGTCGGGCGCGGGCGCCAGCGCCTGGGCGAGGGCGGCGCGGCGGGACTCGCCGCCCGAGAGCCGGCCCGGCTCCTCGCCGCCGGTGAGGCCGAGGCTCTCGAGGAGGTAGCGGGCCCGGTAGGCCTCGTCGCCGGGCCCCAGGCCCGCCTCGACGAAGGACAGGGTGGTGGCGTGGCCCGCGAAGTCCGGCTCCTGGGCGAGGTAGCGGATCGTGGTGCCGGGCTGGACGAAGCGCACGCCCCGGTCGGGCTCCGCCAGCCCCGCGGCGACGCGCAGGAGCGTCGACTTGCCCGAGCCGTTGCGGCCCACGAGGCAGGTGCGGTCGCCGGGCGCGAGGGCGAGGTCGGCGCCGGTCAGGAGCGGCGTGCCCCCGAACGTGAGGGTGACGCCTTGCAGGGTGAGGAGCGGGGGAGCGGCCATGGGCCGGGTCTATGGCAGGGCGCGCCGGAAGGCGAGACCCGGGCCCGGGCACGCGGGACGGCCATCCGCCCGCGGGGCTGCCGGCGCGGCCGCCGGGCCGCTACATTCCGGGCCCGAGAGCCCTCGCCAGGACGACCCGCATGAGCTTCGTCACGCCCGACCCCTTCACCACCCGCCCCGAGATCGACGGCACCTTCGGGGTCGTGACCTCGACGCACTGGATCGCCACGGCGGTCGGCATGGGCGTGCTGGAGCGGGGCGGCAACGCCTTCGACGCCGGCGTGGCGGTGGCCTTCGTGCTCCAGGTGGTGGAGCCCCACCTCAACGGCCCGGGCGGCGACGTCCCGCTGATCCTGCACGACGTGCGGGTCGGCCGGCCGCAGGTGGTGTGCGGCCAGGGCCCGGCCCCGGCCGCCGCCACCATCGCGCACCTGCGCGACGGGCTCGGGCTCGACCTCGTGCCGGGCACGGGGCTGCTGGCGACCTGCGTGCCCGGCAGCTTCGACGCCTACATGCGGGTCCTGCGCGACCACGGCACCTGGCGGCTCGCGGACGTGCTGGCGCCGGCCATCGCGTACGCCCGCGACGGCTACCCGCTGGTCGAGCGCATCTGCGCCACCATCGCCACCGTGGAGGCGCTGTTCACCGAGCACTGGACCACGTCGGCGGCGCTCTACCTGCGGGACGGCGGCGTCCCGGCCCCCGGCACGCTGTTCACCAACCCGGCCCTCGCCGAGACCTACGCCCGCATCCTGCGCGAGGCGGCGGGCGGCAGCCGCGAGGCCGAGATCGAGCGGGCGCGGCGGGTCTGGTCGCAGGGCTTCGTGGCCGAGGCGATCGACGCGTTCTGCCGCACGGAGGTGATGGACGTGACCGGGCGGCGCCACCGCGGCCTCCTCACCGGGGCCGACATGGCGGGGTGGGCGGCGAGCGTCGAGGAGCCGCTCGCCTACGAGTACGGGCGCTACACCGTGCTCAAGGCCGGCCCCTGGACGCAGGGGCTGGCGACGCTCCAGCAGCTCGCCCTCCTCAAGGGCTTCGCCCTCGACGGCCTCGATCCGGCGGGGGCGGACTTCATCCACCTCCAGGTCGAGTGCGCCAAGCTCGCCTTCGCGGACCGCGACACGTTCTACGGCGACCCGGACTTCGTCGCGGTGCCGGTCGAGACCCTTCTGTCCGACGCCTACACGGACGCGCGCCGGCGCCTCGTCACCGACCGCGCCTCCCTGGAGCAGCGCCCGGGCACGATCCCGGGCCACGGCAAGGCCCTGGACGCCCGGGCGAGCGAGGGCGGGCGCACCGCCGTCGGCAGCACCGGCGCCGGCGAGCCGACGGTCGGGCGCATCCCGAGCCGGGTGGCGCCGGCCGAGGACGGCCGGGCGGCCGAGAACGGCCGCGCCGGCCTCGTGCGGGGCGACACGGTGCATTTCGACATCGTCGACCGCGACGGCAACATGGTCACGGCCACGCCCTCAGGAGGCTGGCTGCAATCCTCGCCGGTGATCCCGGCCCTCGGCTTCTGCCTCGGCACGCGGGCGCAGATGTTCGTGCTCGACGAGGGCCACCCGGCGGCGCTCGCCCCGGGCAAGCGCCCGCGCTCGACGCTCTCGCCCACGCTGGCGCTGCGCGACGGCGAGCCCTACCTCGCCTGGGGCTCTCCGGGCGGCGACCAGCAGGACCAGTGGATCCCGCAGTTCTTCCTGCGCCACGTGCATGCCGGCATGAACCTCCAGGCCGCGATCGACGCGCCGGCCTGGCACACGGAGCACTTCCCGTCCTCGTTCTGGCCCCGCACCTCGCGGCCGGGCGTCGTGGTGGTGGAGGGCCGCGTCGGCTCCGCGACCGTGGCGGAGCTGCGCCGGCGCGGCCACGTGGTCGAGGTCGGGCCGGACTGGTCGGAGGGCCGCCTCACCGCGGCGAGCCGCGACGGCCGCCGCCGCCGGGCCGCCGCCAATCCCCGCGGCATGCAGGGCTACGCCGCCGGGCGCTGACGGCGCTGCCGTGACGGCGCCGTCGCGCCGGCACTGACGTGCCGGCCGGGGGCGTCACATCGTCGGGTTGGCCGGGCCGGTCGGCGAGGGGTCGGGCGTGATCGCCGGGGAGTTGCCGGGATCGTTGACCGGGATCTCCATCGGCCGCTCGCCCGGGGCCTCGCTCGGGAGGTCGGGCACGTCAGGCCCGGGATTCGGGCCGGGTCCCGGCGGGACCGGGTCGTAGGGCTGGTCGGGGATCGGGCCGGGATTGGCCATCGGGCGCTCCTCTCGCGGTGTACCGTCCCCAACGGAACCCCGCGGGCGCGGGTTCCTCGCGGGCGCCCGCGCCTGCCCGCCCGCCCGCGCCGGCGCGTTCGCGCGGCTACTTCTTCGCCAGGAGCTTGGTGCCGTTCTGGTCGAGGATCTTCTGCACCTTGCCGGCGAAGAGCGAGAGCAGGAGCGGCATGCGCACCTCGACGCGCACGCAATCCTCCTCGACGTCGATGTCGCCGTCGACCTTCTGGTTCATGGCCCCGACCAGGAAGGAGAGGCGGTCGCCGGTCCAGGTCGCGTCCGCCATGGTGAGGCCGGCCTTGTGGAGCATGTCCTTGGCCTGGCCCATGCCGCTGTCGAGCCGCCGGCGGGCCTCGACCCGGCCGAGCTGGTGGGGAATCACGACAACCAGGGGCTTTGCCATCATCTCGCTCCGCTGCGACTGCCCTCAGATGTGGGGGGTCCGGACGGCACCGCAACGCCGGCCGTTCCGCAGCGCAACCTCCCGGGCCGGTTTTTTCACAGCACCGGCGGAGTCCGCCGGGAGGCAACGCTGGGTCGGCGCCAGATCAGCCGGGCCCGGCCCTTGGGGAAGGTCGCGGGCGCCCCGGGTCGCGGCGCGCTCAGTCGACCACCGCGAGGGCGACGCGGGCCGTCCCGCTGATGCCGATGGCCCGGGCCGAGCCGCGGGCGAGGTCGATGACCCGGCCGCCCGCGAAGGGCCCGCGGTCGTTGATCCGCACCACCACCGAGCGGCCGTTGGCCTGGTTCGTCACCCGCACCCGCGTGCCGAAGGGCAGGCTGCGGTGCGCCGCCGTGAGCCCGTTCGGGTTGAAGCGCTCGCCGCTCGCCGTGCGCTGGCCGGACGCGTACCAGGAGGCCCTGCCGCTCTGGGCCTGTGCCGGGGAGACCGCGCCGAGCGGCCACGAACCGGCCAGGGCGAGACCGCCGCCGAGGATTACCGCGATCGACCGACGCACAGGCTTGGCGCTCATCATTCCACATTCCCTCGTAATTTCTCTCGAGGGCGTCAATCAAGACCAAACAGGACGAAAATATGACAGCCACCCAGGAGGCATATATGGCCACGTTCCCGGCCCAATGCTTGCGGCTGCGCTCAGCGAAAACGATCCCAGATCTGATCGTGGTGGAACTCTTTGCGCCGTCTTGGCCACCGATAGACTGTTCATGGGTTTTCAGCATTCGCAAGAAGTCTCGTGGGGCGGGCGCACCCGCGCCGCGGGC
>NZ_QOWC01000335.1 GCF_003574465.1 Methylobacterium crusticola
GCCTGCCGGACTGGGGGAGCACCGCCGCGGCGGTCGCCCGGGCCCTCGCGGAGGCGCGCCGATGAGCGGGTTCAGCGCCGCGTGGCTCGCCCTGCGCGAGCCCGCCGACCACGCGGCCCGCGACCCCGGCCTCGTGGCCGCGCTCGGGCGGGCCCTCTCGGGCCGGGCCCTCGCGGGCAGAAACCTCGCGGTGGTCGATCTCGGCTGCGGCACCGGCTCGAACCTGCGGGCGCTCGGCCCCCACCTGCCGGCGCGCCAGGAATGGTGCCTCGTCGACCACGACCCGGCCCTCCTGGACGCCGCCCGCGAGGAGCTCGCGGCCTGGGCCGACGCCGCCCGGCCGGAGGGCGACGCCCTGGTGCTGCACCGGGCCGGGCGGCGGATCGCCGTGCGCTTTCGCGCCCTCGACCTCGCGGGCGGCCTCACGGCGGCGCTCGCGCCGGCCCCGGACCTCGTCACCGCGGCGGCGTTGTTCGACCTCGTCTCGGAGGACCGGATCGGCGCGGCCGCCCGGGCCGTCGCGGCGGCGGGCGCGGCCTTCTACGCGGCCCTGAACTACGACGGCCGCGAGGCGTGGCAGCCGCCCCATCCCGGCGACGCCGCGATCCACGCCGCCTTCCTGGCCCACCAGGGGCGCGACAAGGGGCTCGGGCCCGCCGCCGGGCCGGGCGCCGCCGCGATCCTGGCGCGGGCGTTCGGCGGGCTCGGCTACGCGGTGCGCTTGGCCGACAGCCCCTGGCGCCTCGGCCCAGGCGGCGGGCTGATCGGGGCGCTCGCCGCCGGCACCGCGCGGGCCGCCGCGGAGACCGGCCTCGTGCCGGCCCGGGAGGCCGCGTCCTGGCGCGCCGCGCGGCTGGAGCCGGGCACGCGGGTCCTCGTCGGGCACACGGACGTGCTGGCGCTGCCGCCCGCGCCCTGACACCCCGCCGGGCGCGGGCGGGCGCCTCAGGGCGCGCCGGACGCAGGGGCCTCCTCGGTCGTGACGTGGAAGCCCGTGAGGGTGTTCGCCCCGAAGGTCAGCGTGAGCGGCACGTCGGCGGCATCGCGCCCGTAGGCGATCAGGATCCGGCCGATGCGCGAGCTGTTGTTGCGCGGATCGAACGTGTGCCACTGCCCGCTCAGGTAGACCTCCATCCAGGCCGCGAAATCCCCGGGGGCGTGCGGCAGCGGCAGCCCGATGTCGCTGACGTAGCCGGTGCAGTAGCGCGTCGGGATGTTGAGGCAGCGGCACAGCGTGATCGCGAGGTGCGCGTAGTCGCGGCAGACGCCGCGCTGCTCCTCGAACACGTCGGCCGCCGTGCGGGTCGGCCGCGAGTGCTCGTAGCCGAAGGTGATCCGGTCGTGGACGTAGTCGCAGATGGCCTGGACCCGCGCCCATCCCGGCGGGATCCGGCCGAACAGGTCCCAGGCGATGTTCGACAGCCGGTCGGTCTCGCAGTAGCGGCTGCCGAGCAGGAACAGCAGGGTGTCCGCCGGCAGGTTCGGGACCGCGGTTTCCTGGGCGTCCGGCGCGGCCGCGTCGCCGCGGCCGTAATCGCGCACGATCGTGTCCGTCTTGAGCGTGAAGCGGCCGGCCGGGGCCACCATGCGGTTGCACCAGTTGCCGAAGCTGTCCCGGTACCCGGCGAGGGGCACGGCGGGCGTCGTCAGGAGGTAGTCCGGCCGCTCGAGGTCGGAGAACCGCGAGGCGTGGACGTTGAGCGTCGCGATGACCGGCGTGGGGTGCGGAAACTCGTAAGTCATCTCGCAGCCGACAAGAATGCGCATGAGCTGTCTCCAGGGAGTGCGGCCGGGCGACGCCCCGGCCGGGGTGCCGGACGTGGGCGAACCGGGCGTCGACCGCGTCGGCAGGCCAGCCCGATCGGATGCGCACCCCCCGGGCGTAGCACGGATGGCCCGCGTCGGCCGGATCATTTCCGGGCGGCGTGCCGGCGGCGTTCCGGCGGCGGCGGCGGCCGCCGCCGGCCCGGCCCCGTCCGGCCCGCGCGCGCGCCGGACTCCGGCCTCACCCCCGTCCCGGCAGCATCCGCCGCAGGGTCCCGTCCCGGCGGATCAGGTGGTGGTGCAGGGCCGCGGCCGCGTGGACGAGCGCGAGGGTCACCAGCGTGAAGGCCGCGAGCTTGTGCACGAGCAGGATCGCCTCGCCCACCGGCATGCCGCCGGAGACCGGCAGCGTGAGGGGCAGGGTCCAGAACATCAGGACGGGCGCGCAGCAGGCCGAGGTGCCGGCCCAGCCGAGCACCGGCACGAGCACGATCAGGGCGTAGAGCGCGAGGTGCGAGGCGTGGGCGGCGCGGCGCTGCCAGGCGGGCAGGCCCGGAACCAGGGGTGGCGCCCCCCGCAGGCTGCGCACGACGATGCGGGCCGCGACCAGGGCCAGCACGGTGAGCCCGAACGACTTGTGCCACTCGTAGAGCTGGTTCTTGAGCGCGCCGTCCGGCAGGTTCGCCATGGTCAGGGCCACCGGCACCAGGCCGGCGACGAGCGCGGCGATGATCCAGTGCAGGGCCTTCTGGGAGGGCGCGTAGGCGGTGGGCGGAATCATGCGGCCTCCCCGGGTGCTCCGCGCCGGATCCTGCGGCACGGCGGATCAAGCTGGACAATCACGAAAGGTTGATGGACTGAACCGGAGGCGAACGGCACCGGGCACGCCACATCCAGACCTGCGCCCGGTCCGAGCGCGACGCCGGTCCCGTGACCCACGGTCGGCCGGTCCCTGGTCCTCACGACCCCCAGACGACTCGACGTGTCCGGGCGGCATCTCCCAGGCTTGCTCATGTCCCCGACCCAGCCGCAGCCCAGTGTAGACCCGGCCCTCCGACGCGAACAGGTGGAGGTCGAGCGCGCGCTGGCCGAGATCCGCGCCGGCCGGCCCGTAATCATCGTGAGCGGGGCGGCCGGCGGCCTCCGGGAGGCCGCGGCAGGCTTCGGAGAGGCCGGCCCGGGCGACGCCGAGCCCGGCGAGGAGCCGGTCCTGGCGCTGGCGGCGGAGGAGTTCGGTGCCGAGCAGGCCGGCGCGCTGGCGGCGCACGAGGGGGCGGGCATGCGGCTCGTCCTGTCGGCCCCGCGCCTGCGCCGGCTCGGCCTGCCGGAGCGCTCCGAGCCCGGCGCCCTGGCGCTCCCGGTCCTCGATCCGGCCCGGATCGCCGCCCTTTCGCTGCGGGCCGACGCCCGCATCGACGCGCCCGTGGCGCCGGCCTCCCGCCTCGACGCGGCGGCCCTCGAGCTCGCGCGCCTCGCCCAGGTGCTCCCGGCCGTCGTGATCGTGCCGGGCGCGCGCCCTGCGGGCACGCTCGCCGTGACGCGGGACGCGGTCGCGGCCTATCGCGCCCGGCAGGCCGCGTCGCTGCACCTCGTCAGCCGGGCCCCGGTGCCCCTCGCCGGCGCGCCCGAGAGCGAGTTCGTGGTCTTCCGCGGCGGCGAGGGCCTGCGCGACCAGGTCGCCATCGTGATCGGGCGGCCGGACCTGACCGGCCCGGTGGCGGTGCGCCTGCACTCGGCCTGCCTGACGGGCGACCTCTTCGGCTCGCTCAAGTGCGATTGCGGCGACCAGTTGCGCGGCACCGCCCGCTGGATGGCGCAGAACGGCGGCGGCATCGTGCTCTACCTCGACCAGGAGGGGCGCGGGAACGGGCTCGCCAACAAGATCCGCGCCTACGGCCTGCAGGCGGAGGGCCTCGACACCTACGAGGCCGACGAGGCCCTGGGCTTCGGCCTCGACCAGCGCCGCTTCGAGTTCGCGGCCGCGATCCTGCGCGCCCTCGGCGTCTCCCGGGTGCGGCTCGTGAGCAACAACCCCGACAAGGCGGAGGCGCTCGCGGCCGCCGGCCTGACGGTGGTCGGCACCCAGCGCGCCCTCGGCCGCGTGACGCCCGAGAACCTGCGCTACCTCACGGCGAAGCGCGACCGGGCCGGGCACGCCCTCGACCTCGACGCCTTCGCGTGCCGGGAGGTCTGAGGCGGGCCGGTTCGCGCCCGCGCGGGCCGCGCCGCCCGGTTGCGGCGCGGACGGGTTGACCGGGCCGCGGACCGACCCCGTCGCGGGCGGGCCCGGGACCAGACCCCACGGCGGAGGCAGGAGGACGCGCGATGGCCCACTTCATCAACGACCGCGCCGCGCTGGTGATGGAGGCGCTCGACGGCCTCGTCGCGGCGAGCGAGGGCCGCCTCGCCCGCCTCGACGGCGATCCCGCGATCCGGGTGGTCCTGCGGGCCGACTGGCGGGGCGACGCGGTGGCGGTGGTGTCGGGCGGCGGCGCGGGCCACGAGCCCGCCCATGCCGGGCTCGTCGGCCCGGGTCTCCTCACGGCGGCGGTCTGCGGCGACGTCTTCGCCTCGCCCTCCGTCGACGCGGTCCTGGCCGCGCTCCTCGCCGTCACGGGCCCGGCGGGCTGCCTCCTCGTCATCAAGAACTACGCCGGCGACCGGCTCAATTTCGGCCTCGCGGCCGAGCGGGCCCGGGCGGCCGGGCTCGCGGTCGAGACCGTGACGGTGGCGGACGACATCGCGATCCCGGACGCGCCCCGGCCCCGGGGCATCGCCGGCACGCTGTTCGTCCACAAGGTGGCGGGGCACGCCGCCGCGGCCGGGCGGCCGCTCGCGGAGGTCGCGGCGGCGGCGCGCGGGGCCGCGGCCGCGGTGCAGTCGCTCGGCATCGCGCTCTCGGGCTGCACCATCCCGGGCCAGGCCGCCGAGGCCCGCCTCGCCCCGGGCCAGGCCGAGCTCGGGCTCGGCATCCACGGCGAGCCGGGCATCGAGCGCATCGCCCTGCCGCCGGCCCGCGCCCTCGCCGCGCTGATGATGGCGCGCTTCACCGGCCCGGTCGCGGCGGCGGAGCGCCTCGCGCTCCTGGTGAACAACCTCGGCGGCACCACGGCCCTCGAGATGCAGGTGCTGACCCGGGCGGCGCTGGCGACGCCCCTCGGCGCCCGGGTGCGCCTGCTGCTCGGGCCCGCCCCGGCGATGACCGCCCTCGCCATGCACGGCGCCTCGCTCTCGCTCATCCCCCTCGACGCGGCGACCGAGGAGGCCCTGCGGGCCGAGACCCCGGTGCCGGACTGGCCCCGGGCGCGGCCCGTGCAGGCGCCGGCCCTGCGGCCGCTGCCGGCGGGCCTCGCCGCGGGCGAGACCGCCGCCCCGTCGCGGGACCCGGCGGCCGCGGCCGCGGTCGCGGCGGTCTGCGAGGCCCTCGCCGGGGCCGAGGGCGCCCTGAACGCCCTCGACGCCCGGGTCGGCGACGGGGACACCGGCACCACCTTCGCGGCGGCGGCCCGGGCGGTCCTCGCCGACCTCGACCGCCTGCCGCAGGCCGAGCCGGCCGCCCTCTGCCACGCCCTCTCGGTGCGCCTCGCCCGGGTGGCCGGCGGGTCGAGCGGGGTGCTGATGTCGATCTTCTTCTCGGCGGCCGGATCGGCGCTGGCGGCGGGGGCCTCCTGGCCGGAGGCCCTGGCGGAGGGGATCGACCGGCTCCAGCGCCACGGCGGCGCCCGGGCGGGCGACCGCACGCTGCTCGACGCGCTGATCCCGGCCGTCGCGGCCCTGCC
>NZ_QOWC01000336.1 GCF_003574465.1 Methylobacterium crusticola
GACCGGACGCACCGGCCGTGCGACCGGACGCGCCGGCCGCGGGGCCGGGCGCGCCCTGACCGGGCGCCGCCGGCCCCTCAGCGCGCCGGCCCGACCTCGAGCGTCCCGAAGGCGGTGCGCCCGTAGCGCTCGGGCCGGTACATGTCCTCGATCGTCGCCGCCGGGTGCACGTAGCGGCCGGGCGTCACGGCCCGGACCGTGTAGGCGACGCTGAAGAACGCCGACTGGCTCGGGTCGCGCTCGTAGGCCGCCACGAAGCGGTCGTCGCGGAACTCGGTGTGGGTCGGCTGCACCTCGGACTTGGCCCAGGCCAGGCCCGCCACGGCGTCCGCGTCGAGGAGCTTCGGGTTGTCGATCTCGAGGCCCGCCGGCAGGCGGTCGACGAGGAGCAGGCGGCCGGCCCGGCTCTGCGCCTCCGTCACCTTGAGCACCACCACGAGACGGTCGTTCTGGCGCAGGGCGGCGCCCTGCGCCAGGTCCACGGCCGATCCGTCGAGGCGGTGGTAGCTGCGCTCCAGCGTGTAGCCCCGGGCCTCCGCGGGCTCCGGCGCGACCGGGCTCCCGGCGACGCCGAGCACCACCTGGGCGGTGGCGCTGCCGCGGTTGGCGATCGTGAGCGGCCGCGCGTCGAGGGCGGCGTCCTTGAGGGTGCGGTAGAGCGGCCCGGCCTGGGTCTCGCCGTCGACCGCGAGCGCCATGGCGTCGGCGTCCCGGGCGAGCCCCTCGGCGGCGAGCACCATCCAGGCGTTCTCCTGCGTGCTGGTGATGCGCCCCGAGCCGCGCTCCTCGCCCACGACGGCGCCGAGCGGCGCGATGGCGTCGCGGGCGACGCCCGTCTCGGCCGCGAGGGCGATCAGGCCGGCGCCGTCGCGCAGGCGCGAGCCGTAATCGCCGCGGTAATCGGCCTTGTCGCGCTCCTGGCGCAGGGCGGCCACGGCCGCCTCGAAGGCCTTCTGGGCCCGGCCGCGGTCGCCCAGGAGGGCGAGCGCCGCGGCGATCTGGCCGCGGGCGAGCGGGGTCGCGAACGCCGACAGCTTGGTGTCGGCGAGGTAGCGCAGGTCGCCCATCACCGGCCGGCCGTTGCGGGCGAGCACGTAGGCCGCGTAGGCGAGGTCCATGCCCCCGCCGCTGACCTCGCTCGTGTTGGCTACCACGTTGCGCAACCGGTCGAGGGCGAGCCCGAAGGCCGTCTGCGGCACGGCGAAGCCCCGCTCCCGCGCCCGGGTCAGGAAGTCGGCCACGTAGGCGGTGAGCCAGACGTCCTCGCTCCCCGCCGACGACCAGAGGCCGAAGGCGCCGCTCGAATCCTGGCGCGCCAGCACCCGGTCGATGGCGGCCCGCACCCGCTCGTCGAGCGCGCCGTCGGTGGCGAGCCGGTCGCGGGCCGCGAGGCGGTTGACGTAGAGCAGCGGCAGGGCGCGGCTCACCGTCTGCTCGGTGCAGCCGTAGGGGTAGCGGTCGAGGGCCTGGAGCAGGGCCGGCAGGTCGAGGCCGGGCAGCGGCGAGGCCGAGACGGACAGGGAGCCCGTGCCGGGGATCATCTCGGCGAGCAGGTCCCCCGAGAGGGTGAGGCTCGCGCCCGGCTCCAAGGGCCGGACCGTGCGGCGCACGAGCGCCCCGGTGCCGGGCTGGATCGCGAGGGCGAAGCTCTGGCCGGCCGGCGCGTCGAGGCCCGGGCCGGTGAGCCGGACGTCGAGGCGCGCGAGGCCCGGCCCGGCGGCGGTCAGCGGGATCTCGACGGCGCCCCGGCCGCCCGGCTCCAGGCGGAGCGTGCGCCGGAGGGCGTCGGCCGCCGCCACGACGGGGCCCGACAGGTCGAGGTCGACGGCGTACTCGCCCGCCGGGCCCTCGACGTTGTCGAAGGCGAGGTGGAGGCGCGAGCGGTCGCCGACGGCGAGGAAGCGGGGCAGGGTGCCGCTGAGCACCACGGGATCGCGCACCACCACGTCGGCGGAGGCCGCCCCCACGCGCCCGGCGCTCCAGGCCGTGACCATCACCCGGGCGGTGCCGTTGAAGGCGGGGAGGGGGAAGCGCACCTCCGCCCGCCCGTCCGGCCCGACCGTGACCACCCCCGAGTAGCGCGCCAGGGGCTCCTGGGACGGCGGCGCCCCGTCGAGCTCCGGCGCGCCGCCGTCGCCGCCCGACCGGATCGCCCCGAGCGTGCCCTGCATGCCGTCGATCAGGTAGCCGTAGAGGTCGCGGACCTCGGTCGAGAGCGTCTTCTGCCCGAAGAAGAAGCCGAAGGGGTCGGGGCTCGCGTAGCGGGTGAGGTTCAGGATGCCGACGTCCACCGCCGCGACGACGATCCGGGCCTCCTCCCCGGGCGCGAGGCCCGCGAGGCGGACCGGCAGGGCGAGCTCGCCCCGCGGCCTGACCTTGGCGGGCGCCTCGACGGCGACGTCGAGGGCGCGGGCGGAGCGGTCGACGGAGAACCACGCGAGGCCGAGGGCGCGGCCCGGCAGGCGCTTGGCCGCCTGGTCGAGGGGCCGGTAGGCGGTGGCGACGAGGTAGGCGCCGGCGCCCCATTCGGGCCGGACCGGGATCTCCACGGAGGCGCCGGCCGCCGGCAGGTCGAGGGTGCGGATCTCGTGCACCCGGTCGCTCACCACCGCGACCGTCGCGGTGCCGGCGAAGCGCGGCTGGAGGCGGGCCTTCAGCACGTCGCCGGACGCGAAGGCGGCGCGGTCCAGGGTGACGTCGAGGAGGTCGGGCGCGTCGGCGCTCTCGGTCCCGCCCCAGCCCGCCGCGAAGCCGACGCTGGCCGTCTCGAGGCCGGGGCCGCGCACCTCGAGGCGGTAGGCGCCGAGGTCGACCGGGACGGCGATCCGCGCCGGCGCGCCCGTCCCGAGGGCGACGCGGCCGTCCGCGACCTTGCGGGTCGTCCGCACGGGCTCGAAGGACCAGCGCCCGTCGGCGCGGTACCACTGGTAGCGCCGCTCGACCCGCAGGAGGGACCAGGAGACGCCGTCCCGGGCGAGGCGGGCGCCGTCGGGCGCGGCCGCCACGACGTCGAAGGTGGCGGTCGCGCCCTCGCGCAGCTCGCCGAAGGCCTTGCGGACGCCGATCACCGGGCCGGCGGGCAGGATCGGCAGGGTCAGGCTCCTCTGCACGGCGCGGCCCCCGGGCTCGCCGACCTGGAGCGAGATCCTGGCCTCCAGCGGCCGCGGCCCGGCCGGGGCCGGCACCGGGGCCCGCACGGAGGCGCGCCCCTGCGCGTCCGTGGTGACGGCGGCCTCGAGCTCGGCCGTCACCGGCTCGACGCGCTCGTCGTCGAGGCCGACGGAGTACCCGTCGAGGCCCTTGACGCCGCTCGCGGCGGCGGGCTGGACCGCGACGCTGCCGCCGACCGACAGGTTCGCGCCCGGCGCGCCGTAGAGGTAGCGGGCGGCGACGTCGACGGTGGCCGGCTGGCCGAGGGCGAGGGCCGGCTCCCGGGGGGTCAGGGTCACGTCGAGCCGCTCGGGCACGTAATCCTCGACGAGGAACGACGCCTCGCCGACGGGCGGCGCCTTCGGGTCGGTGTAGGCCGCGACCCGCCAGGTGCCGGCCTGCGCGCCGGGCAGGAGCGGCAGCGCGAGGGCGCGCCCGCCCAGGCCGGCATCGGGCACGCTGGCCCGGCGGTACTCGACGCCGTCCGGCCGCCGGGCCACCAGGGTCAGGGGCAGGCCCGGGATCGCCCCGCCCCTGGCGTCCCGCAGGAGGGCGGTGATCTGCACGGTCTCGCCGGAGCGGTAGACCCCGCGCTCGGGGAAGACGTAGGCCTCGGCGGCGCCGGGGGCCGGGCGGCCCTTCGCGCCGCGGTCCGCGAGGTCGAAGGCGCTCAACGACAGGTCGAGGAAGCCGTAATCGTCGCCGAGGCGCGCGACGACGAGGCTCGGCGCGATGCCGCCCTCGCCGCGGGAGAGCCCGGGATCGAAGGCGGCGTGGCCCTGGGCGTCGGTCGTGCGGGTGCCCAGAACCTCGTTGTTGCGGGCCACGAGGCGGATCTCGGCGCCCGCGACCGTGGCGGCCGAGGCCAGGGAGCGGGCGAAGACGTGCACGCCGTCCCGGCCCTTGAAGGCGGTGAGCCCGAGATCGGAGACCACGAACCACTGGGTCGCCTCGGCCTCGTAGCCCCCCTCCTCGTCGGACGCGGCCGCGGTGCCGCTCGGGCGCGCGGTCATCACGTAGAGGCCGGGCTCGACGGTGCCGACGGCCTGGAGGACCGGGAAGGCGGTGACGGCCTCCTGGTTCGCCTCCGCGGGGGCGGCGTCGAGGCTGCCCTTCCAGACCCGCACGCCCTTCTCGCGGGCGATGGTGCGGGCCGTGGCGCCGCTGAGCTGGGCCAGGAACTCCTCCGAGCGCAGGGCCGGCAGCAGGCCGCGGTCGCCGATGCGCAGGACCTCGACGTCGAGCTTGGGCGCGTTCACCGAGACCACCGGCACGCCGGCCTGGCCGGTGCGGGGCAGCACGTAGTTGCGGCCGGTGAAGCGCACCTGGGGCGCGCGGTCGCGGACGTAGATCTCGTAGTCGGCGGATTTCAGGAGCGTCTCGCCGACCGCCGAGGGCAGGCCCTGGCGCAGCACCATGGCGTAGCGCTCGCCGTGCCGCAGGCCGTCGACGCAGACCTGCTGGCCGTCCGCCGTCACGGCCGCGTTGGCGGCGCCCGAGACGGCGACGAAGGGCGCCACGTCGGTCCTGGCCTCGATCGCCTCCGAGAAGGTGAAGCAGGCCCGCGGGGCGGCGGCGTCCGAATCGACCTTGTAGTCGAGGATGCGGAACCCGTGGGCGCTGCGCAGCTCCTCGTAGGTCTTGGCGGCGTCGGCATCCTCGGCGAGCGCCAGGCTCGCCTTGTAGGCGTCGAGGGCCGGCCGCCAGCTCTCCTGCTCGGCCAGGACCCGGCCGACGAGGCGCAGGGCCCGCGCCTCGTCGACCCGCGTGCCGGCGCGCTGGTAGGCGAGGTAGGCGCCGGCCCGGGCGCGCAGGAGGAGCTTCTGGTTCTCGTCGTAATCCTCGTCCTCGAGGCCGTTGGCGGCCTCCGCGAGGGCGTACCAGTTGCGCCAGTCGGCCGGCTCCGCCGCGGCGGCCCCCGCGTAGGCGGCGAGCGCGCCGTCGCTGTCGTCGGTGCCGGCGAGCTTCTCGGCCTCGCGTCGCCACTGGGCGGCGGGCTTGCCGGGGGTCCTGGCGCCCTCCGCCCGGACCTGCGCCTCCAGGCGCACGGCCTCGCCGGCGAGGGACTGGCGCACGAAGGCCTTCGGGGCGGGCACCAGGGCGGCCCGGGCCGGGGCGCCGGCGGCCGGAGCGCGGGGCGCGGCGGGCGCCGGCTGCTGCGCGGGGGCCGGGGATCCGGCAATGATCGTCAGGGCGAGGGCGCCGGCGAGGCGTCCCATCCGGGTGACAATCGACATCAGCGGCCTCGCAGGCGTTTCTTCGTGCGGCGGAGCCTACCACTTGGCCGGGCCGCCGCAACGCTGGACCCGAGCCCCGGGCGGCGCGCCGCCCGGCCCCTGGATGTCCGCACCCGCGTCTGCCAAGCTCGGGCCGGATCCCGCCC
>NZ_KZ984666.1 GCF_003574465.1 Methylobacterium crusticola
CAGCCTGGGCCTGCCCCGTGCTGCTGTCGCGGCCGGGCGCCGCGGAGGCGCCGGCCGGCCCCGCCGCCGTCGCGGAGGCGCTCGCGATCCTGCCGGGGGCGCCGGGCGCCCCCGCGGACGACCGGCGCCTCTACCCGACCGCGCCCGACGCGCCCCTGCCGCTCCCCGGCCTCGCGGCGCTCGAGGGGCAGGGCATCTCCGTCGTCGTGCCGGTGCATAACGGGCTGGCGCGGCTCGACCGGCTGCTCCTGAGCCTCGCCGCGCAGAGCTGTGCCGGCGACGTCGAGGTGATCCTGGTCGACAGCCGCTCGCACCCGCACCTGCCGCCGCAGATCCGCGCCCTCGCGGAGAGCCGCTTCCCCGACCGCGCCCGCCTGGCGCGCTACGACCGGCCCCACAACCAGAGCGCCGAGTACAATCTCGGCGCCTCGCTCGCCGAGGGGCGCTACCTGCTCTTCGCGGAGCCGAGCCTCGTCCTGCACGACAGGCGCACGCTCGCGGCCCTGCGCGGGCTCGCGGCCCTCGATCGGGTCGCCTCCGCGGCCTGCCTCCTGCTCGCGACGCCGGCCGGGCCCTCGGGCGAGCTCGCCTTCCGCTCGGGCGGCTACTTCCCGAGCCGCATCGACTTCCTCGGCGCGCCATTCCTCAGCCTCGCGGAGGCGGATTGCGAGGCTGCCCTGCCGCTCGCGACCTACCCGGTGGTCGCCAATTCCGCGGCCCTGTGCATGGTCGCCGCCGAGACGTTCCGGCACCTCGGCGGCTTCGACGCCCGGGCCTGCCCCAACCACGGGCACGACGTCGCGTACGGCCTGCGCGCCGGCGCGGCCGGCTACCGCAGCCTGTGCACCACCCTGGTGACCGCGGTGCAGGAGGAGCGGCGCGGGCGGCCCCGCGAGGTCGAGGTGCCCCGCGTCGCGCTCGGCGACGCGGCGGCCCTCCTCGGGCTCCTCGCCGCCGCCACCGTGGTGCGGGCGCTGTGACCGGGAGCCGGCAGGGGACGCCGCGATGAAGATCTGCTTCGTGGTGTCGAGCGAGGAGCACAAGGCGAGCGCCGGCGCGCGCATCCGCTACGGGCGGCTGCGGCCCGAAATCGCCCTCGGCGACCTCGCGGTCTCGATCGCCACGGCCGAGAGCCTCGCCAAGGCCTCGGCCCTCGTTCACGACGCCTACGTGTTCAGCAAGATCTACGGCGTCGTGCCGTCCCTGCTGATCCGGCGGATGCGGACGGCCGGCAAGCTCGTCGGTATCGACATCTTCGACGACTATTTCAGTCAGGTGGAGGACACGCGACTTTTCTACTTTCGTCGCTGGCTCGACAAGTACGGGGAGCTGTTCCAGTTCGTGCTCTGCTCGACCGAGCGGCTGCGCGCGATGGTGCGGAGCCGCCTGCCGGGCCGCCCGGTCCTGCTCCTGCCGGACGCCGCCGCCCCCTACGAGTGGCGCCGCGTGGCGACGGTCGCGGCGCAGAAGCTGCATGCGGTCCTGGCCTCGCGGGTGATCGACGTCCTCTGGTTCGGGATCGGCACGAACCCGTACTTCCCGGTCGGCATCGCCGANCTCGCCCGGGACGGCTGGTCGGCCCGGCTCACCGTCCTGACCAACGCCCGGACCCTGCCCCGGGCCGCGCTCGCGTCCATCGCCCGCCTGCCCGTCGAGGCCCGGATCGAGGAATGGACGCTCGAGCGCGAGGCGGAGCTGATCGCCGCGAGCTTCCTCGCCTTCCTGCCCGTCGGCGGCCAGCCGTTCAGCCAGGCGAAGTCCCTCAACCGGGCCGTGACGGCGCTGACCGGCGGCTGCCAAGTGCTGGCGCCGGGCTTCCCGCTCTACGAGGCCCTCGGCGAGGGGGTGTACGCCGCGCCGGAGGCGCTGCTGCGCGACCTCGACGCCGGGACGGCGCGGCTCACCCCGGACGCCATGGCGCGGCTGACGGTGCGGCTCGCGGGCATCGCCGACGCCTTCGACAACGCCGCCGCCCTCGCGGGCTTCCTCGCCCGGATCGGGCGGCGCGCCGGCGCGGGCCGCCCGCCGCCGGCCCCGCCGCCGAACCGGATCTCCCGGCGCAACGTCCTGCGGACCGGGCACCCGATCGACACGGCGCTCGTGCACGGCGCCAGCCCGGATTTCCGCGCCCTCGACCTCGCGCGCGCCCTCGGGGCGCTGCAGGTCAAGGGGCCGTTCTTCCACGGCCTGCGCGCCTACGACCTGCACTTCGACCCGGTGCCCCACCCCAGGGAGTGGCGGATGCGCATCCTCGTGCGGCCCGACCTGACCGACTTCGTGGCGCCGGCCTACCGCCAGCACCTCGTCCCGTTCGGCCCGGTGCACGAGGTCGAGATGCTCCAGCTCGACCCGGCCGTCGCCGCGACGCTGTTCCACGCGCCCGCCCTGCCGCTCCTGGCGCTGCGCAGCCCGCTGCGGGAGGCCTGCGCCTACCCGGAGGTGATGCGCGAGACGGTGCGCTGCTGCGCCATCCTGCTGCCGGAGCTGCGCATCCAGGTCTCGGAGCTCGCGAACCTGCACCTGCCGGCCTTCGGCTGAGGCGCGGGCGCCACGGGCGCCGCCGCCCGCGCCGCCGCCCGGCGAATTTCGGGGGCCGCGGGCGCTCGCACTTAATCTGGCCGCAAATGCCCCGACAGGCTGAGGGGGTCGGGCGGCGCCGCAGGGCGTCGGGCGAGAGGCGCGCGAGGGGCCGTGATGGAGAGTTCGAACCGGGCCGAGATCTACGGCGGGGATGGGTCGGCCGCCGAGACCGGGCAGGTGGTCGAGGCCGCGCACTTCTCGGCGATCCGCAGCGTCCGCACCGAGGCCGATGCGCTCCTGACCCTCGCGCGCGCCCTCGACGGCGAGCTCAGGGCCGGGTTCGGCGCCGCCGTGGCGGCGATCCACGGGCTCCAGGGCCGGGTCATCGTCTCGGGCATCGGCAAGAGCGGCCATATCGGCCGCAAGATCGCCTCGACGCTCGCCTCCACGGGCACGCCGGCCGCCTTCATCCACCCGAGCGAGGCCAGCCACGGCGACCTCGGCATGATCACCCAGCAGGACATCGTGATCGCGCTGTCCTGGTCGGGCGAGACCGCGGAGCTCGGCGACCTCATCAGCTTCTCCAAGCGCTTCGCCGTGAAGCTCGTCGCCCTGACGTCGAACCCCGCGAGCACGCTCGGGCTCGCGGCCGACATCCTGCTGCCGCTGCCCCTCGTCAAGGAGGCCTGCCCGCACAACCTCGCGCCGACCTCCTCGAGCGTGATCCAGCTCGCGCTCGGCGACGCGCTCGCGGTGGCGCTGCTGGAGCGCCGCGGCTTCTCGGCCAGCGACTTCAAGCTCTTCCACCCCGGCGGCAAGCTCGCGGCGAGGCTCAAGACCGTGGGCCAGCTCATGCATGTCGGGGACGAGATGCCCCTCGTGGCGAGCGGCATCCCGATGGCGGAGGCCCTGCTCGCCGTCATGGGCAAGCGCTTCGGCTGCGCCGGCATCGTCGACCCCCGCGGCCACCTCATCGGCATGATCACCAACGGCGACATGCGCCGGCACATGGGGACGGACCGCTCGGGCAAGGACCTGCTCCACCGCCTCGTCGACGAGGTGATGACGCCGACCCCGATCACGACCTCGGCCAACACCTTCGCGAGCGCGGCCCTCGAGCTCATGAACCGCACCCAGATCACCGCGATGTTCGCGGTCGAGCGGGGCCGGCCCGTCGGCATCCTCGACATCCACGATATCCTGCGCGCCGGGGTCGTCTGAGGCCGGCTCCCGCCGCGATGGCCGGGCCGCCCCCGATCCTCCTCGTCGGCGAGAGCCACGGCGTCGCCCTGGCGGGCGCGCTCGCCCTGCGCGAGCCCGAGGCGCGCAGCGCCGCGTTCCTCGACGTGCGCCCCTTCCGGCCCCTGGTGGGCGAGGCGGATGGCGCGCCCTGCTTCGCGCCCGGCCTCGCCGAGGCCCTGGCGGCGCGCCTCGGCCCGGCCACGCGGGTCGCCGCCTGCATCGGCGGCAACAAGCACAACGCCATGAGCCTGATCGCCTCCCCGGAGCCCTTCGACTTCCGGCTCTCCGGCGAGCCGGAGACCGCCCTCGATCCGCGCGCGCGGCCGATCCCAGAATCGAGCCTGCGCGACAGCCTCGAGGACCGCATGGCCGGCGAGATCCAGGCCACCACGCTGCTGGCGCGCCAGGCGGCGCGGGCCGGCTGCCCTGCGATCCTCGTCCTCGAGGCGCCGCCGCCCCTCGGGGACGAGGCGCACGTGCTCGCCCGCGCGGACAGCCACTTCCGCAGCCACGGCCTCGGGGAGCGCGGCGTCGCGCCCCGCGCCCTGCGCCGCAAGATCTGGCGGCTCCAGGGCCGCATCCTGCGCGACCTCTGCGGGCGCATCGGCGCCCACTACCTCCCGGTCCCGCCCCGGGTCGTCGGGCCGGACGGGCTCCTGCACCCCGACGCCTACGGCCGGGACGCGACCCACGGCAATGCCTGGTTCGGCGAGGAGGTCCTGCGCGCCATCGAGGCGCGGGCGGGGTGCCGCCCCGGGGCCCCGGCGGCCCTGGCCGCGGAAGGACGGCCGTGAGCCATCCCTACCGCCGCCTGCGCGACCGCGCCTTCTGGTCCCGGTCGGTCGCCGGCGTGGCGCCCGCGGCAATCGACCCGGTCGGCCGGTTCGACCTCCGGATCGGGCCGGGCGACCGGGTCGCGACGGCGGGCAGCTGCTTTGCCCAGCACATCGCCCGCCACCTCGACCGGGCCGGCTTCACCCACCACGTCACCGAGCCGGCCCACCCGATCCTGGCCCGGCGCGTGGCCCGCGAGCGCCAGTACGGGCTGTTCTCGGCCCGCTACGGCAACATCTACACGGCGCGCCAGCTGCACCAGCTCGTGGCCCGGGCCTACGGCCGCTTCCGGCCGGCCGAGGACGTCTGGATCGAGGCGGACGGGCGGGTGCTCGATCCGTTCCGGCCGACGATCGAGCCCGGGGGGTTCGCCTCCGAGGCGGAGATGCGTGCCGACCGGCGCCAGCACCTCGCGGCCGTGCGCGGGATGCTCGAGACCCTCGACGTGCTGGTCTTCACCCTCGGCCTCACGGAGTGCTGGCACGCCGCGGCCGACGGCGCCGTGTTCCCGGTCTGCCCGGGCGTGAGCGGCGGGACCTTCGACCGGTCCCGGCACCGCTTCCACAACCTGTCCGTCGCCGAGGTCGCCGCCGACCTGCGCGCGGTCGTCACCGACCTCGCGGCCGTGAACCCGCGGGCGCAGGTCGTGCTCACGGTCTCCCCGGTGCCGCTCGTCGCAACCGCCCGTCCGGACGCGCACGTCCTGTCGGCCACCGCCTACTCGAAGGCCGTCCTGCGCGTCGCCGCCGAGGAGGCGGCCCAGCTGCCCCGGGTCCACTACTTCCCGGCCTACGAGATCGTCACCGGGCCGCACGCCCGCTACTTCGCGCCCGACCTGCGCAGCGTCACGGAGGCGGGCGTCGCCCACGTGATGCGCCTCTTCCTCAAGCACGCCGCCCGCCCGGAGGCGGCGCCCGGCGCGGGCGCG
>NZ_QOWC01000339.1 GCF_003574465.1 Methylobacterium crusticola
GGACGTTGTCGGGCGCGTCGCCCTCCTGGATCAGGTCGACCCGTGCGCCCACCTTCCTGACACGGGGTACCAGGGCGGCGAGGGCCGCGCGGTCGTGGTCGGACAAGGTCTCGAAACTCTCGAGCTTGCGGATCAGCGCGTCCTGCATCGGCCCAGATCAAATGATGAAGATCCGACAAGCTAGGTCAGAAAAAAGACGCCTGCTCCATCCTATGATCGAAATAAGTGCCAGGGGACCGTTATAGTGCTAGAAGGAGGTGTCGCTTGCAGACGCATCGGGCGCAAGCGGTGAGGGTTCCTGGCTCCCGCCCCAACAAGGACGGGATCGTGCCCACTTCCATGCAGAGTTCGTGTCACAACCGGCTCCTCGCCGCGCTCTCACCGCCCGACTTCGCCCTGCTGCAACCCGACCTCACGACCGTGCCGCTGCGGCTCGGCGCGGTGCTGATCAAGGCCCATGCGCCGATCCCGCGCGTCTACTTCGTCGAGGACGGCATCCTCTCCGGCATCGCCCTCGCGGCGGATGGCGGCCAGATCGAGCTCGCGCTCATCGGCCGCGAGGGGATGATCGGCACGCCGGTCCTGCTCGGCACGGACCGCACGCCGCACGAGGGCCGGGTCCAGGCGAACGGCTACGCCTGGTGCATGCACGCGGACGCCCTGCGGGCGGCGCTGCGCAGCAGCCCGACCCTGCACGCCTTGCTGCTGCGCTACGTCCAGGCCCTGACGATCCAGATCGGCTGCACGGCGCTCGCCAACTCGCTCTACCGGCTGCCGCAGCGCCTCGCGCGCTGGCTGCTGATGTGCCACGACCGCACCGAGGGCGACGAGCTGCCGACGACGCACCAGTTCCTGTCGCTGATGCTCGGGGTCAACCGCCCGGGCCTGACGGCGGCGGTGTCGGTGTTCGAGCGCTCCGGGATGATCCGGCGGCAGCGCGGCATCATCACGATCCGCGACCGCGCGGCGCTGCTCGCGGCGGCAGGCGCCTCCTACGGAGCGCCGGAGGCCGAGTACGCGCGGCTGATCGCGGGACCGGCCGAGAGCCAGGCCTGATCGTCACCCTGGGGCTGGTTGGCGACCGACGCCGTTGTCGTGGAGCCGCCGCGTGATCCAGGCCTGAGCCTCCTCCAGATCGGCGAACTTGGGCGGGGTGATCTCATCAACCCGGCCGAACCCTGCCTCCAGGAACCACATCCCGGCCTCATCGCCGTGATCGTCCGAGAGGTGCACCAGCACGGCCACCAGGAAGCCATCGGCGAAGACCAGCTGGCTCTCGGTGTCGTCGCTGCCCGTGGCGACCTGCACGGGCTGAAGGTGGAGGCTCATGCCGCCCGCTGCTGTTCCAGGTGGAGGTACGTCGGATCAAAGTCACACAGCTTGGTCAGTTCCGTCCAGTCGTGGACCTGCAAGGTTCCGCCCATGAGGGTGATCAAGCCCTTCGTACGCAGCTCCTTCAGCACCCGGTTGACGTGGACGTTCGTGAGCCCGAGCGCGTCGGCAACGTCCGACTGGGTGATCGGCAGCCGGTAGATGTGGTTTTGAGCCAGCCCGACCGCCTGGAGCTTGAGGTACATCTCGCAGAACAGGTGCGCGATCGCCTCCTCGGCCGAGCGGCGCCCCATGCCGACCATCCACTCGCGGAAGATGGCCGCGTCCACGAGGGTGTCGCGCCAGAAGGCGGCCGCGATCCGGGGAAAGCGCGCCGTCAGCTCGTGCAGGCCGTGATGCGGGATGAAGGCCACCGTGGCTGGCGTCAGGGTGCAGAGGCTGTGGTCCATGACGTTCAGGTGGAGGCTCTGCAGGTCGGGGATGTCGCCGGGGACGTGGAACGAGAAGATCTGACGCTTGCCCTGGCTGAGGAGTTTGTAGCGGCAGGCCCAGCCCTCCAGCATGAGGCAGCACTGCGAGGGCCGGTCATAATCCCGCACGATGTCTTGGTCCGGCTTCAGAGGCCGGATCATGATGGACAGACCCTCGATCGCCCGCCGCTCCTCGTCGGACAGGGGAGCGATGCTCTCCAGCTTGCGGATGAGGATGTCGATGGAAGGTTTGGGAGCTGAAGTCATCGCCGCTTCCGCTTGCCTTGCAGGTGGAAGCGCACGGCTCTCCCGGCCATCAGCACCTGTCTCAGACCTACTGATGATAATGAAAAGGTAGCGCAAATGTTAACTTAAGAAAACCGACATATGATGATTTATTGTAGTTTATTTGCGTTACTGCGGCAAAGGTTCGGGAACGTGCCGAGTACCAGCCGATACAGGTTCTGAGAATCGCCTTCTCTAGCTCTCGTTGCAACGGCGGTGAGGTCGGCCTTGCGGGAGGTCAAGCGGAGCCGCAGATGGTGCGGTGCGCCCTGTCGCGAGCGGGGAGAACATCGACTTGCAGCAGAACTCCGGACGGCAGCAATCCCACCGCCCACGTCGCCGCCGTCACTCGGCGCAGTTTCGACGCGTGCGCCGATCACGGCTCCTCGTCGTGGTTCTCCCGGACCGTATCGGCTACGGCCGCGCCGCCGCAGCCAGCCCGGGGTCCGCGGCACTCTCATTCGCGAACCGTGCCCGCGACGCAGCGTTGGCCCGCAGCCCGTGTGCGGTGCACCAGGCGACGAACCCGTCCGGTTCGATCACCACCCGGACGACAGCCACGCCACTGCGCTTCACCTCTCCCTCGACCTGCTCGGCCGAGAGGCGCCACGCTTCGTGGCTGCCGGGGAGCCGGTCGGCATCCTCCATGACCTCGAGCAGTCGGGAGTAGTCCTGCGCCCGATACCAGGGCATCCCGACACTGCGCGGACGATCCATCGCGAGTTCCCATCATGATCGTGGCCGGGCCTGCCATGCCCAGATGGCGATCGCCAGGGCGGCAGCGCAAGGCATGGACGATTCCGGCCGCCGGTCGGGGCGCAGCCGCCTGGCGGAGGCGCTCGACGCGTTCGATCCTGGCCTCGCGGCGGACGATCATGCGCCAGCCGAGGCGGCGGCACCGAAGGTTGCAATCACTTCTGCGCGCACGGCGCCGGCGGCGCCGTGTCGATGGGCCCGAACTCCTATCGGTATTTCAGTGCCCGCTCTCATACCCCATCGCCGCGGCCAGGGTCGCCCGGGCGCGGCTGACGCGGCTCTTCACCGTCCCGACCTGGCAGCCCATCACCTCGGCAGCCGCCTCGTAGGTCAGCCCGTGCGCCCCGACCAGGAGAAGCGCCTCGCGCTGCGGCGGCGGAAGATCCCGCAGCCGCGCCCAGAGCGCACGCAACTCGAGCCCGTCCTCCTGGCTCGCGAGCGCCGTCAACTGGCCGGCCGCGGCACTGTCCGCGTCCTGCACCTCACGGCGCCGCTTGCGGTACTGCGTGTAGAAGTTGTTGCGCAGGATCGTGAACAGCCACGCCATGAGATGACTGCCCGGCTGGAAGCGGTGCTGGTTCTGCCACGCCCGCAGCAGCGCGTCCTGCACCTGGTCATCGGCCTGAGCGGCGTCGTGCGTCAGCGACATGGCAAAGGTGCGCAAGGCCGGCACCGCCGCCAGCAGCTCCTCGCGGAAGCTCGAGGTCGTGCTCGGTTGCCGGGCCAGGGCGGTTTCGAAGCGCCCGATCAGGTCGAGCAGTGACTGAGGCAGCGGCTCGGCGACGAGGACGTCGTAGAAGAACCCCAGTTGCTTGCCGAGATGATGGCGCGAGGACCTGGGCAGCTTGGGGCGACGAGGCGCCTCGGCACCTGAAGCGCGACCGGGTACGATGCGGGAGGGCTGAGGCTGCACGTGTCGTGCTCCCGAAGATGTGTCGCGGCGGGCCTGGATGCAGGAAAGGCACGGCCCGGGTCGCGCCAGCGCCTCGTCCGAGGTGGCCTCCTGCACCGGGAGGAGCAGGAGGCCCGGCGCGGCCCCGGCACCCAGGCGGGCCGCCGCCTACTCCCTCCTGTCGGGGAGCCGGGCCGGCCCCCGCGAGCCGCCCGGATCGGTCCGGACGGGTCACTCGTCCGCCAGGCTGGCCCTGTGACGTGGCAGCCCCGCCCCGGCGCCAGGAGTTCCCGCTATCCCGGGTAGTTGTACACCCGCACCCGGCGTGCCCCATGTGCCTGCTCGCCAGCAGGTGACGAAGCGGTGCTCGTGGCGGTGCTCGTGGCGGTGTTCGTGGCATCGCTCGTACCCGCGACGGACCCGGCGGCGGCCGGCGAACCGACCCGTGTCGAGGTGTCGGCGTCCATGGGGTCGGACGCGGTCGCGCCCGCTCCCGAGCCGGTCCAGCCCTCCTGCTTCCAGCCCTGCTGACGCTCGTCGAGGTCGACGGCGCCGTGCTGCTCCAGGATGCCGCTGACCTGCTCGGATCGCACCTCATCCGTACGCACGGTGAGGAGCGTCCCGCCCCGGCGGACACCCTCCGCGTAGGCATGCGCGTCGGTCTCGCTCAGCCCCGCGCCGGTCAGGGATCCGGTGAGGCCGCCCGCCGCCGCGCCGATCCCGGCACCCGTCAACGTCGCCACGAGCCAGCCCGCGGCCACGACCGGGCCGACCCCGGGAATCGCCATCAACCCGAGGCCAGTCAGCAGGCCCGCCCCGCCACCGAGCACGCTGCCGAGCGTGGCCCCGGTGCCCGCGCCGCTCGCGGCGTGCTCGCCCGCGTCGGCGTGGGTGCCCGTGGCGGGGTCCTGCTTGTTGCTGACCAGGCTGATGTCCTGGTGCGGCACGCCGGCCGCTTCGAGCTTCGTCACCGCATCCGCGGCGTCTTCGTAGCGGTCGTAGATGGCCGTGAGGGTCCGCGTCGTCATCAGATCACTCCCGAAGGATGGAGGGGATTGGCGCGCCGGAGCGCCTACGGGGCGGCCACGTTCCCCTTGAAGTCGAGCCCGACACGAGTGGGTTTGCCGTCCCGGGTTGCCATGCCGCGCCAGATGCCCTGGTCGTCCTTCCTGAGGTCCTTGACCTCCTTGAACCCGGCCTGCTCCAGCCGGCGGCGGGTTTCGCCTTCGGTGAAGCTGTTCGCGCCCGGCTCCAGCTTGACGGCGCCGGGACCGCCCGGCCTGCCGCTCACGGCGTGATCGGTGTTGGGGCGCGTGACCGCGTTCTGGCTGCCGGAGGTCGCGCTGGAGGCGCCGCCCGTGGCCGGATTGCCGGTGACGGTCGTCTGTGCCGCGGCGGGAGCCACCGCGCCGATCAGCGACAGCAGGGCCAGGATGGTCAGGTTCGTGCGCATGGTCGTCTCGTTGGTTCCTGCTGGTACGGGGCGCGCGGCCACGAGCCGGTCGGGCTCTCGGACGCGCGTCGAGCGCTGCCCGGCCTGTCCGCGAGGCCGGGCAGCAATCCGGGCTGAGTTCAGACGGGCTTGCGCGGCACGGTCCCGGTC
>NZ_QOWC01000340.1 GCF_003574465.1 Methylobacterium crusticola
CAGCGGGCGGGGACGCCGCCTGAAGCTGGCGCCACCGGAACACCTGCCAGCGGGCACTGAGATCAGGGTCACGCGGGTGGTGCTGGCCTGTGCCCACCTCAACCACGATCCCGGCAACAACGACCCGGCCAACCTGAGGGCGCTCTGCCAGCGCTGCCACATCCTGCACGACCGGCCCGAGCACCTGCGCCAGCGCCAGTACACCTACCGGCTGCGCAAGGCGCTCGGCGACCTCTTCCTCGGCCGCTACCCGTTCCGGCGCTGAGATCCGGCATGGCGTCGCAACAGAGCACCGTGTACTTCATCCTGGAGCAGGCCAGCGCGGCGGGCGCGGTGTCGGCCCGCCGGATGTTCGGCGAGTACGCGCTCTACTGCGACGGCGAAGCGTGGCGCCAACCTCGCCCGTATCATGGATCAGAGCGGACACTGAGATGCCCGGACGGTGGTGGGCTAAATCCGGCCGGCGAATGCGCTCACGGGGCGTTCAGAAGCAGAGTTTCTCTAAGTTTGAGAACATGACTTACTGAGTGCAGTCGACTGACAAAGTAGATTTGATGACATCTGCGCACCCCATTGCTCCCTTAGCTTTCGCGCTTGCTTGGTACGGCTGCCGGAAGAGAGGCAACAAGGCGCGCGAGCTCCACCTGCGAGTGCGTGCCGGTCTTCTCGAAACAGCGTGCAAGGTGTGTACGCACAGTTGTTGGGGCCAGCTTCATGAGCTCAGCCGCTTGCGGCACACTGAGACCGGCACTGATCAATGCTGCAACTCTTACCTGCGCCTGTGTGAGATCCATTGCTTGTCCGAGTAAAGCTGCTTGCAATTCCAGCGCAGCAGCAGGGTCAACAATTTGGATCAGAGCACGCGCTTGCTGCAATGCGCCCCAGCTGGCGGTAAGCGCCGCTGGAAGCGGAGTGGCCACAACGAGAAATCCCGGCTTGCCTGATGGGCGCGTCACGCGCACCGCACCGGGGTGCCGGTGTCCCTCAACGTTCACGGTCAGACATGCATTGATGAGGCCGGCCAGCTTGCGCGTCTCGGAACCAAGGCTCGCGCACAACACGCTGTGATCAGGAGAGCCGACACTCAGCCCGTCAACCTGCGACAGGAGAGCTTCCGCGTCGCGGTTCGCAAGGACGATGCGGCCGCGGGCATCGACAAGCAACATCGGCCCGGAAAGAGCGTCGAGGAGTGAAGCGGCTTCGCTCGCTTTAGCGCTTGGTCGGCCGACTTGCAGAGACAGGTCGATTGCTCGGGCGAGATGGGGCACGAGACGCCTCATTCGTGTGGCGATCTCATCGCGATAATCACTCTGTGCCTGGGTAAGCGCGAAGGATACCCCGCCACTACTACCGCGCTGCGTCAAGCTCGGATGAACAGCTACGAGCATCTCGCTAATCGCCTGAGGAGCGAGGATGTCGGCGTGAAATGCAGTGCGTCGAACCTCAGCAACGTCGACCAAAGAATTGGCGAGGATCAGTCGATTCGCTGGCGCTCTCGCAAGAGCGACCGCGTAGGGATTGCGAGTATACTGCTTGATATACAAGCGATCGAGGTCTTCGCGCAGGCGACCTGTGATGATGAAGCTGCCCGGTCCGCTTGGATCATGAAAGGCGAGCATGCCGCCGGCTGCGCCGACGTAGTCGGCGACCTGCACCAGCGTCCTCGACCAGAGCTCTGGCGCCGCCGCTGCCTCGTAGATGGCATCGATGAGGTCGCCGTAATCGGCCTCTGATGCGGGCATGTCTTACTCCGTGATACGAGATGAGATGCGCCTCAGGACAAGTGACGCGAGATCACGCGCGAACCAGAAATGCCGGCTCGAATGAGAGTCGGCAGCACTGAAAAGCCACTCTGTTGATGCGAGGGAGTTTGGCGTCATCTGATTAGATGACAGGAACCGCGCACCCCTGGCCTCCGGGCCCTCGGCCCTCCTCCGTTTGCATCTACGATCAATAGGCCACGCTTGGATCTCGCATCGATAACGGGCGAACGCTGTCGAATGCTGGGCCGGGGCGGAACCAGGGGGACGTTCGAGATCACCCCTGTTGTTCCCAGCAAGGACACGCGGGAGTTCGTCACGCCCGTTTTCGACAAGCCTGCCTAAACACAGCAGATCGTACACTCCCGAACAGGTGTGAATTTCTGGCTCGGAGAGCGAAGCCTTGGCTTCCTGCAGGTGAACTCACTCGCAAGTTCGTGTAGTATGCCCGCATGTCCAACCAACGCAGATCCGGCGAAACCCTCCTCTGGGCACAGCGCATCCGGGCCGAGGAAGCCGGCGGCCCCTCCGCGATCGCGGACCGCTACGAGGCGGAGGTGCGCACCCCGCTTGACCCCGCCACGCCGCGCACGGCCGGCGGCGAGCTCGTGCCCGCAGACGACTTCGCCACGACCGCCCTGCCGGCCATCCTCGACACCATGGCCAACCCCGACGCCGTGGCGGCCGATGCCAGTCGCGACCGGTTGGATCTGGCCAAGGATGCCGGCTGCCTGAAGATGGCCCTCGACACGGCCGACACCATCCGGGCCGCCGACGGGCTGGAGCGCATGCTGGCCCACCAGCTCGCCACCGCCCACGTCGCCGCCATGAAGGCGGCGGCCGTCATGCAGCAGCACCTCGACGAGGCCAGCCGGACGCTGGGGCCGAGCCGGCAGGCGGCGTGCGTCGAGGCCGAGCGGATGGCTCGCGCCTACGCCCGCCTGACGGGCTCGTTCCAGGCCGGCATGCAGACCCTGCAGCGGGTGCGCTCGGGCGGGAGGCAGGTCGTGATGGTCCAGCACAACCACATCGGCGAGGGCGCTCAGGCCGTGGTAGCGGGCAGCGTGACCGGGGGGTCTCCGGTGCGGCGGAGGGGTAGGGGGTGACGGCGATTTCAGCCGACGAACCCTATGCGCCCGACTGGCGAGCTGCCTTAGATCATGCAGATGCTGCGCCCCGCTGTGGGGCTCATCGGCTGGATAGGGGATCGTGCCGGCAGCCCGCCATGGCGAACGGACGATGCCGGATGCACGGAGGCGCGAGCACTGGCCCACAGACGCCGGAGGGCCTGGAGCGCTCGCGGCGCTCGACCTGGAAGCACGGGCGGCGGTCAGCCAAGGCGATCGCCTTCAGGCGGATGCTGGCGCGGACCGTGCGGGATCTGCGGGCCGCGACGCGGATGGTCGAGGAGCAGTAGCCTCCGGCGCCTGTTCCTGGCGTCCGGGGCAATCGCGATGCGGCGTGAGGTGCGGACGTTATCATGGCATCCTCCTCAAGCTCCAAGCCCGAGGACAGAGTCACCGCTGCGCCTCTGCCGCCACCCCAGTGCGTCTCGATCAACGGAAATTTGTATAAAAGATCGCGTAGTCTGGAGTTCGTCCGGCTTGTCACTATCCGTCTCTGGTTACAGCATATACACCGACTTTTCTCTTAAGATGAAGGCACGCGGATCAAAGGCACGCCTCGCATATAGCCGCAATGTGGCGATGGTCCGTGCCACAGCAGCCGCCGAAGACGCGAAGATTGGGCAGATGCGAGCGCAAATCTCGGTACTGTCGACCTAGCTCCGCGGGGTCGCCGATGTCGAGCTCGGTCGAGACATCAAGTTCAGCATGGCTTTTCCGGGATGCGTTTGCCCTGATCCCCAGGATGCGGTTGAGCCAGGGCTCGCCGGAGGCAAGCGCTCCTCGAAAGTGATCCGGATGGGCGCAGTTGATCATGTAATAGGCCGGCGTGTTGCCTGTTGCCGCGTCCGTCTCCTCGATCGCGGCCTTCAAATCCTGCCCAGACGGAAGTCGACCGTCGGTTTCGACGGTGAAGGAGAGTGCGACGGACATCCCGCAGGCGCGCGCGGCACGCGCGATGCCGACCGCCTCCTCTGCGTAGGTCATGGTGATAGCGCTCACCATGTCGGCGCCTCCGTCCCGAAGCGCCTCGATCTGCGGACGATGGTAGCGTGCAGCCTCGTCCGCAGTCATGGCTGAGCCAACAACGTAACCGTCCCCCCTTGGACCAATCACGCCGTTCAGGACAATCGATATAGAGGGGACGCCGGCTTTATCCCGCAGCTCTGCGGCGAAGGTGACAGCCCGATGATTAGCTTCGAGCAGGTCGTCCAGCCCGAGCCCGAGCTTTTCGGCCCAATCGGGATTAGCTCGCCACGTCGGCGTATCCAGGATGAAGCCGACGCCCCGGCGCTTCGCCTCCGCGAGGTACGGCGCGAAGTAGCGGGTCAGCGTCTCTCGTCCAGCCTCGCTTAGAACCAGCGGAAAAGCTGCAAAGGAAGGCAGATCGATACCCTTCAGGAAAACCAGCGTGGTTTCGAGCCCGCCATCGGCTAGGAAGATGCCGCCTCGGACCTGCGGTAACTCTTTGGAAACATTCGCCATGGAAGCCCACCTTCCTCGTTTCGTCGTGTACAATTCGCCTTCGATCTCGGCACTTCGTCAGCACAGCTTAGACTTTGACACTGCGGCCAATCGTGAACCCCACTTCGATGCTTTGCTGCCGCAGACTGCGACACACATTCAAGCCGTGCTGAGCGACACGCAGGCCGTCACGATGATCAGGCAGAGGGCACTCAGAGCATGGAGCGCGATCTGCCACCATGCAGCGGTGCCAACGGCCAGCACGAGACCAATATCGCAGATCGGGATGATGGTACTCGCGCCGAGCACGATGCACACGGCGCGACAGGTCGAGAAGCACGCGAGGCCAGCGAGGTAGAGCGCCAGGGCGGCATCACGAAAGCCAATGGCTCGCAGGTACGCGTCACCGATGTCGCCGGGAGCCGGAACGCCGAAGATCGAAGCCCCGAGTGTCGGAGCCGCGACAAACAGTGCGCCCAGACACAGGAACACAGCGGAGAGGCCCAGGACGGCCCAGAAGCCCGCTGCTGAGGTGGAGAGCGGTCGATTGGCGAAAGCCACGCTGTTCCTCCCGACGTTGTTAGGGCTCCTGAGCGGATTGCAAGCTCGTTCAGACGGTGAGCGATCCTGGAGACGTTCCCGGAAGCTGTGGTGGTCCTGGCAGTCAGCCGGTGATGTCCACGCCGAGCCGCTTGGCGAGGCACCCAAGGCGGGCGACGGCGCCGCTGTGCTAATTACAACGCACGCCAATCAGATCAACACAGATCTCCTGGC
>NZ_KZ984667.1 GCF_003574465.1 Methylobacterium crusticola
CGCCCCGCGCCGCGCGCGGCACGAGCGTCACGGCGCGCCGTCCGCCGGCACGGGCTCCGCGCCGGCCGCGGCCCGGTTCTCGGCCCCGGTGGGCGCCGTCAGGGTGCGCAGCGTGGCGGCGAGGTCCGACAGGCTGAGCTGGCCCTTCTGGAGGACCCGGTCGGCCTGGCCCGCGAGGCGCCGGCGGTCCTCGGCGGTGACGTCCTTGGCGGTCAGCACCACCACCGGGATGTCGCGCCATTCCGGCCGGGCCCGGAGCGCCCGCAGGAAGCCGAAGCCGTCCATCTCGGGCATCATCAGGTCGAGCAGGATCAGCCCGGGCTTGCGGGCGGCCACGGCCTCGAGGCCCGCCCGGCCGTGCTCGGCGCAGGCCACGCGCCACCCCTCCCGCTGCAGGAGCGTCGCCATGCGCTCGCGCACGTCGGGGTCGTCGTCGACGACGAGGACCGGCCCCTCGTGGATCGCCGGCCGGAAGCGCTCCATCGCCTCCTTGAGGTGGCCCCACTCGACGGGCTTGTGCAGGTAGTCCGTCGCCCCGAGCGAGAAGGCGAGGTTCTGCTCGTCGAGCACCGTCACCATGATCACCGGCGTCGCCCCGAGCTCCGGGTCCGCCCGGAGCGCCCGCAGGACCGACCAGCCGTCCATGCGCGGCATGGTGACGTCGAGGAGGATCACGCGCGGGCGCAGCGCGCGCGCCTGCTCCAGGCCCTCGCGGCCGTCCGCCGCGGTCGCGACCTGGAAGCCCTCCTTCTGGAGGAAGCGCGCGAGGAGGTCGCGGGTCGCCGGGTCGTCGTCCACGACGAGCACCTGGGAGGCCGAGGCGGGGCCGCCCTCGGGCGCGGGGCGCGGGGCCTCGGCGGCCTCGGGGGCGGTGTCGGAGGCGCTCGCGTCGTAGCGGGCCGGGAGCGCCAGGGTGAAGGTGGTCCCCTGCCCCTCCCGGCTCGCGACCGTGATCTCGCCGCCGAGCATGCGCGCGAAGGCCCGCGTGATGGCGAGCCCGAGGCCGGTGCCCCCGAAGCGCCGCGTCGTCGAGGCGTCGGCCTGGGTGAAGCGCTGGAACAGCCGGGCCTGCTGCTCGGCGCTCATGCCGATGCCGGTGTCGCTCACCCGGAAGACGAGCCAGCCGGCGCCGTCCCGCGCCTCGCGGCCGGCCGCGAGGGTGATGCGCCCGCCCTCGGTGAACTTCGCGGCGTTGCTCAGGAGGTTGATCAGGCACTGCCGCAGCTTCGTCACGTCCGAGTGCGCGCTGCCGAGATCCTCCGCGATCTCGAGCACCAGGGTGTTGCCGTTCTTGGTGACCAGCGACTCGACGGTCGCGGCGATGTCCCGCACGATGTCGGCCACCGCGAAGCTCTCGGCGTAGATCTCGATGCGCTCGGCCTCGATCTTCGAGAGGTCGAGCACGTCGTTGATGAGCCCGAGCAGGTNCGCGTTCGACTCGATCTTGCGCATGTCGGAGAGCAGGCCCTCCTCGCCGAGGTCCTCCATCTCCTCCTGGAGCATCTCCGAGTACCCGATCACCGCCGAGAGCGGCGTCCTCAGCTCGTGGCTCATGTTGGCGAGGAACTGGCTCTTGGCGCGGTTCGCCTCCTCGGCCGCCACCTTGGCGGCCTCGAGCTCGCGCTCGGCCTCCTTGCGGGCCGTGATGTCGGTGTGGGCGCCGACCCACTCGCGCACGCGCCCGTCGCCCTCGAGGATCGGCACGGCGCGCACCTCCATGTGGCGCCAGGCACCGTCGTGGCGGCGCAGGCGGTGCTCGGTCTCGTAGTGCGTCCGCGTCGCCACGGACCGGCGCCAGGCTTCCTCGGTCGCGGCGCGCTCCTCGGGGTGGACCGCCTCCAGGAAGCCGGAGCCGGCGGCCTCTGCCGGGGTCTGGCCGGTGAAGCGCGTCCACTCGGAGGCGGCCTCCGCGAACCCGCCCTCCGGGGGCGTCGTCCAGACGATGGCGGAGGTTGCCTCGGTGAGCGAGCGGAAGCGCTCCTCGCTCTCGCTCTTGCGCGTCTCGAAGAGCTTGCGGAGCGTGACGTCCGACATGACGAGGCCGACGCCCTCCGCCCGCGCCTGCACGTCGCCGCTGTCCCGGCGCAGGGGGAAGAACGCCATCTGGAAGTGGCGGGTGCCGCCGGGGGCGCTCGCGGTGGGCACGCCCACCTCGACGTTCGCCGTGACGAGCCCCTCGTCGCGCGCCGCCGCGAGCATCGGGGCGAGCTGCTCCTCGAGGGAGGGCAGCAGCGCCCAGATCGGGTCCCCGACGCCCGCCCCGAGGCCGCGCTCGCTCATGCTGCCGAGCGCCCGGTTCATGTGGCGGATCATCAGGTCGCGGTCGAGGAAGCCGAGGCCCACCGGGGCGTTCTCCAGGACCCCGTCGAGGAGCGCGGCCATGCGCAGGTTCTCCCGGCGCCGCACGAGGGCGAGGCGGGCGAAGAGCCCGAGGGCCGCCGCGGCCGACGCGAGGCAGAGGAGCGACAGGAGCGGCGAGCGCCAGCGCTCCGCCCGGGCCACGCGGGCGAGGTCGGCCGTCGCGCGCTCCTGGACCTGCTGCGTCAGGGCGCGGATCGCGTCCATGTTGCGCTTGCCCTCGCCGGTGAGCACGAGGGCGGTCGCGGCGTCAAGCCCCTCCTGGCGGCGCGCCGCGACGACGCGGGCGGCGAAATCCCTCTGGGCGTCGACGAGGGACCGGCGCCGCGCCGGGAGCGCCGGGGCGGTCTCGAGCCCGTCGAGCGCCGCGAGCTCCGGGTCGATCCGCCCCAGGGCCGCCCGGTAGGGGTCGAGGTACTCGTCCCGCCCCGTCAGGGCGTAGCCGCGCAGGCCGGTCTCCAGGTCCTTCAGCGTCGAGAGCACGCGCTCGCTGTAGGTGATGAGGCCGTTCTGCCGCAGCGTCTCCGCCCGGCTCTGCACGCCCGCGACGTAGTTCCAGCCTCCGCTCGCGAGGGCGACCGCGGTGAGGAGCAGGGCGACCGGGGAGCTCGGGATCCGGTTCCGGAGCCGGGGCGCGCGCAGGCGCCAGCGGTTCGGCGGTGTCGCGGTGGGGTTCATGTCACTGGCCTGCCGTTCGCCTCGGGAGGGGCGGCGCTCCCGGCGCGCGATGCGCGTCCCGCGGGCCGCCCCAGGCTCGTCTTCCTGTCGCCGGCCCGTCCTTGGGCGCCGCCCGGCCGCTCCCCGCCGGCAAAGGGCGCCGGGCCGGGTGGCGCCGGACCCAAGTGGCACCGGGCCGTCCGGATGGGGAGCGCCCTCACGCCGGCGGACCGGGAGCCCGACGCGCGGGAGTCGGCCGGGTGGATGGACGGCCGGGTGGATGTCCGGAGCCGCGCCGCGGCGTCCGCCACGCGCGCCGGAGCCACCGGAGGCGCCGCCCGTCGGGGAGCCCGTCGCCGTCCCGTTCCCTGCGCTGCCGGATGGGCTTCGCCCCGCCGCTCACCGCCGGCGCCGCGTCCCGGCCGCAGGCCAGGGCGCGCTCCGCCATCGCGGTTCCCCATTTCTCACCTCGCGGCGGGTTCTAGCAGGAAGGCAGGCGCCTGCCCATCGGTTCCCCGGGGATGCTGCGCCGCCCGCCGCTCCGGCGGGCCCGGCCGCGCCGGGACCGGGCGCGCCGTCGGCCTCGCGGCGGCGCGGGATCCAAATCAACCCGGTGCCGTTGCCCCTCGCGATGAGCGAGTCCGTCGCGCGGTCGACGTGGAGGCACGCTGTGCGGTTTTGCGAGAAACTGACGATCCCGGGATCCGAAGCGGTCTCCGAGGCGAGTTCGACCCTCTCACCGGTGGCTCCCCCGGCGGGCCGGCCCGGCGGACGCGCCAAGGCCGGATCGGTTACCGACCTGCGCAGCCCGGGCGGCGCGGCGGCCGCCGTCGCGACCTGGCTCAAGTCCCGGGGGCCGTTGCTGCCGTGACGCGGCGGGGGGCGCCCGCGAGGAGCGCGGGCCCGCGCCTCAGACCTGCGCCGTCGCGGCCTTCGGCTTTCCCCGCGCGCCGCGGCGCTGGACGGGGGTGGCGAGCGCCGCCTCGACGGGCATGCTGGCGAGGCGCAGGTACAGCCCGGCCCGCGTCAGGCCGAGGCGCCGCGCCCACTCTGCGACGGTCAGGGTCTCGCCCTGGAAGGTGAGGGTCTTCGGTGCCGGCCCGGCGCCCTCGTGGCGGCCCCGCGGAAGCGGGCGGCGGGACGCGGCCGGGGGGCGATCGGGGGCGCTGCGCAGGGGCGTGGTGAGGGTGGCCTCCGCGGTCCAGCCGAGACGGAGGCGGTAGCGCAGCGTGCTCGAGGCGATGCCCGAGCACTCCGCCCACTCGTTGATGGTGAGCGCCCGGCCGGCGTGCTGAAGCACGCGGTGAAGGTTGAAGGTCGGCTTGCCCGCGTCGTGGTCCGCGACGCACTTGAGGGCGGCGATCCGCACGCAATCCGGCTCGAGGTCGGCGAGGGCGCAGACTTCCCGGAAGTCGCGGGTCGCGTGCCGGAACCAGGCCCGGGCGAGCTCGCGCTCGTCGGCGAGCTCCCGGTTCGTCGAGACCGCGTCGGCGAGCGCCTGGTGGATGACCTCTCGCCACAAGGTGCGCCGGCTGTCCTGCGTATCGATCATCATCGCACCTGCACGAGAATGGAACGACGTCGTGTCCGACCTGAGCGGGGCGCCGTCGCCCCGGACGGCGGCGGGCTCGATCCCGCGGCCTTCGAGGCGCGGCGCCGGACGGCGGCCCGGCCCCCGACGGGACCCCGTCGGCTGCGGCGGCCGGTGGGAGGCCGGCGGCGCGGCTCCGGGTCTCCCGGAGGCGCGCGACCGGCGTGCCGGGCGCTCGCGTTCCGGGAGGCTCCGGCCCGGCCCGGACGGGCCGGCGATCCCGGCGGCGGCATCGCGTCCGCCGGGATCGCGTGGCACCTTACCCCGCGATGTTCTTGTGGATGTGCCACTTGTGCT
>NZ_QOWC01000343.1 GCF_003574465.1 Methylobacterium crusticola
GCGCGGCCGCGCTCACGCCGCGTCGGGTTCGGCCAGGTCCCGGCGGATCCGCTGCGCCGTCTCCCGCAGGGCCGGCGCCGCGCGGGACCGCGGGCGCGGCGCCGGGTTGACGTGCACGGCGACGATCCGGCCGGGCGCCCCCGCCACGACGACGACCCGGTCGGCGAGATAGACCGCCTCGCCGATGTCGTGGGTGACGAACACCACGGTCTGGCCGGAGGCGCCGCACAGGCGGGCGAGTTCGTCCTGGAGGCTCTCGCGGGTCAGCGCGTCGAGGGCCGAGAACGGCTCGTCCATCAGCAGCACGTGCGGCTCGACCGCGAGGGCCCGGGCGAGCGCGACGCGCTGGCGCTGGCCGCCGGAGAGCTGGAACGGCCAGCGCCCGGCGAGGTCGGCGAGGCCGACCCGGGCGAGCGCCTCCAGGGCCCGCCGGCGCCGCTCCGGCCGCGGGATCCGCAGCTTCTCCAGCCCGAACGCGACGTTGTCGGCGATCCGCCGCCAGGGCAGCAGGCGCGCATCCTGGAACACCAGGGCGACCGCCCGGCGGCCCAGTGCCGGCGGGCTGACCGTCACGCGGCCGGCATCCGGGCGCACGAGGCCGGCGATCACGCGCAGCAGTGTCGACTTCCCCACGCCGGAGGCGCCCACGACGGCCAGGAACTCCCCGGGCGCGACGTCGAGGTCGAGGCCGGCGAGCACCTGCGTGCGGGCGCCGTCGCGGGAGAACGCGAGGGCGAGGCCGCGGATGGCGATCAGGCCCGCCATCGCAGCATCCGGCCCTGGAGGACGGTGAAGGCGGCGTCGAGCACGCCGTAGAGCGACGCCATGGTGAGCATGTAGACGACCACGATGTCGGTCGCGAGCAGGGTCGAGGCCTGCATCATCCGCTGGCCGAGCCCGGGAACGCCGAAGATCTCGGCCGCCACCACGGCCATCCAGGCCTGCCCGAGGGCGGTGCGCACGCCCACCAGGATGCCCGGGGTCGCGGCGGGCCAGACCACCTTCAGGAGGCGCTCGCGGGCGGACCGGAAGCCGAACGCCTCCGCAACCTCGAGGAGGTCGCGGTCGACGCCCCGGACCGCCCCGTGGCTCGCGAAGTAGACGATCCAGAACACCCCGACCGCGATGATGAACAGGGCCGCTTCCGGGCTGACCCCGAACCAGATGATCGCGAAGGGCACCCAGGCGAGGCCGGGCACCGGGCGCAGCACCCGCACCACCCAGGCGCTCAGGGCCTCGGCGGTCGGGAACAGGCCCGTGAGGGTGCCGGCCGCGACCCCGAGACCGACGCCGAGCCCGAGCCCGGCCGCGTAGTGGCCGAGGCTGCCGCTGACCGCGGCGAGCCACTGGCCGGAGCGGAGCTCGCGCAGGAACGCCGCCGGCAGCGCCGAGGGCGGGGGCAGGAAGGCCGGGTTGACGAGGCCGGCCCGCGGCACCGCCTCCCAGAGCGCGAAGAAGGCGGCGAGGCCGAGGACGGGAAGGAGCGCCGCGGCCCGCCGGGACCTCACCGGCCGGCCAGCGCGCGCTCGTAGAGGCGCGGCTCGAACAGGCCGTCGAGCGGCACCTCGCGGTCGAGGGCGCCGATCTGCACCTGGTAGCGCTGCATGGCGGCGGTGGCCTCCACGATGGCGCGGGGGTCGGCGGCGAACCGGGTCGCCGGCGAGGCGAGGGCCCGGCGGATCGTCGCGCCGTCGACGAGCCCCTTGCCGAGGGCGGCCTCGATCACCGGCGCGACGCGGTCGGGGTCGCGCCCGATCAGGTCCACGGCCCGGACGATCCCGGACACCAAGGCCTGCGCGGCCTCGGGCTCCCGGTCGAGGAGCGCCCGCGTCAGGGCCACGACGGTGCCGGGCTGGCTGGGGAACATCGCGCCGCCGAGCGCGACGAGGCGGATCGCGGGATCGCGGCCGGTGACGATGGAGACGGCCGGCTCGCGCAGGGTCCCGCCCTCGACGGCGCCGACGAGGACGGCCTGCTGGGTCGCGTCGATCCCCATCGACACGATGGCGACGTCCTTCGGGTCGACCTTCGCCACCTCCCACAGCCAGTGCTGGAGCGTGGTGTTGGGGACGGAGCCGAGGGGCTGGGTGGCGAGCCGGGCCGGCGCGCCGCCGGCGGCCCGGAAGCGGCGGAACGCCTCGGCCGGCGGAAGGCCGGGCTCGAAGTGGCGGGCGAGCCGCGGGCCGGCGACGAAGACGTTCTCCTCGACCGCCGTCGCCGTGACGACCTTGACGTCGATGCCGCGCGACCGGGCGACGCCGAGGGGCGCCACGCCGGCCACGTAGACGTCGAGGGTGCCCGACGCCAGCGCCTGAATCATGTTGGGACCGGATTCGAAGGTCGTGACGCTCAAGGTGAGTCCCGCCGCCTTGAGCCAGCCCTCCCGCTCGGCGACGAAGATCGGGGCGGCGGCGAGGATCGGGATCACGCCGACGCGCAAGGAGACCGGCCTCCCCTGCGCCCGCGCCCCCGCGCCCGGGGTGAGCACCGCGCCGCCCCCAAGGATCAGGCCTGCCCCAAGGATGCTGCGTCGCGTGAAGGTCATGGCAGGCCGATCGGGGTGGAGTGACGGCGCTGACTTAGGGCATACGGCCGAGGCTGTGCAAGAGCGCGAACTGTCGAAGACGTTCGTTCTCTTGTCGAGCTCCGCCACGACCGTAATCACGCCTGCCCGCCTCGATCGAAAGAAGATCGTTCGACCGCGCCGAAGCTGGCGCGCCGCATCCCGGCGAATTGCCCGGGCGGGCCGAGGGGACGGGCGGCGCACTTGTCAGACCGACGTCGGTGCTGGTTCATTCCACGCGCTCAGTCCAGCAGGAGCCACTTCCGGATGACGCGAGGCCGCATTCCGCCGATCCCAGCCGCCCCATCGCCCGTGCGCGCGGCGCGGGCCGCGAGGCGCTTCGCGATGCTGCTGGGTGTAGCCCTGGCCGCGACCCCGTCCGCCCGTGCGGATCAAGGCGCCGTGTTCTGCAAGGGCGGCATGGTCTTTGCCGAACGCCCCGCCCCGGACGGCGCCCTGGCCATCAGCGTCCTCGGTGCGGACGAGCGACAGCACATCATCACGGTCGTCGGCGTGGCACGCCCCCACAAGAACGGCTGGCGCTTCCGGCAGACGTCGGACGAGGAGCCGGACGAGCGCTGCACCCTGGACATCGTGCCGGTGGCGGGCGGCTTCAGGATGCACACGATCGAGGGCGCGCGCTGCGTCGGCTTCGGCGGTTATGGGGCCGACCGGATGCTGTACGACGCGGTCTTCCCGGCCTCGACGAGAGTGAGGGGCGTCGCGCCCCTCGTCGACGGCATCGGGCACCTGCGCGATTTCGACTGTGACAGGAAGACGTTCTCTCCGTCGCGGTACGGGGCGCCGCCTGGGCGAACGCCATGACCCACAACGGCGAGGAACCCGTCCTCGACGGCGACCCGATCACCGGCCGGCAGGCGTGACCGCGGTCGTCCTCAAGTCTCTCGACCCCGTCGAGGTCATCGATCCCACCACCGTCAGCGTCGTGGCGCACCTGTCGGTCCGCGTCGCCGGCGAGACCACGCCGGAAGCGGTGACGTTCATCCTCAAGCGCGAGGACGATCCGGTGCGGATCGACGACATCGTCACGCCCTCGCTGCGCGCGTCCTTCAGGAAGTCCTGTGGCAGGTAAGTCGTGGCGCCGAGATCCCGGCTCCCGGAGCGTTTCCCACGCGGCGGGTCCGGAGCCTGCGGTCGCGCCGGGAGGCGGCGCGGGGCGCGGGTCGGCGCCGCGCGGGCGTCGAGACACCGGGGGCCCTGCCTGATAGCCTTCTTCCCCGAGTCACGGGACGACCATGCCCCAGAGACGCTCCTTGCCCGTCCGCGCCCTCCTCGGCCTTGCCGACGTCGCGGTCGCGATCTTCGTCGTCAGCGCGGAACTGGCGCGCCCGCTCTATCGGCCGCTCTACGAGGCGCTGTCGCGCCTCGCCCTCGTGCGACGGCTGGAGGCCGGCATCTCCCGCCTGCCGCGCTTCGCGATCCTCGGGCTCCTCGCCGTTCCGTTCTTCGGGGTCGAGCCGCTGAAGCTCCTCGGCGTGATCTGGATCGCCGAGGGGCACCTGTGGCGCGGGCTGGCGCTCCTCGCGGGCGCCTATCTCGGCAGCTTCCTGCTGGTCGAGCGCATCTACCACGCCGGGCGCGCCAAGCTCCTCACGATCGGGTGGCTCGCGGCGGCCATCGGCTTTTCGGCCCGGGTGCGCGAGGCCCTGCTCGCCCGCGCCCGGGCGACGCGGGCCTGGCAGGTCGCCGCCGCCGCCGCCGGGCGCGCCCGCGCCTTCGTCCGCCGGCTGCTCGCCCGCACGGCGCGCGCCTGAGGCGACGCCAGGCAGGCGGGCTTGGGATCGCAACAGGCCCCTTGCGAGCGGGAACCCGGGCTCGCAACCGCCCGCCGGCCGGTCCTCCGGGGGATCACGCCCGTCGGCGGGCCCGTGACGGCGCCGATGCCGCGGGACCCGTGCCCGACGCGGGAGGGCCGGTCACGGCGGGAACGGAGGCCGGCGCGGTCACGGACCGGCGTCGCGGCGGCAGGACGGCGAGGCTTTCACAACCGGAGATGAGCGCTATTCCGGCGCATATCGCTTGAATTGCAGGCCGCAGGCTTGAACTGCAGGCCACAGGCTCGGCAGTATCCCGCATCTCTGGCCGAGAACCCGGGATGCGGAGGCGTGGCATGAGGACGACGACGGACCGGGTCCGCGGCCGCGCGCGAAGGCTCCTCGGCGGCGCCCGGCGCGTCGGCCGGACGCTGGCCAACGCGGCCGCCATCCTGGCGGCAGGCGCCATCCTGGCGGCGGGCGCGCCGGTGGCCCACGCCCAGGCGGAGGGTGCGACGCGCCGCGGGGCGGGGGCCGGCTCGG
>NZ_KZ984668.1 GCF_003574465.1 Methylobacterium crusticola
GCGGGTCCGCGGGCGCCGCGGCAGGGCGCGCGGCCGTGCCGGCCCGCGTCCCGGGCGCGAGGCGCCACGCCCCTGACACCGGTGCCGGCCGGGAGCTGACCGGGCCGCCCCGGTTCCCGCTGCTGCGCGCCCGCACCGGGAACCGGGGCGGGGCCGGCATCAATCCTCGGGCTCAACGCAGGCGCGCATGAACTCGGCACGCGGCGCGCCCTTCAGCTTCTTGTTGTCGGCCTCGGCCTTGCACTGGGCCATCACCGCCGGATCGACGCCCGCCACGGCGTCGTCGCCGGTCCGCTCGGGCGGCGGGGCCGTCTTGGCGGCGGCGGGCGGGCTCCGCGTGCCCTGCGCCGGGGCGGGGCCGGTGAGACCGGCGAGGATCGCGAGGGCGCCGAGCGCCGCGGCAGGGCTCCTGATGGGCATCTCAGTCCGCACTCCCTGTGGGGGTTTCCGGGTGGGCCCTTGGTCGCCCGACACCGTGGCGAAGGTTCGGCAGCGGCGCCCGGACGGGCCGGCGCCCGCGGCGCCGTGACAGCCCCGACCGCGGCCGGAGCGCGAGATTTGAAGCATCGCCGTGCAGGCCTGCCGCTCCGATTCACAGCAATATTCCAATTACCGTTGACGCAACAAGCGTATTCGTGATCCACGTACGGACCGCTGTTGGAGCCGGAAGCTATGCCTGACGAGAACGATAGTGCGCCCGAGCGGCTGATAATGCTGACCGCCGATGTCGTTTCGGCTTTCGTCTCCAGGAATAGCGTCCCGGCGATCGAGCTGCCGGGCCTTCTGGCCTCGGTGCACAGCGCCTTCGGGCGGCTCGGCCGGCCGGCCTCGGCTGCGGAGCCCGAGCGCCCGGCGCCGCCGGTGCCGATCCGCAGGACGGTGACGCCCGACCACATCATCAGCCTCGAGGACGGCCGGCCCTACAAGACGCTGAAGCGCCATCTCGCCGGGCGCGGCCTCACCCCCGAGCAGTNGGCGGCCAACTACGCGGCGCAGCGCTCCGACCTCGCCAAGACCATCGGCCTCGGACGGAGCCGGACCGCGCCGGGCGGCAAGCCCCCGGGACGGCGCGGACGCTCCTGACCGCCGGCGCGGCGCGGCATGCGGCCCCGGAGCGTCACCCGGCCGGGTCGGGGACCAGCCCGTGGCGCAGCATCAGCGCCTTCATCCTCTCGGGCTCGGGCGCGCCGCCCGCGGCCAGCGCCGCCATCGCCTGGAAGTACTCGGGGCCGAGGACGCCGGGAGTGAGGATGCACAGGCAGGTGGCCGGGTCGTCCGTGTCGTTGCGGAACCCGTGCACCGTCCCGCGCCCGATGAACACCGACTGCCCCGGCCCGAGGCGGCAATCCGCGCCGTCGATGCGCCAGGTGGTGGTGCCGGCGAGCCCGTAGATCGTCTCGTCCCACGTCGCGTGGGCGTGCGCGACGGGCATCTTCGCGCCGGGCTGGACCGTCATCTCGAAGACGTCGAGGCTGCCCGCCGTGCCGTGCCGGTCCTGCACGAAGCGCAGCGCGAGGCCGCCGAAACCGATCACCGTCATCCCGCCCTCCCGGAACCACCCCCGGCCGGGTCCCGGCCAGGCGCACCAGGATGTCAGAAGGCTGCGCCGGCCGCCACGCTCCGCCCCCGCGCGGGCGCGGAACGGGGCCCGCCGCCGCCTCGCGCCGGGGAGCCGGAACACATGGAAGTAGAGGCCGTCTGTGCCGAACTGCACGGCCGGTTCACGTCGGGTATGGTAGCGTATCGGCGGATGGAGAGACTGCCGCACACCTGGCGAAGCTCCCACGAGGGACTTGGCGACACTCCCACGGAGGACTTGTCCCGGCCGCGGCGGACCGAAGGTCCTGCGATCGGTGCGCGACAGGAGGCAGTGATGCCGAAGATGCTGATCTTGCGTGGCAATCATGGCTACCACGCGGACGAAGCCGGGAAGGACTTCAACTACAAGGGCGGCGCCCTGCACGAGGGGCCGGCCAAGGAGTACGCCCGGCGCAAGGGCTACGAGGGCGTCGTGCTGAACATCTCGGGCGACCCGCCCGAGAAGGGCAAGAAGCGCTCCCACAGCCCGCAGACGATCCTGGCGCTGGATACGTTCAGCCGCGACAAGTCGATCGAGGCGTTCTACGGCTTCTCGGGCGGCGGCTTCAACATCTGGTGGATCTTGCAGGATCTGAAGAACAAGAAGGACGAGGAGGGGCTCAAGCGCATCAAGCTGGTCGTCGTGCTCGGCGCGCCCGACACCCCGAAATCCGCGTACGAGGCGTCCGGGTACAAGCCCGGGAGCTGGGAGCTGGTCTACCTGACCAATCCGTCGAGGTCCGACAAGATCGCGCCGAAGGACGCCGAGCTGCACATGTTCGGCCCGGAATGGCTGCTCTCGAAGACGCCGGATCCCGGCAGCGCCGCGCCCTGACGCGCCGCCCCGCCGCCGTCACGCGAGAGGCGGCGTCCGCGGCGGGCCGGGCGGCCGGTCGAACCGTTGCCCACCGCGCCGAAGGGCGGGCGCCGGGCCGGCCGGTCAGGCGTGGATCACCCGCCCGTAGGCGTCGAGCACGCTCTCGTGCATCATCTCCGACAGGGTCGGGTGCGGGAAGACCGTGTGCATCAGCTCCTCCTCGGTGGTCTCGAGGTTCATCGCCACGACGTAGCCCTGGATCAGCTCGGTCACCTCGGCCCCGACCATGTGGGCGCCGAGGAGCTGGCCGGTCTTGCGGTCGAAGATCGTCTTGACGAGGCCCTCCGGCTCGCCGAGGGCGATGGCCTTGCCGTTGCCCGCGAAGGGGAAGCGGCCGACCCGGACGTCGAAGCCCTGCTCCTTCGCCTTCACCTCGGTCAGGCCCACGCTGGCGATCTGCGGCTGGCAGTAGGTGCAGCCCGGGATCTTGCCCGCGTCCAGCGCGTGGGTCGAAAGGCCCTTGATGGTCTCGACGCAGAGCACGCCCTCGTGCTCGGCCTTGTGGGCCAGCATCGGCGGGCCGGCGACGTCGCCGATGGCGTAGATCCCCGGCACGTTCGTGCGCCCGAGCCCGTCCGTGACGACGATGCCGCGCTCGACCGCGACCCCGAGCGCGTCGAGGCCGAGGGACTCGACGTTGCCGACGACGCCGACCGCCGAGATCAGCGCCTCGGCCGTGATGGTCCGGGGCGCGCCGTCGCCGGTCTCCACGGTGGCGGTGACGGACCCGGCGGCCTTCTCGACCTTCGTCACCTTGGCGCCCGTGAGGATCTTGATGCCCTGGCGCTCGAAGCGCTTGCGGGCGAAGCCGGCGATCTCCGCGTCCTCGACGGGCAGGATCTGGGGCAGCAGCTCCACTACCGTCACCTCGGCGCCCATGGTGCGGTAGAACGAGGCGAACTCGATGCCGATGGCGCCCGAGCCCATCACCAGGAGGCTCTTGGGCATCGTCCGCGGGACCATGGCCTCGTAGTAGGTCCAGATCTGCTTCCCGTCGGGCTCGATGCCCGGGATCGCGCGGGGCCGGGCGCCCGTCGCCACGATGATGTGCCTGGCGCCGTAGGTGCCCGCGCCCTTGGCGCCCTTCGGGGCCTCCGCGCGGGTCGTCTGCGTCACGACGACCGCGCCGGGCTGGTTGCCGCGGGCCGCCGAGGCGATCCGGGCCTCGCCCCAGATCACGTCGACCTTGTTCTTCTTCAGCAGCATGCCGACGCCGCCGTTGAGCCGGGCCGACACGCCGCGCGAGCGCTTGACGATGGCGGCCGTGTCGAACCCGACCTTCTCCGCCGAGAGGCCGTAATCGCCGGCGTGCTGCATGTAGTGGAAGATCTCGGCCGAGCGCAGCAGCGCCTTGGTGGGGATGCAGCCCCAGTTGAGGCAGATGCCGCCCAGGTGCTCGCGGTCGACCACCGCGGTCCTGAAGCCGAGCTGGGCCGCGCGGATCGCCGCGACGTAGCCGCCGGGACCGGCGCCGATGATGAGGACGTCGTAGGTGTCGGACATTCAGGTCTCCGGCTTGCCGTCCGGCGGGGGGGAGAGGCCGGGGGCCCGGCCCGCCCGGGACCGGTCCTTCGGCGAAGGAGGGGATGTGGGCCCGCCCGGGACCGGCCGGGAGGGCCGCCGGCGTCACACCAGCATCCCCATCGGGCTCTCCACCAGCGCCTTGAAGGCCGCCAGCAGCTCGGCGCCGAGCGCCCCGTCGACCACCCGATGGTCGCAGGAGAGCGTCACCGTCATGGCCTGCACCACGGCGGGCGCGCCGTTCCTGGCCACCACGCGCGCCTCGCCGGCCCCCACGGCCAGGATGGTGCCGTGGGGCGGGTTGATCACCGCCGAGAAGGTCTTGATGCCGAACATGCCGAGGTTCGAGACCGCCGTGGTGCCGCCCTGGTACTCGCCGGGCTTCAGCTTGCGGGTGCGGGCGCGGCCGGCGAGGTCCTTCATCTCGGCCGAGATGGTCGAGAGCGTCTTCTGCTCGGCCCGGCGGATCACCGGGGTGAACAGCCCGCCCTCGATCGCCACCGCGACGCCGACGTCCGAATGGCGCAGGCGCAGGATGCGGTCCTCGGCCCAGACCGCGTTGGCGGCCGGCACCCGCTGCAGCGCGAGGGCGAGCGCCTTGATGACGAAGTCGTTGACCGAGAGCTTGAAGGCGGGCTTGCCGTCCCGGTCCTTGCCGGCCCCGGCATTGACCTGCTCGCGCAGGGCCAGCAGCGCGTCGAGCTCGACGTCCAGCGACAGGTAGAAGTGCGGGACGGTCTGCTTCGACTCGACCAGGCGCTTGGCGATGGTCCGGCGCATGCCGTCGAGGGGCACCTCCTCGTAGGAGCCGGGCTCGAACATCCCCTTGACCTGGTCGGCCGTCAGGCCGGCGGCCCTGGGCGGGGCAGCGGCCCCGCCCGGCGCGGGGGCCGCTGCCCCGC
>NZ_KZ984669.1:0-4254 GCF_003574465.1 Methylobacterium crusticola
CGGCCCGGTCTCGGCGGCGTCCCCGCCCTCGACGGCGGCCGGACGGACCAGGCTGCGTCGCCGCTGCTGGCCGAGGCCGAGCGCCCGGGCGAGCTCGGAGCGCTGCTCCGAGTAGCTCGCGGAGGTCATCGGGTAGTCGTGCGGCAGGCCCCATTTCTGGCGGTACGCCTCGGGCGTGAGTCCCCGAAGCGTCAGGTGGCGCCGCAGGGTCTTGTACGACTTGCCGTCCTCGAAGCTGATCAGGAAGTCGTGGGTGACCGAGCGGCGGATCTCGGCCGGCGTCGCCTTGGGCGGGGCCGGGTCCGCGGCCGGCTTGCCGCCGCTGATGGCCATCTCGCGCAGCGCGTTGAACACATCGGCGATCAGCTTCGGCAGTTCAGCGCTCTGGATATGGTTGCTGCTGACGTAGGCCGAGATGATGTCGGCCGTCAGCGTCACGATCCGGTCGGGGTGTTTGCTGCTGTCGTCCATGCGTGAGGACCCTTGGGGCTTTCAACGATAAATCGGCAACCTCTCCTTAAGTACATGCCGCGCCGGAAAGCAAGGCATTCGTGGAGTGGTCTGTGGTTTTCTCAACGGAATTTTGCGATCATTCGCACCAATGCCTCGGGTCCGCCGATCCGGCGATCATCTGCGGTCTTTCACGCCGTCGAGGACCGGCGGCAACGCCGGTCCGGCCTCGTGTTCTATGAGTTTTTCCGGCGTTTTTTCCGGTAGTTAGCCTTCAGGATCGCGGATATCCGTCGTTCCGCCATATGCCCGGGTCATGTATTGCCGCCGCGCCGTGCCGACGGCCCACGTCCCTTGCGGCAGGCAGGATCCGGGCGCGGTCCCGCGAGGGACGCCCGGGGCTGCGGGAATCGCCGCCGGGATCGCGAGCGGGCAGTGACGGCGTGGCAGAAAAGATGCTTCTCTCTCGGCGAGCCCGCCCGCCGAGGCCGGCCGCCGGGGAGCGCCCGCCATGAGTTCCACGCCATGAGTGCCACGCCATGAGTGCCACGCCAGGCGTTCCGTCCGCACCGGACGTCCCGCCCGGGCGCGCCGCGGAGGCGGCCCGGGTCGCGGTCGAGGATGCCAGCCTCGGGGCCTTCTACCGGGACATGACGGCCCCGGAGCGCCGGACGTTCTGGGCCTGCGCCGCCGGCTGGGCCCTCGACGGCATGGACTTCATGATCTACCCCCTGGTGATCGGCACGATCATCAAGCTGTGGAACGTCGATGCCGGCACCGCGGGGCTCGCCGCGACCGTGACGCTCCTCGCCTCGGCCCTCGGCGGCTGGCTCGCCGGCTACATCGCCGACCGGATCGGCCGGGTGCTGACGCTCCAGATCACCATCCTGTGGTTCTCGGTCTTCTCGCTGGTCTGCGCCTTCACGCAGGATTTCTCGCAGTTGCTCATCGTCCGGGCGCTGCTCGGCCTGGGCTTCGGCGGCGAGTGGGCCGCGGGCGCGGTCCTGATGGGCGAGACGATCCGGGCGCAGTACCGCGGCCGCGCGGTCGGCTCGGTGCAGTCCGGCTGGGCCGTCGGCTGGGGCCTCGCGGTGCTCGCCCAGGCGATCCTGTTCACCCTGCTGCCGCCCGAGGCCGCGTGGCGCTGGATGTTCGTGATCGGGGCGGCGCCGGCCCTGCTGGTGTTCTACCTGCGCCGCTACGTCGAGGAGCCGAAGGTCGCCGCCGAGACCCGGGCCCGGGCCGCGGCGAGCGGCGACCGCCCGGCCATCTGGGAGATCTTCTCCGGGCCGCTGCTCAGGACGACGCTGCTCGCCTCCCTGATGGCGGCGGGCTGCCAGGGCGGCTACTACGCCATCACGACCTGGCTGCCGCGCTTCCTCACCACGGAGCGGGGGCTGTCGATCGTCTCCTCGACGGGCTACCTCGCGGCGCTGATCGTCGGGTCGTTCGCGGGCTACCTCGCGGGGGCGTGGCTCGCCGACCGGCTCGGCCGGCGCCCGCTGTTCCTGATCTTCTCCCTCGGCGCCATCGCGGTGGTGCTGGTCTACACCCAGGTGCCGCTCTCCAACGCGGTGCTGTGGGTGCTGGGCTTCCCCCTCGGCTTCTTCGCCTCGGGCTACTTCTCCGGCATGGGCGCCTTCCTGACCGAGCTCTACCCGACGCGCCTGCGCGGCTCGGGCCAGGGCTTCTGCTACAATTTCGGCCGCGGCGTCGGCGCCCTGTTCCCGGCCCTCGTCGGCTACCTCTCGGCCAGCATGAGCCTCGCCAGCGCCATCGCGATCTTCGCGGCGGCGGCCTACGGGGTGTTCTTCCTCGCCGCCTACGCGCTGCCGGAGACCCGCGGCAAGATCCTGCACGCCGACGCGTGACCTGCACGCCGGAAGGCCGGGCAGAAGGGCTTCACGGCCCCGCCGTGCGGGCTCCTCAGGGCCCGCGCAGCGGGGCCGGGCGCCGGAGCCGGGACGCGAGGGCGGCCAGCGCGCAGCCGCCCAGGTAGGCGGCGAGCAGGAGCGCCGCGCTCTCCAGCCAGAGGCCCGCCCGTCCGGGAACGACGCCGGCCAGGGCCAGGCCCGCGAGGCCGAGCCCGAGGGCGAGGAGCCCGCCCGCGGCGCGGCGGGCGGGGCCGGCGGGCCAGCCGGCCCAGAGGCCGGCGCCGAGGCCGACCAGGAGGGCGGCGAGGACCGCCGGCCAGAGGGTCGCGAGGAGGATCATCGCCGCCTCACGACCGGAGCGCGAACTCGACGGCCCGGCGCTCGGGCCTCGGCTCCGCCGGCGCCGCCGCGATCCGGCTCGCCGGGACGCCGGCCTTGAGCAGGTAGTCGACGATGGCGGCGGCGCGGCGCTGCGGCAGGCCCGGATCGGGCAGGCTCGCCTCCCGGGCGGCGGGCGCCTTCGGGGGCGGCTTCGCGTCGGCCCTGGCGCCCTTGGCCTTCCGGGCGTCGGCGGATCTCGGCGCCTCCGCGGGCTTCGCGGCCTCGGCGGGCGTCCCGGCCTCGGCGGCCTTCGCGGCCTCGGCGGGTTTGGGCGCCTCGGGCACGGCCGTGCCCGGCGGGTCGTCGTGGCCCGCGACCTCGATGCGCTCGCTCGGGCAGGTCCGCGCGAGGGCGGCCACGTCGTCGAGCACCGGGTAGAAGGCGGGCCTCAGCTCGGCGCTGCCGGGATCGAAGCGGATCGTCCGGCCCGCCACCAGGGCCGCGAAGGCGTCCCGGCAGGCGGAGGGCTCCCGGGCCGGCGTCGCGTCCCTGGCGCCCACCGCGACCTCGGCGCGCCAGCCGGGCGGCCCGAGGCGCCCCGCCGCGGCCGAGAGGCGGCGCGCGCTCTCGGCGTAGAGGCTCTCGCCGGCGAGGCGCAGGGTCGTGTCCGTCGCCGTCACCTCGCCGCTGGCGAGGAGCGCGAGGGGACCGACCGCCGCCGTGAGGGCCGCCACGAGGCCCGGCGGCGCCCCCTCGGCGAGGCGGGTGCGGTCGACCACGCGCTCGCCGTACAGGAGGGGCCGCAGGGCCGCCAGGACCGCGGCGCGGCTCTCGGCATCGGGCAGGTGCCCGGAGAGCGTGACGGCGTCGGGGCCGCGCCGGATCGACACGACGTAGGGCGACACCGGGCTGGCGGTGAGGTCGACGTCGCCGCGCGTCAGGCCCGGGGGCAGGCTGCCGGTGGTGAGGGCGTCGGCCTCGCGCACGGCCTGCGCGTCGATGGCGGCGCCCCGGATCGAGAGCGCCCCGCCCTCGAGCGTCACGCGGCCGTCGCGCACGAGCGCCAGGGCCGCGAAGGCGCGGGCGATCAGGGCGCGGGATTCGAGACCGGCCGGCAGGCCCCGGGCCGTGCGCATCGCGTCGACGACGGGGGCGCCGTCCGCCGCGAGGCGGGCCGCCGCCAGGATCGCGGCGCGGTCGGCCTCCGAGACGGTGTAGCCGGCGAGCCGGACGCCCTCGGGCCCCCGCGCCACCGACCAGGTGAAGGGCTCGGCCAGGGCGGGCTCCACCGCGACCTCGCCCACCGCGTAGCCGGGCGGCGGCGCCGTCAGGGCGGCGCGCAGGGCCGCGTAATCGTCCACGCTCGCGGCCTCGCCGCGCAGGCTCAGGGTCCGGTCGCTCAGGGACGCCGCGGCGCCGGGCTTCAGGCGCACCGTCTGGCGGACCAGGAAGGCGGCGGCCTCCGCGAAGCCCTCCGGCGCGCCGCGGGCCGCGCGGGCCCCGTCGCGCAGCACGAGGCCGGCGGGCAGGCCGGCGCCGAGGCGCTCGGCCAGCGCCGCGCGCCCGATCTCCGCCGGCCGGCTGCCCAGGAGATCCAGGCGGTCGGGGC
>NZ_KZ984669.1:4270-4836 GCF_003574465.1 Methylobacterium crusticola
CGCGGCCTCGTCGATGAGGGCGAGGCGGTCGACGAGGCGGCGCGGGCCGTCGAGGCGCGCGAGCCCCTCGCGCGCCGCCGCCAGCGCCCCTTGCGTCGGGGCCTCCCCGAGGGCCACGAGGTCGCGCCCGCGCGCCTCGACGCGCAGCCAGGGCTCGGCGCCCCCGCGGCCGGTGGCGTCCGCGACCGCGCGGGCGGACGCCGTCAGGGCCGCCTCGAGGCGCGGCTCGGCCCAGAGCGTCGCGCCGGCCCACAAGCCGGCGATCAGGGGGAGGCCGGCGAGCCAGCCGATCGAGCGAAGCGCCACCGAAACAACCTCGCGGGACACACGGACGACGCCTCTCGGGCGGGCACGGGAGCGGAGCCCGGGCGACGCCCAAGGAGGCCGTCCGCTCGCATCCCCATCATCGCGGGGGTTTCCGGCACGAACAAGGCGGTCGGCGGCGCCGCGGCGCCCGACCCGGGGGCGGGGCCGCCAACGAAGAAGGGCCCCGGCGCTGCCGGGGCCCCTCGGGAGCGTGACGAGGCGACGACTTAGAAGTCGCGCTGCACGCGCATGCGGACCTG
>NZ_KZ984670.1 GCF_003574465.1 Methylobacterium crusticola
GGCGCCCGGGACGCCGGGCCCGCTCGGCGCCGGCGGGCGCCCGCGCCGCGGCCCGCCGCGGCCGGCCCGTCGGCCTCAGCCCTTGCGCACCGCCGCGACGATCTTCTGGGCCGCGTCGTCGAGGTCGTCGGCCGGGATCACGTTGAGGCCCGAGCCCCGGATGATCTCCTTGCCCTTCTCGACGTTCGTGCCCTCGAGGCGGACCACCAGGGGCACCTGGAGGCCCACCGCCTTGACGGCCGCGATCACCCCGTTGGCGATCACGTCGCACTTCATGATGCCGCCGAAGATGTTGACCAGGATGCCCTTCACGTTCGGGTCGGCCGTGATGATCTTGAAGGCCGCCGTGACCTTCTCCTCCGAGGCGCCGCCGCCGACGTCGAGGAAGTTCGCCGGCTCNCTCGCCGTAGAGCTTGATGATGTCGAGCGTCGCCATCGCCAGCCCGGCCCCGTTCACCATGCAGCCGATGGTGCCCTCGAGCGCGATGTAGGCGAGGTCGTACTTCGAGGCCTCGATCTCCTTCTCGTCCTCCTCGGTGGTGTCGCGCAGCTGCACGATCTCCGGCTGGCGGTAGAGGCTGTTGGAGTCGAACGAGATCTTGGCGTCCAGGCACTTCAGGTGCCCGTCCTTGGTGACGATGAGCGGGTTGATCTCCAGCATGCTCATGTCCTTGGCGGTGAACGCCCGGTAGAGCTTGGTGGTGACGTCCTCGGCCTCCTTGGCGAGGGAGCCGGTGAGGCCGAGCGCCTTGGCGACGGCCCGGCCGTGATGGGGCATCACGCCCGTGGCCGGGTCGACCGAGAAGGTCACGATCTTCTCCGGCGTGTCGTGCGCGACCGCCTCGATGTCCATGCCGCCCTCGGTCGAGACCACGTAGGCGACCTGCCCGGTCTCGCGGTCGACCAGCATCGAGAGGTAGAACTCGGTCTCGATGTCCGAGCCGTCCTCGACGTAGAGGCGGTTGACCTGCTTGCCGGCCTCGCCGGTCTGGATCGTCACCAGGGTGTTGCCGAGCATCTGCTCGGCGAAGGCCTTGACCTCGTCGACCGACTTGGCGAGGCGCACGCCGCCCTTCTCGCCGGCGGCGGCCTCCTTGAACTTGCCCTTGCCGCGCCCGCCGGCGTGGATCTGGGACTTCACCACCCAGAGCGGCCCGCCGAGCTCGCGCGCGGCGGCCTCGGCCTCGGCGGCCTTGAAGATCGGCTTGCCCTTCGAGACCGGCAGGCCGAACTCCTTCAGCACGGCCTTGGCTTGGTATTCGTGGATGTTCATCGGCGTATCCCTGTGGGGCGAATGACGGTCTTCGGAGCGGATGGCAGCGGCGGCCGGCTGGGCGGCGCGGGCCTCGCGCCCGCCCCGGCCCCCCCGGGTCCGCGCGGGCGCCGGCGCCGCTTAGGCCAGCGCCGCGTTGATGCCCTTGCAGGCCTCGACCAGGCCCTTCACGGAGGAGACGGACTTCTCGAACATCGCCTTCTCGTCGGCGGTGAACTCCACCTCGACGATGCGCTCGACGCCGCTCTCGCCGATCACGATCGGCACGCCGATGAACAGGCCGTCGACCCCGTACTGGCCCGTCAGGTAGGCCGCGCAGGGCAGCACGCGCTTCTTGTCCCTCAGGTAGCTCTCCGCCATGGCGATGGCCGAGGCCGCGGGCGCGTAGAAGGCCGAGCCGGTCTTGAGCAGGTTGACGATCTCGCCGCCGCCCTTGCGGGTGCGCTCGACCATGGCGTCGAGCTTCTCCTGGGTGGTCCAGCCCAGCTTGACGAGGTCGGGCAGCGGCACGCCGGCCACCGTCGAGTAGCGCACGAGCGGCACCATGTCGTCGCCGTGGCCGCCGAGCACGAAGGCGGTCACGTCCTCGACCGAGACGCTGAACGCCTCGGCCAGGAAGTGGCGGAAGCGGGCCGAGTCGAGCACGCCGGCCATGCCGACGATCTTCCTCGGGTCGAGGCCGGAGAACTTCTGGAGCGCCCACACCATCGCGTCGAGCGGGTTGGTGATGCAGATCACGAAGGCGTCCGGGGCGTGGGTCCTGATGCCGGTGCCCACCGCCTCCATCACCTTCAGGTTGATGCCGATCAGGTCGTCGCGGCTCATGCCGGGCTTGCGCGGCACGCCGGCCGTCACGATCACCACGTCCGCGCCCGCGATCGCGCTGTAGTCGCTGGCACCGCTGTACTTCGCGTCGAAGCCGTCCACCGGGGCAGACTCGGCGATGTCGAGGCCCTTGCCCTGAGGCACGCCGTCGGCGATGTCGAACAGGACCACGTCGCCGAGTTCCTTCAGGCCGGCCAGGTGCGCGAGCGTGCCGCCGATCTGTCCAGCGCCGATCAGCGCGATCTTCTTGCGTGCCATGTGAGAACCGATCCTTCGCGGTGTGGTGGAACCGTCGGGGCCGGGTCCGCTCGCGAGGAGCCCGCGCCGGCGGAGGCCTGTTTGGCGAAAAAACCCGGGCGCGACAACCCGAACGCCCTGCGGGATGCAGGGATCGGACCAGGCCGGGCCGGGCAGGCTCGGCCGGAAGCCGCGATTCGGCGTGGCGCATCAAGGCTTTGCCGTGGCGCTGCGCGGCGTGTTACAATTTTTGGCGAATGTTATTTGCCCTACAGCGTCCCGGTGCGCAGCACCCGCAGCACGGCCCGGATCACCGCGCCGAGCCGGGTCTCGATGAGGTCGCGGGGCACCTCCGCGTCGAGCTGGATCGAGGCCGGGTGGACGAAGCGGTGGCTGGCGTCGAAGATGAAGGCGATCGCCCGCTCCCGGTCGCGCAGCGAGAACGTGCCGGCGCTGAGCCCCTCCTCGATCACCCGGTCGACGAGCTGGCGCAGGCGCCCCCGGTGCCGGCGGGCGATGGGCCGGGATTCCACGGTGGCGTCGCGGTGGACCGCGAACAGGTGCGGGTCGGCGGCCAGGACCTCGCGCTGCGTCGCCGCGAGGGCGAGGATCAGGCGCTCCAGCTTGTCGTCGGCGGGATCCGGCGCGTCCGCGATGGCGCCGAGCTCGGTCTCGACCTCCCGGAGCCAGCGCCCCGCCACGGCGTCGACGAGGGCGGTCTTCGAGGGGAAGTAGCGGTAGACGTTGGCGTGGGTCATGCCGGCCTCGGCGGCCACCCCCACCACCGTGACCTGCCGGTGGCCGAGGCGGCGCAGGTGCTCGGCCGCGATGGCGAGGAGGCGCACGTCCGCGGAGGGCGGCACCGCCCGGGCCCGGGCCGCGGCCCGGACGAGGAGCTGGCCGTCCGGCGACAGGCGCCCGGCGCCCCGGGCCGGGCGCGCGGCCGCGCCCTCCCGGTCCGGGGCCCGGGGCTCGTCGGGGTGGGGGACGCCAACTCGGCTGCGGGGCATGGGGGGCGGACGGCTTCGCGCGCGGGGTGCGGGGCGGGGAACCCCGGGCACCCGGAGGTTACCGGGGTTGGCCCGGGGGGTGAAGGCCCGGCGCCGGCCCCGGCGGGTCGGGTTCCCTCGCCCGGGCCCGCCCGCGCCTCACCCGAACACCGCCCCGGTGATCGTGCGGTACCAGTCCTCCGCGTAGGTCGCCTCCTCCTGGCGCACCCGCGCGGGCGCGTCGAGGGGGCTCGTGCCGCCGGCGCCCTCGACGTCGGCGAGCACGCCGTTCGCCGGGTGGTACACGCCCGCCACCGAGATGCCGTAGCCCGGGGCGACGAGGCTGTAGCAGGTGTTGATCAGCTTCGGGGGCGTGGGCGGCCGGTCCGCCAGGAGCGCCGCGACCGCGTCGGCGCAGGCCTTGGCCTGCGCGTTCGCCGCGAAGGCGGATTTCGGCATCGCCCCGGCGATCGCGGCGTCGCCCACGACGTGGATGCCCGGCACCAGCCGCGACTCGAAGGTGACGGGATCGATCGGGCACCAGCCGGTCCGGTCCGCGACGCCGGCGGCGGCGGCGATCGGGGCGGCGCGCTGGGGCGGGATGATGCAGGCGACCGCCGCCTTGTAGGCGGCGAAGTCGGTCGCGACCGTGAGGGTCGCGGGGTCGACCGACGTCACCTGGCCGCCGCCGGCGAGCGGCACGTACTCGAGGTGGTCGGGGTAGAGCGCCTTCCAGGCGGCCTCGAACAGGCGCTGCTTGGAGAACGTGTCCTTGGCGTCGAGCACGATCAGCTTCGAGCGCGGCTTGCGCGTCTTCAGGACGTGCGCGATCAGGCTGGCGCGCTCGTAGGGGCCGGGCGGGCAGCGGTAGGGGTTGCCCGGCACCGACAGGACGACCGTGCCGCCGTCCGGCATGGCGGCGAGCTGGGCCGCGAGGCGCTCGGTCTGGGCGCCGGCCTTCCAGGCATGCGGCATGGCCTCCGCCGCCGCCTCGTCGTAGCGCGGCAGGGCGTCGAAGCGCAGGGCGATGCCGGGCGAGAGGACGAGGCGGTCGTAGTCCAGGCTGCCGCCGTCGGCGAGGCGGAGCCGGCGGGCGCCGCCGTCGACCGCGACCGCCGCCGTCCGGGCGAGGGCGATGCCGGCGCGCCGCACGCCCTCGTAGCCGAAGACCTGCGCGCTCATCGGGCGCAGGCCCGCGATCACCTCGTTGCTGAACGGGCAGGCGACGTAGGTCTCGGCCGGCTCGACGAGCGTCACCGCGAGGCCGGCCCCGTGCAGCGCCCGCGCGGCGGTGACGCCCCCGAAGCCGCCGCCCACCACGACGACCCGCGCGCCCTGGGCCCGGGCCGGGCGGACGGGCGCGCCGGCCGCGAGGCCGCCGAGCGCGGCGAGGCCCGACAGGACG
>NZ_KZ984671.1 GCF_003574465.1 Methylobacterium crusticola
CCGGCTCGGCGACGCCCGCCACCGTGAACACCGCCGACACCGACGCGGTCGAGCTCGGGGTGAAGTTCCAGTCCTCGAGCGCCGGCACGGTGAGCGCGGTGCGGTTCTACAAGGGCAGCCTGGACACCGGCACCCACACCGGCTCGCTCTGGTCGAGCACCGGGCAGCGCCTCGCCACCGCGACCTTCGCCAACGAGACCGCGAGCGGCTGGCAGACCGCGACGTTCTCGAGCCCCGTGACCCTGACGCCGGGAGCGACCTACGTCGCCTCCTACCACACCAACACCGGCCACTACTCGAGCAACGTCGGCTACTTCGCCAGCGCCACGACGAGCGGACCCCTCACCGCGCCCTCCAGCACGGCGTCGGGCGGCAACGGCGTCTTCGTCTACGGCAGCGGCAACCTGTTCCCGAACCAGACCTACCAGTCGACGAACTTCTGGGTGGACGTGCTGTTCAACCCGGCGAGCGGCACCGCCAACCAGTCGCCGGTGGCCGTCAACGACACCGGCCCGACGGTGACGCTGAACACCGCCGCCACCATCGCGACCGCGACGCTGCTCGCCAACGACACCGACCCGAACGGCGACGCGCTCACGGTCACCGGGGTCAGCGCGCCGACGAACGGCACCGTGGCGCTGAACGCCCAGACGAACACCATCACGTTCACGCCGACGACGGGCTACACCGGCCCGGCAGGCTTCACCTACGCGATCGCGGACGGGCGCGGCGGCACCGCCTCGGCGAGCGTCGGCCTCACGGTCGCGGCGCCCGGCACGGGCCCGGTGAGCCTGTTCTCGGCCACGGCGACGCCCGCCACCGTGAACACGGCCGATTCGAGCCCGGTCGAGCTCGGGGTCAAGTTCCAGGCCTCGAGCGCCGGCACGGTCAGCGCGGTGCGCTTCTACAAGGGCAGCCTGGACACCGGCACCCACACCGGCTCGCTCTGGTCGAGCACCGGGCAGCGCCTCGCCAACGCGACCTTCACCAACGAGAGCGCGAGCGGCTGGCAGACCGCGACCTTCTCGAGCCCCGTGACCCTGACGCCGGGGGCGACCTACGTCGCCTCCTACCACACCAACGCCGGCCACTACTCGAGCAACGTCGGCTACTTCGCCAGCGCCACGACGAGCGGCCCCCTCACCGCACCCTCCAGCACGGCGTCGGGCGGCAACGGCGTGTACGCCTACGGCGGCTCGAGCCTGTTCCCGAACCAGACCTACCAGTCGACGAACTACTGGNTCTGGGTGGACGTGCTGTTCAACCCGGCGAGCGGCACCGCCAACCAGTCGCCGGTGGCCGTCAACGACACCGGCCCGACGGTGACGCTGAACACCGCCGCCACCATCGCGACCGCGACGCTGCTCGCCAACGACACCGACCCGAACGGCGACGCGCTCACGGTCACCGGGGTCAGCGCGCCGACGAACGGCACCGTGGCGCTGAACGCCCAGACGAACACGATCACGTTCACGCCGACGACGGGCTACACCGGCCCGGCGAGCTTCACCTACGCGATCGCGGACGGGCGCGGCGGCACCGCCTCGGCGAGCGTCAGCCTCAAGGTCGCGGCGGCGAGCGCGGGCCCGGTGAGCCTGTTCTCGGCCACGGCGACGCCCGCGACCGTGAACACGGCCGATTCGAGCCCGGTCGAGCTCGGGGTCAAGTTCCAGTCGTCCAGCGCCGGCACGGTGAGTGCGGTGCGGTTCTACAAGGGCAGCCAGGACACCGGCACCCACACCGGCACGCTCTGGTCGAGCACGGGCCAGCAGCTCGCGACGACCACCTTCACCAACGAGAGCGCGAGCGGCTGGCAGACCGCGACGTTCTCCAATCCCGTGACCCTGACGCCGGGGGCGACCTACGTCGCCTCCTACCACACCAACACCGGTCACTACTCCAACAACAGCAACTACTTCACGACCGCCACGACGAGCGGGCCCCTCACCGCGCCGGCAAGCGACGCGTCGGGCGGCAACGGCGTCTACGCCTACGGCGGCTCGAGCCTGTTCCCGGCGAACTCCTACCAGCGGACCAACTACTGGGTGGACGTCGTCTTCAACCCGCAAGCCGCGGCCTAAGGAATCACATGATGATCAACGAGATCTATTCGGACGGCGTGAGCGAGATCACCGTGACGGGCTCGATCATCCGCATCGACCTGATGAGCCTGTCGCCGTCCGAGCGGGACCACGCCAACAACCCGAAGCCGGTCGTCCGCCAGCGCATCATCATGCCGGCCGACGCCTTCGCGAACGCCGCCGACCTGATGCAGAAGGTCGTCCAGGGGCTGATCGAGTCCGGCGCCATCCGGCCCGGCGAGACGGCGCCCGGCGCGCACGATCCCGTGCCCCTGGGCGCGCCCCGGCCCGCCCGCAACACCTCTCCGAACTTCTCCTGACGCGCTGCTGCGCACGGAAGGCCCGCCGTGGACACCGGACTGCACTGCCTCGTCGCCGTCGCGCGCCACCACGGCGTCGACCTCGCGGCCGACCGCCTCGCCCACGCCTACGCGATCGGGAGCGAGGCGGTCTCGCTGCCGCGCCTGACGCGCATCGCCCGCGACGTCGGGCTCCGGGCGAGCCGCACGCGGCTCACCTTCGCGGCCCTCGCCGACCTCGGCGGCGCCTTCCCGGCCCTCGCCCGGCTCGCCAACGGCAACTGGGTCGTGATCGGGGGCGTCGATTTCGGCGGGGACGAGCCGCGCCTCCTCGTCCTCGACCCGAAGGCGGCCCTCCAGGAGCCGATGCTGCTCGGGCGGGACGCCTTCTGCGCCGCCTGGCGGGGCGAGATGCTGCTCGTCCGCCCCCGGGCCGCCCGGCGCGCCGCGGACGGCCGGCGGCCCTTCGGCCTGCTCTGGTTCGTGCCCGAGATCCTGCGCCAGCGCCGGCTCTTCTCCGACGTGGTCGTGGCCGCGCTCGTGCTCTACGCCATCGGGCTCGCCGTCCCGCTGTTCTCCCAGCTCGTCATCGACCGGGTGCTCACCCACGAATCCTACGCCACGCTCTACGTGCTGGCCGGCGGCGTGGTGCTGGCGCTCGTCTTCGAGGCCGCCTTCACGTTCCTGCGCCGCTACCTGCTGCTCTACGCCAGCAACCGCATCGACATCCGGGTCTCGCTGCGCACCTTCGCGCACCTGCTCGGGCTGCCGCTCTCCTACTTCGAGCAGGTCCCGGCCGGCATCCTGGTCAAGCACATGCAGCAGGCGAGCCGGGTGCGGGAGTTCCTCACCGGCCGGCTGTTCACGACGGTGCTCGACGGCTTCTCGCTCCTCGTGTTCCTGCCGATCCTCCTCCTCTACAGCGTGAAGCTCGCCCTCGTGGTCCTGGCCTTCACGGCCTGCGTTGCGGTCGCCATCGGGGTGCTGATCGGCCCGTTCCGCCGCCGGCTGCGGGCGCTCTACGACGCGGAGGGCGAGCGCCAAGCGCTCCTCGTCGAGTCGGTGCACGGCATGCGCACCATCAAGTCCCTGGCCATGGAGCCGCTCCAGGGCCGGCAATGGGAGGACGCCTCCGCGCAGGCGGTGCAGATGCGCTACGGCGTCGAGCGGATCTCGGCCGTGGCCCAGGCCGTGACCGGCCTGCTCGAGAAGCTGATGAGCGTCGCCATCATCGGGCTCGGCGCCGTCGACGTCTTCGACCGCCAGATGACGGTCGGCGCGCTCGTGGCGTTCAACATGCTGGCCGGCCGCGTGTCGGGCCCGCTCGTGCAGATGCTGACCATGGCGCACGAGTACCAGGAGGTGGCGCTCTCGGTGCGGATGCTCGGCGAGGTCATGAACCGCACGCCCGAGATCGAGGGCCCCGCCCGCGGCCTCTGCCCGCCGGTGCACGGGGAGATCAGCTTCGAGGACGTGTCGTTCTCCTACCAGCCCGACCGGGCGCCCGCCCTCGACGACGTCTCGTTCACGGTGGCGCCCGGCAGCATCGTGGGGATCGTCGGGCGCAGCGGCTCGGGCAAGACCACCATCACCCGGCTGATCCAGCGCCTCTACCCGGTCCAGCAGGGCCTGGTGCGGATCGACGGCCACGACATCCGGGAGCTCGACCTCGCGCACCTGCGCCGCTGCGTCGGGGTGGTGCTGCAGGACAACTTCCTGTTCCGCGGCACCGTCCGGGAGAACATCGCGGCGGCCAAGCCCTCCGCCACCTTCGAGGAGATCGCCGAGGCCGCGCGCAGCGCGGGCGCCGACGAGTTCATCGAGCGGCTGCCCCGCGGCTTCGACACGATGCTGGAGGAGAACGCCGCCAACCTCTCGGGCGGCCAGCGCCAGCGGCTCGCCATCGCCCGCGCCCTCGTCACGGATCCGCGCCTGCTCATCCTCGACGAGGCGACGAGCGCCCTCGATCCCGACAGCGAGGCGATCATCCGCCGCAACCTGCGCCGGATCGCCCGCGGGCGCACCGTGCTGATCGTCTCGCACCGGCTCTCCACCCTGGTGGACGCCCACGCGATCCTGGTCATCGACGGCGGCCGCCTGATCGCGACCGGGCGGCACGACCAGCTCCTCACCTCCTGCACGACCTACCGGCACCTGTGGAACCAGCAGACGAGGCAGGCCGCATGACCGCTCCCCACCGCGACGAGCCTGCCGGCCCGCCCGTGCTCACCGCCGTGCCCTCCGGGGGCGATGCGGCCGGGCCCCGGGAGGGCGGCGCGCCGGCCCCGATCCCGGCGGCCCCGCCCGGCGGCCGGGCCGCGCCGCGCGACC
>NZ_KZ984672.1 GCF_003574465.1 Methylobacterium crusticola
GTAGGCGTCCTCGCTGACGCGCAGGAGCAGCTGGTCCGCTCCGCTGCCGATCGTGGCGGTCGCGGGGGTGTTCGGGGCCGGCGCCGGCGCCGCATCGTCGTTCGCGATGGTGCCGGTCGCCGCGGCGGTCGTCACGGCGCCGCCGTCGCTCGGCGCGCCGAGCGTCGCGACGACGGTCTCGTCCGCCTCGACGGCCGTGTCCGGCCGCGTGGTGACGGTGAAGCTCGCCGTGGTGGCGCCGGCCGCGAAGCTCACGCGGCCGTCGGCGAGGCTGGTCGTGTAATCCGTGCCCGAGGACGCCGTGCCCGACAGCCCCACGGCGAGCGTGGCCGCCGCCGCGCCGCCCGACCGGGTGACTGTGTAGGTCAGCGTGTTGCCGGTCCCGGAATTGCCCTCCGCGACCGCCGCCGGCGAGACCGCGATGGCGTAGCTCGGCAGCGCCGTGCCGGAGACCTCGACGACGAGGGGGTGGTCGCTCAGGCCGAGGTCGACCGAGGCGACGTTGTGCAGCGTCCGGACCGGGCTCGTGCCCACCAGGGGATCGTAGACGTCGACGCTCGCGAAGGTCCGGCCGAGGCTCACCGTCACGGGGCTCGTCGGCGCCGCGAGGGCGCGGTCGGCCGCCTCGTCCCAGATGTCCGGCTCCGCCCAGGCGATGATCTGGAACGCGCCGTCCGAGGACTGGGTCAGGAAGGTGTGCCCGCTCACCGGCAGGCCGCTGACCGCGTAGTCGAGGCTCGCCGGGCTGAAGCCCGACGCCGTGCTGCCGTCGTCGCGCAGGATGGTGGTCAGGTTGCGGATGGCCGTGGCGGCGGCCTTGGGGGTGAAGCCGAGCCCGAACAGGCCGAAATGCGATTCCTGGTTGGATCCGGCCGGGTCCGCGTAGGCGTCCAGGAGCTGGTACGCGAAGGTGCTGCGGGAGCCCAGGCTCGCCGCATCCATGTAGGCGTTGAGGAGGAGTTTCGCCTGCGTGGCCTGGTCCACGCCCTCCCAGCCGCCCGCGGTGTCGGCCGTGAGGGAGGTGTGGTAGCCCATCTCGGTGATGGCGAAGGGCTTGCCGGGATCGGCCGCATTCTGGCCGTTCAGGTCCGTCACGATGGCGGCGCGCGGCTCGTCGCCGTTCTTGGGGTAGGGGTGGATGTTGTTCCAGTCCGACGCCGAGGGCACCGGGTACCCGGTGAACCCGAGGACCGGGATGTCCTTGAGCAGGGGGTCGGCGTTGACGGCGTTCGCGAGCGCCTGCTGGTAGGCCTGCGCGGCCGCCACGCCGGTGAGGCCCTTGTAGGTCACCGGCCAGTTGTTCACCTCGTTCGGCCCCTCGATGCCCGCCACGGAGCCCGGGTGGGCGGCCTCGAACGCGTGGATGCGCTGGACCACCAGCACGGGATCGGGGTCGTTGGCCACGAAGGTGAACGTGATGCCGGCATCGGCGGCCGCACCGAAATGGGCCTGGCCCTGCTGGGACGGGTTGGGCGCGGCGTCGCGGACGTGATCGATGCCGAGATATCGCAGGGCGCTCAGGACCTGGTCGATACTGGCGTACTCGCCGTCAGTGTAGTTGATGTGCGTATCGACGCCGAGTGAGTTGATCAGATCGTCGCTGCGCACGGCTGTCGGTGGCATGCAGGCTTCTCCTGAGAACCGATCGGTTGCGGCGCCGCGGCCCGGCCCCGGCACGGGGTGAGGGGAGCCGGCAGGGCGGCCCGGGCCGTCAGGTGGACGGGCGCGACCGGCGGACGGCCCGGAACGCGGGCGGGATCGGGCCCGCGCGCCTCGTGCCCGACCCGGCGGGGCGCCCGCGCGAGGAGCGCCGGCCGCGCGCCCCGGCGTCAGCACGGCCGCCATCACGTCGCTCGAGCATGCTGTCCTGCGGACACCGCGGTCGACACATTCTGTGTTGTTCCTTAACGGAGTATGTATTCAGAGGTGTTCGCCCGAAACTTCTTTCCGGGCGCGAGGTGCCGAGTCGATCCTCGGCCTCGCCGAAACACATCTACGCGGATGCAATGGTCAATCTTACCCTAACATGCGTCGGCGCGCTGCTGTCAAGCTGTCGTTCACCTGAGTGAGTGCTTGGCGGCGCCGGCCCGGTGCTCGGGCGCGCGCGCCCCGCCGGCTCACGGCGGGTCCCCNCCAGATCCGCCGCGTCTGCCCGATCCCGCGCAGGGCGAACTCGCCGAGGGCGGTCAGCGGCGCCGCGCAGCGCGCCGCGAAGGCGTCGGACAGGAGGAGGGGCCGATCCAGCGCGCCGCACAGGGGCTCGATCCGGCTCGCCTCGTTCACGGCCTGGCCGATCACCGTGAAGTCGAGCCGGCGGCCGGTGCCGACGTTGCCGTACACGACGTGCCCGTAATGGAGCACGATGTCGGCCTCGAGCGCCGGCCCGCCGTCGCGGCGGCGGGCGGCGTTGAGGGCGCGGTTGCGCGCCAGCGCCTCCCCGGCGGCGCGAAGCGCCCCCGCGCAGGCCGGGCAGTCCCGCGCGTCCGGAGCGGCCACCGGGAAGACCGCCAGGAAGCCGTCGCCGAGGAACTTCGAGACCTCGCCGCCGTGGCGCTGGACCGGCTCGCCGAGGGCGTCGTAGTGCTCGTTGAGCCAGCCGACGACCCGCAGCGGGTCGTCGCGGTCCGCGAGCGCCGTGAAGCCGCGCAGGTCCGCGAGCAGGATCGCGGCGGGCACCACCGCGCCCTGCCCGCGCCGCATCTCGCCCGCGAGCACGCGCCCGCCCGTGGCCGGGCCGAGATAGGTGCTCACGACCTCGCGCAGCGTGTGCGACAGGCTGAGCTTCGCCGTCGCGAGGGCCAGCGTCGGGACGAGGGCGGAAAGCGCCGCGAGCTCGGCCGGCGTGAAGCCCCCCGCCCGGTCGGTCGCGAAGGAGAGGCCCGCGCCCGAGAGCGCCGTGCCCGGCGTGAAGGCCGTGAGGTGGAGCACGTAGTCGGTGGCGCCCGCCGCCCTCATGCGGGCGAGGAGCGGCAGGGCGGGGTGGTCCCCGCCGTCCAGGCGCCAGCGCGCGTAGGCGAGATCCGCCGCCTGGAGCCAGCCGATGGGGCTCTGCGCGAACTCGTCGTCGCCCGCCTCCCCGTGCGCGGTCGGCGAGAGGGTGGTGCCCTGCCGGCGGCGCCACGCGAGGCTCGCGCCGCGAAACAGCGGGTCGATGGTCGGGACCGAGATGCTGGCGCGCCAGAGCGGCAGCCCGGCCGCCACGAGGGCGTCGCAGACGCCGCCGACGATGGACGCGGCGTCGTCGCTCGCCGTCGCCTGCGCGACGAGCCGCTGCGCGATCCCGCCGATCCTGTCCTGGAGCGCCATGCTGCACGCCATCCTGTCCCGGGCACCTGGCACGATTCGGGCCCGCGCGCGGGCCGGACAGAGGCGCGTCGGCCTGTCTTAAGCGGACTCGCGACGGCGTGCCAAACGCTCCGCCCGCCGCGCCCCCCGGGGAGCGCCGCGGCCCCGCCGCGCCGGCGTGCCGGCGGATTTCCGGGAATAAACCGGGTCCCCGGCCGGTCCTGACCGGCGAGGGCGTCGCCTGCTGCCCTCGGCGACGGGAGATCCCGGATGACCCATGACATCGACTCGCACGCGTCCACGCGGGACCGCGACGGCCTCGACCGCCGCGGCTTCCTCGAATGCATGACCTGGGCCGGGACCGGCCTCCTGTGGAGTGCCGCCGGCGGCCTGCCCCGGGCGGTGGGGCTGTCGCAGGCGCTCGCCGCGGACGGCCCCGCGCAGGGCCTCACGTTCCTGCAGATCAGCGACAGCCACGTGGGCTTCGACAAGGCCGCCAACCCCGACGCCCTCGCCACGCTCCGCGCGGCCGTGGCGCAGATCCGGGCGCTCCCGGCGAAGCCCGCCTTCATCCTGCACACGGGCGACATCAGCCACCTCTCGAAGGAGCGCGAGTTCGACGATGCCGATCAGGTCCTGCGGGAGGCGGGCCTGCCGGTGTTCTTCGTGCCGGGCGAGCACGACCTGCTCGACGACGGGCGCGGCCGGGCCTACCTCGAGCGCTACGGCCGCGGCACCCGGGGCGCCGGCTGGTACAGCTTCGACCACGGCGGCATCCACTTCATCGGCCTCGTGAACGTGGTGGACCTCAAGGCCGGCGGGCTCGGCAACCTCGGGGCCGAGCAGCTCGCGTGGCTGGAGGCGGACGTGGCCGGGCTCGCCTCCTCGACCCCGGTCGTGGTCTTCGCTCACATCCCGCTCTGGACCGTCTATCCGGACTGGGGCTGGGGCACGGAGGACGGAGCCCGCGCGCTCGGACACCTGCGGCGCTTCGCCTCCGTGACGGTGCTCAACGGCCACATCCACCAGGTCATGCAGAAGGTGGAGGGCACGGTCGCGTTCCACACCGCGCGCTCGACGGCGTTCCCCCAGCCGGCGCCCGGGACCGCCCCCTCGCCCGGACCCATGCGGGTGCCGGCGGGCGAGCTGCGCCGGCTGCTCGGCGTCGCGAGCGTCGCGTTCGTCCCGGGCGGCCAGCCCCTGGCGATCGTCGACACGCCCCTGCAATCCTGAGCCGATCGGAGCACGCCATGCTGGAGATGTCCCGGCGCCGGCCGCGTCCCGCGGCCTGGCGGCGCCACGGGCGGGGCGCCGCCCTGGCGATCCTGCTGCTGGGCGGCCCGGCCGCCCCGGCGGCGGCG
>NZ_QOWC01000354.1 GCF_003574465.1 Methylobacterium crusticola
GCCCTCAGGGCGCGGCCGCGTGGTCGAGCGGGCGCGGCGCGCGGGCGAGCCCCGGGCCCCCGGCGGCCCACGGAGCCTCGGCGGCCCACGGAGCCTCCTCGGCCCGGGTGGCTCCCGCTGTCCGCGGGGCTTCGGCGGCCCGCGGGGCGTCGGTGGCCCGCGGGGCTTCCGCGGCCCGGGACGCCGCCACGATGCCGAGCCAGTTCCCGAACAGGCGCGCGGCGTCGTCCTGCCACGCGGCGTAGGCCGGGGCTGGGCAGTCCGGCAGGCCGGCCCCGGGCCCGGGGCGTCGGGCGCAGGCCGCGAGGCTCGCCGCGACGTCGGGGTCGAAGTAGTGCGCCGGCAGGTCCGGGCGGTCCGGCCGCGCCCCGTCCCGGAAGCGTCCGAGGTCGCGCCGGTACTCCCGGGCGAGGCTGTCGCGGTCGTACTCGGGATGCCCCTGGAGGAACACGAGGAGGCTCGGCCCCGGCTTCACGAACAGGTCGGCGCCCGCCTCCTCGGAGCGCGTCAGCACCTCGTAGCCGAGGCCCGGGAGCGCCTCCGCGGGCAGGTCGTTGTAGCGGGAATGCGGGACCGCGAGGTCCGGCCCGAGGCCCGCGAGGAGCGGATGCGCGGCGACGGCGCGGCAGGCGAAGACGCCGGAGCGCTTCGCCGGCAGGCGCCTGCGGGGAAGCCCGTCGAGGTGCAGCACCGCCGCGTGGGCGGCCAGGCACGAGAACAGCACCGAGCGCGTCGCCGTGCGCGCCCAGTCGATCGCCTCGGTCAGGGACGGCCAGTAGGGCTCGTCGCGCAGGCAGGCCGCCCGCGGCTCGCAGCCGGTGACGATCAGGGCGTCGAGCCCGGCCCGGGCCATCGCGGCGGCGGGCGCCGAGCGCCCGCGCAGGTGGTCCCGGCCGGCCGGCCCGCGCTCGATCTCCGGCAGGTGGAACAGGCGCATGGTCACCGGCAGGCCGGCCCCGCCGGCCACGACCAGGCGCGCGAACTGCCGCTCGGTCGCGGCGAGCGCCGCGTCCGGCATGTTGTTGAGGAGGCCGATCGTCAGCCCCTCGCCGGGCCGCGCCCGGGCCGCGGCCTCCCGGCCGCAGGGGTCTCGGCCGGCGGCGTAGCGGGCCGCCGGGTCCTGGTCGGGGCTCAGCATCGGGGCCTCCGGCGGCTCATTCCGCCGCCTGCATCAGGCCGCCGCCGCACGCGGCGAGCGCCTGATCGAGGTCGGCCAGGATGTCGTCGCTGTGCTCGATGCCGACGGAGATCCGGATCGTCTCCGGCAGGACGCCGGCCTGGCGCTGCTGCTCGGGGCTCATCTGGCGGTGGGTGGTCGAGGCCGGGTGGCAGGCGAGCGACTTCGCGTCGCCGATGTTGACGAGCCGCTTCACGAGCCGCAGGGCGTCGTAGAAGGCCCGCCCGCCCTCGAACCCGCCCGCGACCCCGAAGGTCAGGAGCGAGGAGGCGCGCCCGCCGAGGTACTTGCGCGCCATGGCGTGGTGCGGGCTGTCGGCGAAGCCGGCGTAGTTGACCCAGGCCACCCGGGGATGATCGCGCAGGAATTCGGCGACCTTGCGGGCGTTCTCGACGTGGCGCTCGACGCGCAGGGCCACCGTCTCGATGCCCTGGAGCAGCAGGAAGGCGCTCAGCGGCGCGAGGACCGCCCCGGTCGTGCGCTGGTAGACGCTGCGCGCCCGCGCCGCGAAGGCGCCCGGCCCGAAGCGCTCGGCGTAGACGAGGCCGTGGTAGGACGCGTCCGGCTCGCACAGCATCGGGAACCGCCCGGCGTGCTCCATCCAGGGAAAGCGCCCGCCGTCCACGATGATGCCGCCGAGCGTGGTGCCGTGGCCGCCCATGAACTTCGTGAGGGAGGCCACCACCACGTCGGCCCCGTGGTCGAGGGGGCGCATCAGGATCGGGGTCGCCACCGTGTTGTCGACGACGAGCGGCACCCCGTGGGCGTGCGCCACCGCGGCGAGGCCCTCGATGTCGCAGATGTTGCCGGCCGGGTTGCCGATGCTCTCGCAGTAGACCGCCTTGGTGTCGCGGTCGATGAGCCGGGCGATGTCCTCCGGGCGGTCGCTCGCCGCGAAGCGGGTGTGGATGCCCTGGCGCGGGAAGACGTGGGCGAACAGGGTGTGGGTGGTGCCGTAGAGCTGAGGCACCGACACGATGTTGCCGCCGCAATCGGCGAGGGTCGCGATGGCGTAGTGCAGGGCCGCCTGGCCGGTGGCGGTGCTCAGCGCCGCGTGCCCGCCCTCGAGGTCCGCCACGCGCCGCTCGAGCACGGCGTTCGTCGGGTTGGCGATGCGGCTGTAGCGGTAGCCCTCCGCCTCCAGGTTGAACAGGGCGGCGCCGTGATCGGCGCTGTCGAACGAGTAGGCGACGGTCTGGTAGATCGGGACCGCGACGGCGTGCGTCGTCGGATCGTCGTCGTACCCGGCATGGACCGCGATCGTCTCTGCCCGCATCGTCCCGATTCCTTACACTTCCCGGTGTCGTCGTCCGTTCTGCAAGCCCCGCACCGCCACCGGTCGGGTTTCTCCCGCACGGCCGGGACGATCGGGCCCGTCGTCGGATCCGAGCCTTAAGCAGCGAACGTTGCGGCTTGCTTGCGGGCGGACCGCCCGGGCGGCGCCGGACCGCCCGAGATCGGAGACATGATGAAGATCGGATTGCGGCGACCGGTCGAGATCTCGGCATCCTGCTGCGTCAGGCGCGCGGCCGGGCGGGTTCGATGCGGCCGGCACACCGATTCTTCAGAGGTTCGGCGGGAGGGTGCGGCCGGTCGGGCGGGTCGAGGCGGGACGGGTCATGAGCATGGCGGCAGCGGCACGTGACCCGGCGGCGCGGCCCCCCTCCTCGGCGGCGGGCTGGATCGGGGCGCTGGAGCGGACGTCCCGGATCGGGACGCAACCGTCCCGCACCCTGCCCCGGGTCGTCGAGGAGCTGGCCCTGGCGCACGGGGCGCGGCCGGCGCTGATCGGCGAGGGCGCGCGCCTGAGCCACCAGGGCCTCGCGGAGCGCGCCCGGGCCTACGCGCGCTGGGCGCTGGCCCAGGGCGTGCGCCCGGGCGACGCGGTCGGCCTCCTCATGCCGAACTGCCCGGACTACATGGCGGCCTGGCTCGGGATCAGCCGGGTCGGGGGCGTCGCGGCGCTCCTCAACACGCAGCTGACCGGACCGGCGCTGGCCCACTGCATCGACGCGGCGGCGCCCCGCCACCTCATCGTCGCCGAGGGCCTGCGGGAGGCGGTCGCGCAGGCCGCGCCCCACCTCGCGGCGGCGCCCCGCCTGTGGGGCGACGACCTCGACGCGGCCCTGCGCGGCCTCGGCACGGACGCCCTCGCGGCCGCCGAGGAGCGCGACGTCACCCTCGGCGACACCGCCCTCTACATCTACACCTCCGGCACGACCGGCCTGCCCAAGGCCGCGCGGGTGAGCCACCACCGGGTGATGACCTGGACCCACTGGTTCTCGGGCCTGATGGGGACGACGCCCGAGGACCGGCTCCTCAACTGCCTGCCGATGTACCACAGCGTCGGCGGCGTGGTGGCGACCGGCAGCGTGATCGTGGGGGGCGGCGCGGCGGTGCTGCGCGAGCGCTTCTCGGCGCGGCGCTTCTGGGACGACGTCGCGGCGGAGCGCTGCACGCTGTTCCAGTACATCGGCGAGCTGTGCCGCTACCTCCTCGTGGCCCCGGCCCATCCCCTGGAGCGCGCCCACGCGCTGCGCCTGTGCGCCGGCAACGGCCTGCGCCCGGAGATCTGGGAGGCGTTCCAGGCGCGCTTCGCCATCCCGCGGATCCTCGAGTTCTACGCCGCCACCGAGGGCACGCTGTCGCTCGTCAACGTCGAGGGCCGGGTCGGCGCCGTCGGCCGCGTGCCGCCCTTCCTGGCCCACCGCTCGCCCGCCGCCCTGGTGCGCCACGACGCCGCGACGGGGCTGCCGGAGCGCGGGCCGGACGGGCGCTGCGTGCGCTGCCCGCCGGGCGAGGCCGGCGAGCTGATCGGCCGCCTGTCCCGGGAGGTCGGCAGCCAGCGCTTCGAGGGCTACACCGACGCGGCGGCGAGCGACGCCAAGGTGCTGCGCGACGTCTTCGCCCCGGGCGACGCCTGGATGCGCACCGGCGACCTGATGCGGGTCGACCGCCAGGGCTTCTACAGCTTCGTCGACCGGGTCGGCGACACCTTCCGCTGGAAGGGCGAGAACGTCGCCACCACCGAGGTCGCGGCGGCCCTCGGGACGGCCGCGGGCGTGACCGAGGCCGCGGTCTACGGCGTCGCCGTGCCGGGCACCGAGGGCCGGGCCGGCATGGCCGCCCTGACGGTGGGCCCGGACTTCGATCCCGCCGCCCTGCGCACCCACCTCGCGGCGCGCCTGCCCGCCTACGCGCGGCCGCTCTTCCTGCGCCTCTGCCCGGGCTTCGCCGTCACCGCGACCTTCAAGCAGATGAAGCAGGGCCTCGTGGCCGACGGCTTCGACCCCGCCCGCACGACGGACCCGCTCCTGTTCGACGACGCCGCGGCGGGCGCCTACGTGCCCCTCGACGCCGACCTGTTCGCGCGCATCGGCCGGGGCGAGGTGCGCCTGTAGCGGCGGGCCGACGCCCGCAGCCGGGCCGACGCCC